>NZ_RBXL01000001.1:4971007-5277508 GCF_003634315.1 Thiocapsa rosea
TTTCATCGTCCGGCTGCGGAGCTTCTACAAAAACGGTTGGCCGGACGGTCTACCCGAGCTCACGGTCAAGTTCAGGCACCCGGATTTCGAGACTGCCGCTGCCGTCGACGTCCGGCCGGCCACGCCGGGTGCACATATCCGAATCAAGTTTAAGCAAGAGCTGCTGCCCTTGCGCGAGGGACTCGGCGGCTTTCGGTCGATCTATTCGCATAACTGTGTTCTAGCGACGCCGCGCGAACAGATCGACATGGCCGTCGAGGATCTCACACGCGCCTTCCCCGCGTTGCTTCAAGCAGGGGCAAAATCCGACGAGCGAATCTCTTTGGTCAAGGACCTCGCGGTCGAGGAGGTGCAGGTGAATGTCGGGGAGCTTCAGTTCGGGCACGGCATCAATGCGAAGACGACCATCGCGGTCTGGCGCAATCGCCAACATGAGCGCCCCCTCTGCGGGGAGTTCGCCTTCCAATACAAATTCGATCGTCGTGAGGATCTAAAACGGGAGAGCATCGATCGGGCCATCGAGTTCTATAAAACACTCCAAATGGACGCCTACGAATGGGTGACCCTTGGGACTACAAAAACCGGCATCGTCTACGGACTCGGGAACAATGCCTCGACCAATCGCGAATGAACCGAGCGCGGTCGCCGCGCCACCTTCGATCGGCAAGATCTTCACCGCCTTCGCCCTGATCGGGATCTCCAGCTTCGGCGGGGGGCTGGTCGCCTACCTGCGCGACGTGGTCGTCGATCGCGAGAAATGGCTCTCGGACGACGAGTTTCTCGGTGCGCTCGAGATCGGCCAGACACTGCCCGGTCTGAACTCCACCAATGTCGCGGTCATCGTCGGGCGCAAGCTGCGGGGACCGCGGGGGGCCGCTGCGGCAGCACTCGGACTGATCCTGCCGGGTGTGGCGATCTTGATCGTCCTCGGGCTTCTCTATGTCCGGTTCCACAACAACCCGGATGTCGCGGCGGCCTTGGCCGGCGTCGCGGCCGCGGCCGTCGGACTGCTGCTGCAGGTGACGCTCAAGATCGGCGGGCGCAGTTTTCTCAGGCCCAAAGACCTGATGTTCATCATCCCGACCTTTCTCATGGTCGGCGTCTTTCATGTCTCGCTCGCCGCGACGCTGTTCTTGTTGGCGCCGATCGCGATCTGGCTGAATCGCCCGGAGTCTTTGAAGAAGAAGACCCCGGCGCCTTCCACCGACCCGGAGCCCTGAAACCATGTCCGACACCCTAAAAGAGCTCATCGAGTTGCTGAACGTCTTCGCCATGCTCTCGCTGATGGCGGTCGGCGGGGGCACGGCCGTGATCCCGGAGATGGAGCACCAGACGGTGGCCGTCCATCACTGGGTGACCTCCACCCAGTTTGCGTCCATCTACAGCCTAGGTCAGCTCGCACCCGGCCCCAACATGAGTATGGTCGGAATCATCGGCTATCATGCCGCCGGTGCAGCCGGGTTCTTCCTGGTGCTCTTCGCCTTCTATTTCCCCGCATGCATGCTCACCTACGTGGTCAGCCACATCTGGGACAGTTATCGCGACAACCCCTGGCGCGACGCGGTCCAGCGCGGCCTGGCACCCATCACGATCGGTTTGATGCTGGCAGGCGTCTACGCCGTGGGTAAGACAGCCAGCTTCAACCTGGATCGACCGCTCTGGTTCAACGGCGTGACCCTGGGTTTCGGTCTGGCGATCGTTCTGCTGTTGTTCTGGAAGCGCATCAACCCCGCCATCCTGATCCTGGCGTGCGGGGCGATTGGCTGGTATGTGCTGCGTTGAGGCGATGCGCGGAAATGGCGATTCCGGTAGCTTGTGCTGACGAGAGGAGGCGCAACGTGCGACGTCGGTTGGTTGTGCCTCCCACAACTCGGCACAGCCTAGGGTCACCAAGCGTTCTTCAAGCGACCCTCAGTCGGTTGCTCTCGATCTCCTCGATGAGGTGGGAAAGATCGGCCTCGGCCAGTTTCCCTGCGCGCAACAGACCCGCCTGCTGAAAAGCCCAGGCATGAAAGTCGGTGTCGTAGAGGTTCGTCATGCGGTCCTCCGAGTCGCGATGGATCAACTTCGAATCGGGGTCCGGCGCACGATGCAGGCCGGTCGGCGTGAGATCAGGTTGTCGCTCGCATCGGAAGGAGCGATCGCGTGAGATTTGCTGTACCGGGATGATTGATCGCGAAGCTTAGGAGCGCCGCCGAGGGAAATGTCGAGGGAAATGGTGGCTACGCCCTGACTCGAACAGGGGACCCTCGCATTATGAGTGCGATGCTCTAACCAACTGAGCTACGTAGCCAAACAAGACGCGGAATGATACGTTTCGGGCTCGCTGCCGTCAACCTCCGAAAATTCACCATCCGGCAGCTTGCGGCCCTCCGCCACGAAGCCCGGATTCCGCACTTAAACCGCGCCCGGTGCCGTATGCGTCATGTGTTGCATTGGCTTGGCCGCGCCGGCTCCAAAGACTGTCGGAGCTGGCGCGAGATCGAGGATATCTCCAGAGTCAAACGCAACGTCAATATGACGCATCTCGCTCTGGACGCGGTTTAGCTGAAGCTCCTTGCCGATCAGGCCGCGACTTGCAGGATGGCCTCGCAGATCAAGTCGGCCAACGCCGGGAAGACGGGTTTCGTTGTGCCCTACCCCGCACGGCGCGCCCACGTTTACTGCGCGCAAGGCTGACGCACGCTTAGCTTTGTGTGTAGAATACCTGGGCGTTTCAAGACACCCATGCTCGCCCTGCCGGAGTCCTCCGCCGATGTAGGTATCACGCGCAAACCGAGTCCCCGGACTCTCGCCGTTGTTCAACGCGATGCCGCGCGCCTGATGCTTGCGTCTTCCCCACGACCCTTTGGGTCATCCGATCGCCTTACCCCCGGGTAACCGAGCGGCCTTCGCGATTCGTTACTTCGCCGACCTTTCGGTCTGCATCAGCCCCGGAAATGCTCAGGCATGAAATCGCTTCGCAAAGACTGGCTGTCCAACATTCGCAACGATCTGCTTGCCGGCTTGGTGGTGGCTCTGGCCCTGATCCCCGAGGCGATCGCCTTCTCCATCATCGCCGGGGTCGACCCCAAGGTGGGGCTCTACGCCTCCTTCGCGATCGCGACCATCACCGCCTTCGTCGGCGGCCGGCCGGGCATGATCTCGGGTGCCACCGCGGCGATGGCGCTCCTGATGGTGACCCTGGTCAAGGACCACGGCCTGGAGTATCTGCTGGCCGCGACCATCCTGACCGGCATCCTGCAGATCATCGCCGGCACGCTGCGCTTGGGCAACCTGATGCGCTTCGTGTCGCGCTCGGTCATCACCGGCTTCGTCAACGCCCTGGCCATTCTCATCTTCATGGCGCAGCTGCCCGAGTTGATCGGGGTGACCTGGGAGGTCTATGCGATGGTCGCCGCCGGTCTGGCCATCATCTATCTCTTCCCCTATCTCACCAAGCTGATCCCCTCGCCGCTGGTCACCATCGTGGTGCTCACCGGGGCAGCCATCTTGTTGGATCTGGACATTCGCACCGTCGGCGATATGGGCGAGCTTCCCGACACCCTGCCGGTCTTCCTCTTCCCCGACATCCCGCTCAATTGGGAGACGCTGGCCATCATCTTCCCGATCTCCGCCACGCTGGCCGTGGTGGGTCTGCTGGAATCACTGATGACGGCCTCGATCGTCGATGATCTGACCGATTCGACCAGCAACAAGAACCGCGAGTGCGTGGGCCAAGGCGTGGCCAACATCGGTTCGGGTTTCCTCGGCGGCATGGCGGGCTGCGCGATGATCGGCCAAGCCGTCATCAACATCAAATCAGGCGGGCGCGGGCGCCTTTCGACGCTCGCCGCCGGTGTCTTCCTGCTCTTGATGGTGGTGTTCGCCGGCGAGTGGGTGGCGATGATCCCCATGGCCGCGCTGGTGGCCGTCATGATCATGGTCTCGATCGGCACCTTCAACTGGGCCTCCGTTCGGAATCTGCGCGAGCATCCACTCGCCGCCAACGTGGTCATGCTCTCGACGGTGGTGGTCGTGGTCTTCACGCACGATCTGGCCATGGGGGTGCTGGTCGGCGTCCTGCTGTCCGGGTTCTTCTTCGCCAACAAGGTCGGACAGGTGCTGCATATCGGCTCGGTCTGCGTGAACGAAGGCCGGATGCGGGTCTACATGGTCACGGGCCAGGTGTTCTTCGCCTCGGCCGATCGTTTCATCGCCTCGTTCGACTACAAGGAAGTCATCGAAAGGGTCCGCATCGATGTCAGCCGCGCCCACTTCTGGGACATCACCGCAGTCAGCGCGCTCGATAAGGTGGTCATCAAGTTCCGTCGCGAGGGCACCGAGGTCGAGATCGCCGGGCTGAACCAGGCGAGCGCGACCCTGGTGGACCGCTTCGCGGTGCACGACAAACCCGATGCCGTCGAGCAACTGATGGGGCACTAAATCGCGTCCGGAGCGATCGGCATCGTTTTTGGCTTGAATCGGCCTCGGCCAGATCCTTGAACGCCGGATCTGACGCGATTTAGGATCATAAAGGGGAGTTCAGCATGCAAGAAGACGAAGACAAGATCCTGGCCTGCGTCGATCGCTCGCATTTCGCCGACCATGTCACGGATGCCGCCGCTTGGGCCGCGCGCCGCACGGGCGCGCCGATGGAGCTGATGCACATCATCACCCGTCACACCGAAACCGCTTCGGGCAGCGACCGTAGCGGTGCCATCGGCTTCAACGCGCAGCAACACCTGCTGACCAAGCTCTCCGAGCAGGACGAGGCGCGCAGCAAGGCGACACGCGAGGAGGGCCGGGTGTTTCTGAATCGGCTGCGCGAGCGCGCGATCGCCGTCGGCGTCCCGGCGCCGGATGCACGTCAGCGTTACGGTGATCTGGAGGAGGTTCTGGTCGAGCAACAACCGAGCGTGCGCTTATTCGTGCTCGGGCGACGCGGGGAATCGGCCGAGACGACGCAACGTGATCTCGGACGCAACGTCGAGCGCATGGTGCGCGCGTTGAAGAAGCCCATCCTCGCCGTCACCCAGGGGTTTCAGGAGCCGAGTCGGGTGATGATCGCCTATGACGGCGGCAGCATGACCCGGCGCGGTGTGGAGATGGTCGCGGCCGGACCTCTCTTCCGGGGGGTGCCGATCCATCTGTTGATGTCCGGCGAGCCTCGCAAGGACGGCCCGCGCCAGCTGGAGTGGGCGAAGACGACGTTGGAAGAGGGTGGGTTCGAGGTCGAGGCCGCGCTGATCCCGGGCGACGCCGAGAACATCATCGCCCGCAGTATCCAGGAGCAGGCGATCGACATGTTGATCATGGGCGCCTACAGCCACTCGCCGCTGCGCAGCCTGTTGTTCGGCAGCAAGACCTCGGATCTGCTGCGCTCGGCTCGCATCCCAACCCTGCTTCTACGCTGAGACGAGGCCAACCGATGACACCCGATCCGCGCACCTACGGGGAACGACTCCAAGCCGAGCTGGATGCGTTGATCATCGACATCGCCGAATCCAACGACGCGGGCGGCAGCGTCGAGCTGGACCAGACACGTGTCGGCCGACTCTCGCGGATGGACGCCATGCAGCAACAGGCGATGGCGAAGAATACCCGGGAGCGCTACGGCATCCGGCGACTCCAGGTCGAGGCCGCACTGGCGCGGATCGAGGCGGGGACTTTCGGCCGCTGTTGCTTGTGTCGCAACCCATTGGATACCGAGCGACTCGACTCGGATCCGGCCGTGGTCTTTTGCGCGGACTGCGCGGAAGCGCGTGAGCAGGGACGCGGGCAGCGCTGATTCCTTGTCGACCGACGCGGCGCGCCCGCGACTTACAGGCAAGTGCGAGGACAACCCCATCGAAGCGATCGTGCCGAGATCCCAGCCGGTCAAGGAAGGCCGACACCACCGGCGGCTCGGGCGGATCCATTCCGAATGATCGAGTCACACCCCTATCGCGCCGACATCGACGGCTTACGGGCACTGGCCATCGTGCCCGTGGTGCTCTTCCATGCCGACATTCCGGGGTTCGGGGGCGGCTTTGTCGGCGTCGATGTCTTCTTCGTGATCTCCGGCTACCTGATTACCTCGATCATTGCGCGCGAGTTGCAGACGGGCCGTTTTTCGCTTGCGCGTTTCTACGAGCGGCGCGTGCGGCGCATCCTGCCGGCCCTCTTCGCGGTTCTACTGGCCAGTGCGCTGGCGGCCGCCCTGATCCTCTATCCCGGCGAGGCACGCGGTTTCGCCCGATCGCTGATCGCCGCGACCCTGTTCGTCTCGAGCATCTTCTTCCATCGCGAAAGCGGCTATTTCGATCAGGAGGCCGAGCTCAAGCCGCTGCTGCATACCTGGTCGCTCTCGGTCGAGGAGATCTTCTATATCCTCTATCCGGTCCTGCTCTGGCTGATCTGGAGTCGCGGTCAGAGGACTCGGATCGCGCTCGTCGGCGGGATTGCCGCGCTCTCCTTCGCGGCCTCCGCGATCGCACTCCGGCTCGACCCTGCCTCGTCGGCCGCCTTCTTTTTGCCCCATCTTCGGGCATGGGAGCTGCTGATCGGCGCGCTCGTGGCCCTGGCCCCGCTGCGCCTGCCGCGCGGGAGGCTCGCCTCCGACCTGATCTCGGTCCTGGGCTTGGTTCTGATCGCCTGGCCTGTCCACGCCTATTCGCAGGACACCGTCTTCCCGGGGCTCGCTGCCCTGTCGCCCTGTCTGGGCGCGGCGCTGCTGATCGTCGCGGGTCAGCGGCGGACCTCCCTGGTCGGGCGGGGCCTGTCCTGGCGGCCGATCGTCCTAATCGGCCTGATCTCCTACTCGCTCTATCTCTGGCATTGGCCGATCTTCGTCTTCGCGCGCCACCAGATGGGTCCGGATCTATCGCTCGGCGTGTCGCTGCTGCTGGTGTCGGCGAGCCTGATCCTGGCGATCCTCTCCTGGCGGTTCATCGAACGCCCGTTCCGGGGCCGCTCGGGCGTGCTGCCTCGGCCCCTGCTCTTCGGCGCGGCGACCCTCGCCGCCTTGATCCTCGTCGGCATCGGCGTGCACGGCGACCGCACGGCCGGCTGGCTCGGCCGCTATCCTCCCGAGCTTGCGGTTATCCTCGCCGCCGCGGATGACCGCGATCCGCGTCAACCCACCTGCGAGAGTGTGCGCGCCGATACACCCGGCTGCCTCTACGGCGATCCGCAGGCGCCGCCGGTCATCGCGCTCTTCGGCGACAGCCACGCCGCGACCTATGCGACCCTGCTCGGCGAGCTGGCGCGCGAACGGGAAACCTCCGTGCTGAGTCTGGCGATGCCGATCTGCCCGCCGGCCCTCGGCTGGCAAGGCGAGCCCTTGTCGTGGCGGGAGGATTGCGAGCGCTTTCAGCAGCTCGCGCTGGAACGCATCATCGCAACGCCGAGCATTCATACCGTGGTGTTGTCGGGCCGCTATCGGATCTATCCGTTCGACGATCCCGACTCGGGACTCATCCATGCCATGGACGCCGCCATCGACGCCCTGTTCGCGGCCGGCAAGCGGGTCGCACTCGTCTATCCGGTGCCGGAGCCCGGCGCGGATGTCCCGACGGTGCTGGCCGAAGCGGTGTTGCAGGGACAGGATCCGGAGGGGGTGGGTCAGCCGCTCGAACCGCTCGCGAAGGACTCTCGGTGGGTCACGGCCGCCCTGGACGGCCTCGGCGCGCAGGTGCCGCTGATCCGGCTCCATCCGCATCGGATCCTGTGCCCGGACGGCCAGTGTCTCTTCTACCGCGATGGGCAAGTGCTTTACTACGACGACAATCATTTGAGCGTGAGCGGGGTGCGCCTGTTGCGACCGCTCTTCGCTCCCTTGTTCGATCACCGAGATGAACGCGCTTGGCAGAACGGATCTCGATGACGAGCCGGCCGCCAGCCGCATCGGATAAGCGAGGCGGCTGATCGGCGAGCGCATGACGGAATCGACCCTTTGCATGCGAGCCCCGCACTGACGCCCCGAGTCATCCCACATTCAACGATGACGGGATTCAACGGATCATCCCGATTTTGGAGCTTGTCATCATTTCAAGATTTCTTGTATAGTTGAAACATGCAACGCGAAACAGCCACATCCGTCTTTGAAGCCCTCGCCTCCGGCATCCGGCTGGATGTGTATCGGCTTCTCGTGAAAAAGGGCATGGAGGGCATGGTCGCCGGTGAGATCGCCTCGACGCTGGAGATCCCGCCGACAAACTTATCGTTTCACCTCAAGGCATTGACGCAGGCCGGCCTGCTGAAGGTAGAGCAAGAGGGACGCTATCAACGCTACCGCGCGAACATCCCCTTGATGCTCGATCTGATCGCGTACCTCACGGATGAATGTTGCGCGGATCAACCGGGGCAATGCGCAGACTTGCGCGCCGCCTCGATCTGCTCGGAGAGCGTCCTGCCGCCGATATCCTCCGAACCCGCGAAATCCTGAATCGTGACTGTTCTGCGTCGTTTCCGGACTCGCCCGGGAACGATTTAAAAGACCCCCTGGAGGCACACCATGACACACATCCAAGTCTTCGACCCCGCACTCTGCTGCAGCACCGGCGTCTGCGGCGTCGATGTCGATCAGGCACTCGTCAGCTTCTCGGCCGATGTCGAATGGGCGAAGCAGAACGGGGCGCAGATCGAGCGTTACAACCTCGCGCAGGAACCGCTGGCCTTCGTGGAGAACGCGGCGGTGCGGGGCTTCCTGGAACGCTCCGGTCAAGATGCCTTGCCGCTGATCCTGGTCGACGGCGAGGTCGCGCTGGCCGGGCGTTACCCCAAACGCGCCGAGATCGCCCGCTGGGCCGGCATCCTCGCCGTGGCCGACCCGCTACCCGTCATCCCTTGTTGCACCGGCAACTCGTGCTGCTGAGCCACGGAGAACACCGCATGCACTTTCTCGATCACCCCCCGCGCTTTCTCTTTTTCACCGGCAAAGGGGGTGTGGGCAAGACCTCGATCGCCTGCGCGACCGCGCTCGAGTTCGCCGCTACAGGCAAGCAGGTCTTGCTCGTCAGCACCGATCCGGCCTCAAACGTCGGCCAGGTCTTCGGCGTCGCGATCGGCAACCGGATCACGTCCATCGACGCCGTCCCCGGCCTCTCCGCGCTGGAGATCGACCCGCAGGCTGCGGCCCAAGTCTATCGGGACCGCATCGTCGGCCCGGTCCGCAACCTGTTGCCCGAGTCTGTCGTCAAAGGCATCGAAGAGCAGCTCTCGGGGGCCTGCACCACCGAGATTGCAGCCTTCGACGAGTTCACCGCGCTCTTGCTCGACTCGGCCTTGACCGCCGGCTACGACCACATCGTCTTCGATACCGCACCGACCGGCCACACGATCCGATTGCTTCAACTGCCCGGTGCCTGGAGCGGATTTCTCGAAGCCGGCAAGGGCGACGCCTCCTGCCTCGGCCCCTTGGCCGGGCTGGAAAAGCAACGCGCACAGTACAGCGCCGCGGTCGATGCCTTGGCCGATCCCGAGCGGACCCGCCTGGTCTTGGTCGCCCGCGCCCAGCAGGCGACGCTGCGCGAGGTCGCTCGGACGCATGAAGAGCTCGCGGCCATCGGCCTGCGGCAACAGTACCTCGTCGTCAACGGCGTACTTGCGGACGCCGCAGCCGCGAACGACAGCGGGGCCGCGGCCGACGTCCTGGCGGCCGCCATCGGTCGGCGTGAACAAGCCGCGCTGGCGACGATTCCGGACGTGCTCAAGACCCTGCCGATGGACCGCATCGCGCTAAAACCCTTCAATCTGGTCGGACTCGACGCCTTGCGCGGCTTGTTGACAGACACCGCACCGATCGATGCCCCCGAGGAGATCGCGTCGCAGCCGCTGGAGGCCCCCGATCTGGCAAGCCTCGTCGAGGAGATTGCCGCGGATGGCCACGGGCTCGTCATGCTCATGGGTAAAGGCGGCGTCGGCAAGACCACACTGGCCGCAGCCATTGCCGTCGAGCTGGCGGACCGCGGATTCCCCGTGCATCTCACGACATCCGACCCCGCGGCACACTTGGCCGAGACCTTGACCGAAAGCCTGGAGGGCACGGGCGCCACGCTCGAGATCAGCCGCATCGATCCTCGGGTCGAGACCGAGCGCTATCGCGAGCATGTGCTGAGCACCAAAGGCGCGCAGCTCGACGACGCCGGCCGAGCACTCCTGGAGGAGGATCTGCGCTCGCCCTGTACCGAGGAGATCGCGGTGTTCCAGGCCTTCTCGCGGATCATCCGCGAGGCCGGCAAGAAGTTCGTCATCATGGACACGGCACCGACCGGTCACACGCTGCTGTTGCTCGACGCCACCGGCGCCTACCACCGCGAAACGACCCGACAGCTCGGCAACAGTGGCATGCAGCTGCGCACGCCCATGATGCAGTTGCAGGATCCCAAGCAGACCAAGGTGCTCTTGGTCACCTTGGCGGAAACCACGCCGGTCCTCGAAGCGGCCGGCCTGCAGGCGGATCTCGAGCGTGCCGGCATTACGCCTTGGGCCTGGGTCGTCAACCAGAGCCTCGCGGCCGCACGGACGCGCTCGCCTCTGCTGCGCCGCCGTGCGGCGAACGAGCGCGAGCAGATCGACGCGGTCGCCGAGCAACATGCGCGGCGCTATGCGGTCGTCGCGCTCCAAGAAGCCGAGCCGATCGGCGCGGATCGGCTCCGGCGCCTGACCACGGCGACTGGAAGCCCCGCCGGATCGGGGCCGAGCCTGTCCTGATCGCGTTTGATCCGACCCCGTCCTTGCACGCACGCGGCTCGCCGAGCCGAGGAATTGCTTTTGACCCTACTCGTGATGGCCGCGGTTTTGACCTTTGTGCTGACCGCGGTGTTCAGCATGGCCGGGCTGGGTGCGGCGCTGATCTTGATCCCGGTCTTTCTGGCCTTCGGCATCGAGTTGCAAACGGCGATGGCCGTCGCGCTCCTGCTCAACGCCGTCGGCATGTCGGTCGCCTCCACGACCTTCGTGCGAAAAGGCCTGGTGGAATGGCGTTTGGTGGTGCCGATGGTGGTGTTGGCGGTCGGTCTTTCCCCGGTCGGCGTCTGGGCTGCACATGGACTTGAACGGGATCTGCTGCTCTGGCTGTTCGTGGGCTTTCTGGTGTTCGCCGCACTGATGATGCTGCTCTATCGCCCCAAGCCGCGCACGACGCGGGCCTCGGCGGCGGCAACACTGGCACTAGGTCTGCCGGTGGGCGGCACGGCCGGGTTCATCGGCGGTCTGCTCGGCGTCGGCGGCGGCAACATTATCGTTCCGGCCTTGGTCACGGCGGGCCTGGAACCCAAGCGCGCCTCGGCCAGCGCATCCTTCGTCGTGATCTTCGCCTCGCTGAGCGGCTTTTTGGCGCATGTCCAAGTCGCCCGGATCGACCCCGCCCTGCTCGCGGTGACCGCGGTCGCAACCATTGCCGGAGCGGCGCTCGGCGCCTGGCTGGCGACCGAGCGTCTGAGTCCGGGCCAATTGAAACACGCCATCGCCATGGTCTTGATGCTTGTCGCGGCCAAGACAATGTGGGATCTGCTCTGAGCGAGAGACCAACCCACGCCTCATGATCGTCATCACGCACATGCGACGGTCAAGGATCGCTTCGGCAGCGCTCCTGTCACCCTGCAACCCGAGCCGATCGTTCGACGGGTTCAGCGGCATGACCGGGACGCGCGTCGGGCGAACGATACTTCTCAACAGGCCGATCATGCGATCGGCGCAGTCGGCTCGGATAAGCCGGAGGGCCAATCATCATGCCTAACATCGAACCACGCCCCATTTGGGTCGTGATCGCCTTGACCTCCACCGTGATCGCCCTGGCGAGCCTGGTACTGACCCCTTTGCTGGATCTAGACCCCTGTCATCTCTGCATCTTCCAACGGCTACTGTTCATGATCCTCGCCGCGTTGGCCGGCTTGGCGGCGGCCTGGCCGCATCCGGGTCGATCGCCGCTGCCCGCACGGCTGGCCGGGTTGACGCTCCTGCCGATCGCAGCGCTGGGCGTCGGTGTCGCCGCCCATCAAAGCTGGCTGCAATGGCAGCCCCTAGACGGCATCTCCTGCATCGGCGGACCGCCCGGCCCGATCGAGCGCGTCGTGGAATGGCTCGGCCAACAGGTGCCATCGCTCTTCATGGCCAGCGGATTCTGCGAGGACCGCGAGCTGGTGATTCTTGGTCTTTCGCTCGCGAACTGGGCCTTTGTCTTCTTCCTCGCCATCCTGGTCGCCGGGGCTTGGGCTCTGTGGCGAGCTTGGCGATGGCCGCATCCCGAATCGACGCAGCGGAGGGACGCCCGATGATCAAGAATGCCCATTCGACGCGCGCCTTCGTCGCCTTTCTGGTGACCTGGTCGTTCGCCATCCTCACCGTAACCGGCATCGTGCTGTACATCGTTCCCCACGGACGGGTCGGCAACTGGACCTTCTGGACGCTCGGCGGACTCGGCAAGGACGGCTGGGCCGATGTGCACATCCTGTTCGGGGCGGTCTTCATCGTGACCGGTGCACTGCACCTTTACTTCAACTGGAAACCCTTCAAGAAATACCTGGCCGAGCGGGTGCGTGGCCATCTCGCGGTCAAACGCGAGTTGGTGACCTCGCTCGTCGCGACGCTTCTGCTCACCCTCGGGGCGCTGTTTGCCGTTCCCCCGGTAAGTTGGCTGTTCGATCTCAATCACTGGGCCAAGTCGGCCTGGAGCCGCGCGCCAGGGCAGGAGCCGCCCTATGCGCGTGCTGAAGTAACCCCGCTACCGGTATTGGCTCAGCGTCTCGATTTCGATCTCGACGCCGCCCTGACGGCGTTGCGCGGGACCGGGATTCGCGTCGATACCCCGCAAGGACGCGTCACGCCGAGCGCGAGTCTCGAGAGCATCGCACGCGACAATGCGACGACGCCCGCCGCGCTCTTCGCCTTGATCCCGCAGTCACCTCCGGCGCGGAGCGCAATCCAAGATCCGATGGCGATCGAGGACCGTCTGACCGGCACCGGAGTCGGCGGCAAGACCCTCGACGCGTTTGCCGAACAGCAGGGCATCACCCCCGAAAGCGCCGGCCAACGCCTCGCCGAAATGGGAATCGCAGCCCACGGCGGCGAAACGCTCAAGGAAATCGCGGAGCGCCACGCGACCCGTCCGATCGAGATCGCCAAGACCCTGTTGGCCCCCGGCTATCGTCCACAGCCGAGGCAAGAATGATCCACCGGTTTTCGAGCGCGAAACAAAGCCTGCCGGTGATCCTGTCGCCGCCCCGTGCGCATGAGTTGGCCGCCGAAGATGAAGTCGACCTCGATGCCACCAAGCAAACCCTGAGGTGAGCGCAACAGCTGCAGCCAGTCGCTTTAGCCATGGGGCTTGGAACGACAAATTAGTCTCCCATCGATCGCATTATTCAACGAGGACTTCTCATCATGACCAGCCAATGCGAGGTCGCCGGCAAGCAGGCCGCCGGCGCTGACATCGGTCTGTTCGAGCGCTATCTGAGCCTCTGGGTGGCGCTGTGCATCCTGGCCGGTATCGGCCTCGGGCATTTCGCGTCCGGTGCCTTCCAAACCATCGGCGAACTCGAGGTGGCGCAGATCAACCTGCCGGTCGCGGTGCTGATCTGGCTGATGATCATACCGATGCTGCTCAAGGTGGATCTCACCGCCTTGTCGGGCGTGACCGCGCACTGGCGCGGCTCGGTGGTCACCCTGGTGGTCAACTGGGCGATCAAGCCCTTCTCCATGGCGCTGCTGGCCTGGCTGTTCATCGGCTGGTGGTTCGCGCCCTATCTGCCGGCAGAGCAGATCGACAGCTACATCGCCGGCATGATCATCCTCGGCGCCGCGCCCTGCACGGCGATGGTGTTCGTCTGGAGCAATCTCTCGCGCGGCGAGCCGAACTTCACCCTCGCCCAAGTCGCCTTGAACGACCTGATCATGGTCGTCGCGTTTGGGCCCATCGTCGCCCTGCTGCTGGGGCTCACTGCCATCTTCGTGCCTTGGGAAACGCTCCTGCTGTCGGTGTTGCTCTACATCGTGGTGCCGTTGGTGATCGCGACCATCTGGCGGCGTCTGTTGCTGCGCGCGGACCCGCGGGGTGGCGCGCTCGCGCGCGTGCTGGAGCGACTGCATCCGGTCTCGCTCATCGCGCTGTTGGCGACGCTGGTGATGTTGTTCGGCTTCCAGGGCGAGCAGATCATCCGGCAGCCGTTGATCATCGGCCTTCTGGCCGTCCCTTTGCTGATCCAATCGGTGCTGATCTTCGTCATCGCCTATCTCGCGAACCGCTGGGTGCGCTCGCCGCATTGCATCGCCGGCCCCTCGGCGATGATCGGCACCAGCAACTTCTTCGAGCTGGCGGTGGCCACCGCCATCGCGCTGTTCGGCTTCACGTCCGGCGCCGCGCTGGCGACCGTGGTCGGGGTGCTGATCGAGGTCCCGGTGATGTTGCTCTTGGTGCGCGTGGTGATGCGCACGCGCCGCTGGTATGAGCGTGGCCGAGGGATCCCGCCGAGTACCGACTTGGTCCCCTTCGCCGGTGCGCAGGCCCCCGCGGAGAGCGCATCCGGGATGGTCCTCTTACCGCGCGCGTCCGATGGCGCCGTGCGCTGGGTGCACGGCCAGGTCGTCGCGAACCGCATTGCCGAGCTGACCGCGCCCGTCGGCGGGCGGTTGCTCGCCTGTTGCGTGTACGAGGGCGATGCCGTCGCAGCGGATCAGGAGCTGCTCCGAATCGCGCCAACGGCTGGCGCGACGGCCGCGGCGAGCGGAGATCGCGGCCTGAAGGGTCGGCCCGAGGCTATCGACACCATCGACAACACCCTTGCCACCGACGCCCTGGTGTTGCGAGCGCCATGGGAAGCCCTGGTGCGGCGTGTCCACACGCCCATCGAAGGACGTCTCGTCGAGCCCGACGAACCGCTCATCGAGCTCATCGCGACGGATGGGATCGCGCTGCGCTTCGCCGTCGAGGAAGGCGACGCCATGGCGCTGCGGCCGGGTGATCGGGTGCAGGTCCACTTCGGCACCGGCGGCGCATCGGTGGACGCATCAGGAGAGACGTCCGGGATCGAGCTGCAGATCGAGCGCGCCTGGCCCGAGCTCGATCCGGACACCCGCACCCGCCGCTTCGAGGCGCGGCTGCCCGCCGATCTGAACCCGGTCGTCGGCCTCTCGGCACAGGTCCGCATTGTCGTGGCCTGATGTATCAATCACCGAGGAGAACGACATCATTTATCGTCGTCGCCGAGCTGCGTTTCGGCGCAGCCAAGAAGCGATCCGAGCGATTGACCGCCCAACTGCGGACAGCCATTTTCAAGAGGCGATCCGATCGGCGAGATTCATTGCGACGGACGCCCGAACAGGATCGACAACTCACTTATTTATAATATAGATTTCACTGGTAAAATCTTCTCATAAATCTTCTCACCGCCGCGATCCGGGAGAGCGCCAGGTCTTGAGGACGAAACAGCAGCTCGCGCAGGAGCGCCTCGCCAGCGTGCTCGGGCGTCGGGCCGCAGTCCGGGCGGCGGATCTGGCCCGGGAGCTGGAGATCAGCGTCCCCACGCTGCACCGGCTTCTGGCCGCGAGCCCCCTGCCCGTCCTGGTCGCGGGCAAGGCGCGCCGGACCCGCTATGCCTTGCGCCGAACCGTGCGGGGCGACTCGGGCGAGTACCCACTCTATGCCGTCGATGCGTCCGGCCGCGCGACTCAGCTCGCAACCCTGTCCGCCGTCGCCCCGTCTGGATCCTGGATGGCACTCACGGGGACGGACTGGCCGCTGATCGAGGAGACGCGCGAGGGATGGTGGGATGGCCTGCCCTACCCGCTCTACGATATGCGCCCGCAGGGTTATCTCGGCCGCCAACTCGCGCGGGCGATCCAGCGGGAGCTGGCGGTGCCGGACCATCCCGATGTCTGGAACGACGACGACATCCTCTTCGCGCTGAGCCGGGTCGGGACGGATACGGTCGGCAACCTCATCCTCGGCGACACCGCCTGCGAGCGCTGGCAGCGAGAAGGGCTCTCCACCCTCGAGCCTTTGCGCGAAGCGAGCACGGCCGCCGCCTACGCGGATTTGGCCGAGCAGGCGCTTGCGGCGGGGGTGGCGGGATCGAGCGCGGCGGGCGAGTTTCCCAAGTTCCCGGCGCGGCGCGACCTCCCCGGTCGACCTACTCCGCATGTTCTGGTCAAGTTCTCCGGCGCGGACGACTCGCCCGCGGTCCGCCGCTGGGCCGACCTGCTGGTCTGCGAGCATCTGGCACTGGAGGCTGTTCGCGCCTTGCCGGGCGTCGCCGGCGCGCACAGTCGTGTCCTATCGCACGCCGGGCGAACCTTCTTGGAGGTCGAGCGCTTCGACCGCCACGGCCCCTTCGGCCGCAGCCCCCTCATCAGCCTGGAGACGGTCAACGCAGCGTTGCTCGGCCTGGATGCGCACGACTGGACCCGCCTGGCCGATGGCCTGGTCGCGGCGAGCCTGCTGGAGACGGAGGATTCCGCAAGGATCCACCGCCTCTGGTGGTTCGGCCGGTTGATCGCCAACACCGACATGCACCCGGGGAATCTCAGCTTCCAGCCCCTTTCCGGGCGCCTGCACCCGGCGCCCGCCTACGACATGCTGCCGATGCGCTATGCGCCGCTGACGGGCGGTGAGCTGCCCGCGTCCGAGTGGACGCCACCGCTCCCGCTCCCCCGCGAGCGTGAGACTTGGCTCGCCGCCTGCGAGGCAGCCTTGACCTTCTGGGAGCGGATGGCCGCGGACGCGCGGATCAGTGCGGCGTTTCGCGCACTCGGAAGCCGCCATGGACAGGCATTGCGCGACCTGGCCGAGCGGGTCTAGACAAGCTCCGGTCGTTCGGCTTCTCAGCACCGATCATCCTGTCCGGCTGCGTTGTCACCGCAGCCGCGTAACGCCGTAGCGCTTCATCTTTTGCCAGAGTGTCTTGCGGCTGATGCCGAGCCGGGCGGCGGTTGCGGTCATGCTGAAGTCCTGCTCAGCCAGCGCGGCTTCGATGGCCGCACGCTCGCTGGCTTGCGCCTGTGCCTTCAGACCCGTCTGTGCCGGCGCGTCCCGGGCGTCGTCCAAGGCGAGCCGTTCACCCCGACCCAGGATGCAGGCGCGTTCGAGCGTGTGCTGCAGCTCGCGCACGTTCCCCGGCCAGGTGTGCATCAAAAGGCGTTCGCGGTCCTCGGATGTCAGTACCCGCCGCTCCTGCGGCACACGTCGCCCGTAATCGGCAACGAACCGCTCGGCAAGCCAGAGAATGTCTTCCGGACGCTCGCGCAAGGGCGGAATCCGGATCTCGAGGACACGGACCCGATAATACAGATCTTCGCGAAAGCGCCCCTCCCTGACCAGTGCCGCCAGATCCTGGTGGGTCGCGCAGACCAGACGCGCCGGAACCGCGACCGACTCGCTGCCCCCGATGCGCGTCAGCTGACGACCCTGGACCACGCGCAGCAGCCGGGACTGAAGCGCGAGGGGCATGTCGCCGATCTCGTCGAGGAAGAGGATGCCGCTGCCAGCCTGCTCGAAAACACCGGCACGGCGGCGGTCGGCACCCGTGAAGGCACCCTTCTCGTGACCGAAGAGCTCGGCCTCGATCAGGGTCTCGGGCAGGGCCGCACAGTTGACGGCGACGAAGGGGGCGTCCGGACACTGAAGTCGATGCAGGTAGCGTGCGACCACCTCTTTGCCGACGCCGGATTCTCCGCCGATCAGGAGTGGGGTCTGGGCATGGCGTGCCATCCTCGTAAGCTCGCCGGCGAGGTGTCGCATCGACGCGGAGATCCCGAGCGGTTCGTCGCCCGGCCTGTCTCTTCCGCCATCATGCACCCCGGCGAGCGCCCGGAGCTTCGCGATCAAGGCCGTCGGATCGAGCGGCTTGGTGAGATAGTCCGCGGCACCGAGCTTGAGGAGCCGCACGGCATCCTCGATGGTCCCGTAGCCGGTGATGAAGAGACTGGGCGGGATGCGCACCCGTTCGTCGAGCAGCCGCGCGAAGAGGTCCGCGCCGGAGAGATCCGGCAGGTTGACGTCGATGACGGCGAGGTCGGCCGTGCCTGCCGCCAGGGCGCGCATCCCGTCGCCGCCGGTGCAATGCCAAACCACGGCAAAGCCCTCCAGCTCGAGGCGCTGCACCAGCGCCTCGCCCATGATGGGATCATCTTCGATCAGACAGACGCGGATCATGCCGGGGACTCCGGGGCCATCGGCAGAGCAACTCGAAACCGAGTGATCTCGCCCTCGGTTTCGACCCGAATGGTGCCGCCGAGCTGCGAGACGATCTGGTAGCAGACCCAAAGCCCGAGGCCCTGCGTGTGCGGTCGACTCGCTGGATAGGGCTCGAACAGATGCTGAAGCTGCTCGGGCGGGATGGCGCGACCGCTGTTCTCGATCCACAGGATGAGTCGGTTCTCCTGCACCCTCATCCGAACCTCGACACGACCACCGCCTTGCGCGGCCTGGACGGCATTCAACACAAGATTCAATAGCAGCTGGCGGACCGGGGACGCCGGGAGATCGATCGCGGTGTCGCAGGCGTTCTCCCAACTCAGCGAGACCCGCGCCTTGACGCTGTTCGGCTGGATCAAGGTCTTCACATCCTCCAAGTCTTCTCGCGTCAGGGTTCGAAGATCCGCCCGTGCCTCGACCAAGAGCGCAGACACCGAGCCCTGGATCTGTCGCAACGCGCGCTCCAACAGGTCCAAGAGACGTTCGGTCTGCGCATCGACCTGATGGGAACGCCGATAGGTATCGATGGCCATCAGCATACCGCCGAGCGGGTTATTGACCTCGTGGGCGACCCCGGCGGCGACCCGCCCGACCGCGGCCAGACGCTCGGCCTGAATCATCTGCTGCTCCAGGGACTCCTTCTGAGCGAGCGCCGAGAGCATCGCCGCGAACTGTCGCCCGAGGCGCCCGATCTCGCTGTCGCCGTCGGGCAGGGTGCACTGCATCCGGCGCGGATCCTCCCGTCCGACACGCCCCATGCAGTCGGCCAACTGCACCAGCGGCCCGACCATGCGTCGCCCCCAGAGCCAGCCGATCGGCAACAGGATCAACAGGATCGCGCCGGTCACCAGGACGCCGCCGAGGAGGATCTCGCGAAACCGGGGTAGGTATGGCGCATCGGAGAGCAGGGCAATGAGCTCGCCGACCTGGGAGCCGTCGCTGTAGAGCGGCAGGCGCAGCACGCGACGGACATCGTCGCGATCGACCGCAGATACGCGTCCGGGCGTCTCGTCGATCACCTGCGGCTGTGCTTTCGGGAGCCAGGGCAAGGCACTCTCGATCGGCTGATCTAGGCGAAAGCGGCGCGGGCGGTTGCTCGCGAAGATGCGGCCGGATTGGTCGACCAGGATCCAGACCGCATCGCCGCCGCCGTCGGGACCGCGCAGCAGCGAATAGGCCAACCAGACATCGTCGTTTCGCAAGGCCTGGATCTGAACACCGGCCATCGCGTACCCGAGGCTCATGGCGTTGCGGCCTTGGTCCTCGCGCAGATTGGCCAGCGTCTGCAATCCCAACGCCACGGCCATCGAGAATGCGGTTATCACGGCGGCAATACTCAGACTCAGCGGCAGGCGCAGCCGATAGCTCGACAGCGGAAGCGTCACGCGCCGTCCCCTCCAGCCAAACGACCGGCCATCCGCGCGATGTCGTCATAGAGATCGGTCGTTTCGAGACCAAAGCTGTCGAGATTGAGCTCGTTCAAGAGTGCCCGACCGGCTGCATCCTGAACTTGGCTCAAGAGCACGCGCCGGATGGCATGCCGATCGGGCTCGGACAACGCCGGACCGGCGACGATCGGCGGGAAACCGAATTCAGGCGAGCGCTCCAGCACGCGGGTCTGCGCCGTTAATTCCGGATGACCGAGCGCGAGGGTTTCCCAGACATAGCTGTCGACGGCCGCGCCGTCGGCCAGGCCTTCGGCCACCGCCTCGACGCTGCGCGGGTGTCCCCAGGTGAAGAAGGTTCGCCGAAAGAAACGGTCCGGATCCCGACCGTCGCCGGTGAGTCGAAAACGCGGATAAAGATATCCCGAATTGGAATCCGGATCGGCCCACGCAAAGAGTCGGCCCTCGAGGTCATGTAGGCGCTGGATCTGCGAATCGGCGCGGACGATGAAATAGGATTGATACAGCGGGCGACCACGAAAACGCGGCACCGCAATCAGCTCCAGACGAGACCGGTTCCGGACATAGGGATAGCCGCAGATCCAGGCCAGATCGAGGCGCCCTTGGAGCAAAAGATCCAGGATCTCGCGATAGCGCGAGCGCTGGACAAAGACTACCGGCCGCCCGAACTGACGCTCGATCCAATCGGCCCAGGCTTCGAGGAAGGCGATCCGATCATCGAGCACGACCGGCGTCAAACCGAATTGCAACGGCTGACTTGATGCGAGTACGGGCTCCGCTCGGCCGCCGGCGAGGCCGACGCCGGTCGCCAGCAGACCGGAGAGAAAGGCGCGACGTGAGCTCGGGGACGACATCGGGCATTTCTCGGAAGGTGTGACGACGGCCTCGCGTTGAATCAGTCGGCGGTGCCAAGAGCAGAGGGGTTGAGTACATCCATGGTCTCGTCGCCCATGCCCATGACGAGCACGCCTTTTGATGTGGCATAGGTGACGATGCTCTGGTCCGGGTAAAGACTGGCCAACACACCGATCAAACGCCGATCCGCGAACTCCGGGAAGACCTCCGGAAACTCCGCCAAGACCCGCAACACCTCATCGACGTTTGCACTGATCAGACGACTCTTCGTTTGGTTGATCAGGACGAAGCCTGGACAAACGAGAAGTGCGTCGTACTCCCGACTATCGCCGTTGAAACGACGGCGCAGACGGACACCGAACAGATCGGGCTGCGGACAACCCAGAAGATCTCGCGCAACCCGCGGGAGGCTCGGCGCGACGATATCCTCGACCAGGGTCCCGAGTCGATTCGCCAGCTCGCCCCATTGCCGATTCATCGACTTGCGGTCGCGCTCCGCCTCTTCCCGGTAACGCAAGGACTCGTTCTTGAAGTCCAGCATCTCGTCTTTGAAGTCCTTCATTTCTTCCTTGAAGGCGCTCATCTCGTCCTTGAAGGAACCCATTTCGTCCTTGAAGGCGCTCATCTCATCCTTGAAGGCGCCCATCTCGTCCTTGAAGACACCCATTTCCCCTTTGAAGGCGCGCATTTCCTCCTTGAATGCGAGCATCTCCTGCTGCAAACGCACCTGGCCGTTGTAGGCCTTGTTGAACTCGACACCGACACTTCGGGTGAAGGCTTCGAGCGCATCCTCCAATCGATCGACGCGATGTTCCAACACGGCAGACATGGGGCAAACCCTCGATCAGTCGCTCTGATTTCGACACAGTCAGTATGGCGCAGGCGGCGCGTACACACCAACTCGGCTGCAGCGCCACGGCTCGTCGTCCCGGCCATCCATCGCGCTCGCCACTGCGTTTACTTTCGGTAACACCTGCGGAAACGCGTTACGGCCATCCCACCGATCTGTTTTGCCGAGCTTTTCAGGCTAGACGCGGGGAGTCGCGTTACCTTTAGGTAACCGAGCGTCGCACCGGCGGGATCGCGCTCGTCCGACTCATCAGCATTTTTACTCTTTATTTCAGCGCCCTATAAAACACACCGACTCGCTATGGTATGTCGAATGCAATTCCAGACTCGCGTAAACCCGAATCGCCCACCCTCGACCACATCGAGCACCACCTAAAGGCATGACAACAGTCAACGTGCATCGTCCCGACCGCCAGCCTTCGCGAGCACTCGGTCCGACCACCCGCCTCGCCATTCACGCAGACGCCTGCATCCCCGCGCGGTTCCCGGAGATGTCTTGCCGACGGTGCGCGGATGCTTGTCCAACCGGCGCGCTGGTCGCGACGTCGGAAGGACCGGAGTTGGCCTCGGGCTGCGTGGACTGCGGGCGCTGCGTGGTGGCGTGTCCGACCGAGGCGCTGTCCGTGCCCGGATTCGAGATCACGCCGACGACGAGCGGGATGATCGCGATGGATTGCTGGCGCGTCCCGGCGAAAGACTCGCCGAGCGGTGCCGTGCGGGTTCCATGTCTCGGCGGACTCTCCACGACCAGACTCGCCGAGCTGACGGCCGAGGCCGACGAACGCCCCGTCGCGCTGCTCGATCGCGGCTTCTGCGCCCGATGTCCGGCCGGGGTGCGCGAGCATCCCGACACCCACCCCGCCGCGCTCGTCATCGACGAGGTCCGCCGACTGCTCGACGACTGCGGTGTGGCCCCGACCGATGGGCCGCGCCTGATCGCGATGCCGCTGCCCGCCGCCCGCATGGTCGAGGGCATAGGCGAGCCGCTGCTGGAGTCTCGGATCAGCCGACGCGCGCTCTTCACCGGCCAGGCGCTTCGGACAAGCCAACCGGCGCCGGCGCCGCGCGCCACTCCGCCGGCCCAAACCGCGGGCCTCGGCCGTCAACGCCTGCTCGCCGCCCTGCAACGCCTCTCGGCAGCCGAGCGCCCCCTGCCCGCACGGCTCTTCCCGAGCCTGACGGCAAACCACAACTGCGCCGACCACCGCGTCTGCGCCAGCGCCTGCCCCACCGGCGCGCTCACGGCCTACACCGAGGACGCTGCGCGAGGTCTCCGTTTCGATGCCGCCGCCTGCATCGCCTGCGATCTCTGCACCCGACTCTGCCCGGAGCAGGCACTGACGCTCGACGGCTCGGACGAGACGACGACCGAGCGGACACCGCAACGCCTGACCCGACACGCCACGCAGACTTGCCCGGAGTGCGGTGCGGAGCACAGCAACCCCGAACCCGTCTGCCCGGCATGCCGACGCGATCGAGACTTCGCCCGCAGTGCCTTTTTAGCGTTCAGCCGCCGGCCCCCGGCCTCCAGCCTCCAGCCCGACGCAGGGGAAGCTGAAAGCTGAAAGCTGAGAGCTGAAAGCTGAGAGCTGAAAGCTGAGAGCTTACCGCTGGCGGCAGGAGGCAGGAGGCAGGAGGCAGGAGGCTGGAGGCTGGAGCCTGGCAGCTCAACAATCCCATCCAACAACAACACCGGAGGAGACCACCGATGGACATCCTGAACACGGGCCTCTCGCGCCGCCGCTTCCTGCAGGCCAGCGGCACGGCAGGCGCCTTGGGCGCGGTCGGACTCGGCGGAGGCGCCCTGACCACGCTGCACGAGGCCGAGGCACAAGCGGCCACGGCGCCGTCCGAGACCAAGATCACCAAGAACATCTGCCATCAGTGTCCGGCGCGCTGCGGCATCGATGTCTACACCACCGACGGGCGCGTGCATGCCATCTACGGCAGCGCCGATCATCCCATCTCCAACGGCAAGCTTTGTCCGAAGGGGCCGCTCGGGACCTACATCCTCTACGACCCCGACCGCTTCAAGGGGCCGATGAAGCGCACCAATCCGAACAAGGGGCGCGACGAGGATCCGGGCTTCGTGCCGATCTCCTGGGAAGAAGCCCTGGATACCGTTGCCGAGCGTTTGAACACGCTACGCGACAAAGGCGAGTCGCATCGCTTCGCACTCTGCTACGGCCGCGGCTGGGGCGCCTCCTGCGCCGGACTACAGGGCACCTTCGGGTCGCTCTACGGCTCGCCCAACGTCGCCATCGGGCACT
This sequence comes from Thiocapsa rosea, assembly GCF_003634315.1. NCBI lineage: Bacteria > Pseudomonadati > Pseudomonadota > Gammaproteobacteria > Chromatiales > Chromatiaceae > Thiocapsa > Thiocapsa rosea. Next base: position 4,994,539 of record NZ_RBXL01000001.1, read on the forward strand.
CGTCCATGTGCTCGGACGGCAGCATCATCTCCAAGAAGGCACTGGACGGGATCGGCAGCTACAACGCCTACGACTATGCCAACGCCAACATGCTCCTGATGTTCGGCGTCGGCTTCCTGGAAGCCTTCCGGCCCTACAACAACAACATGCAGGTCTGGGGCTACATGCGCGGCGTGAAGGTCCCCAAGACCCGGATCACCGCGGTCGACATCCACATCAACACCACGCTCGCCGGCTCGGATCGGGCGCTCATGATCAAGCCAGGCACCGACGGGGCGCTGGCGCTGGCGATCGCCCACGTCATCCTGACCGAGGGGCTCTGGGAGCGCCCCTTCGTCGGCGACTTCACCGACGGTGTGAATCGCTTCAAGACCGGCGAGCGGGTCGACCCGTCCCTGTTCGAGGAGAAATGGGTCAAGGGCCTGGTCGACTGGTGGAACACGGAACTCAAGGACCGCACCCCGGCCTGGGCCGCCGAGGTCACCAGCCTCTACGAACGCGACATCCTGGCCACCGCGCGCGAATTCGGCACGACCCGGCCCAGCATCGCGCTGTTCGAGCGCGGCGCCCATGCCCATTCCAACGGCGTGCTGAACGGCATGGCGATCCATGCGCTCAACGCCTTGGTCGGCTCCTTCTATGCCAAGGGCGGGCTCATGTATCAGATGGGGCCGTCCTACGGACCCATGCCGGTCGATGCGAAGGACTTCACGGACGACTACGCCGCGAACGGTCCCTGGAAGGCTCAGCCACGTATCGATCTGAAGGGCGACAAGGACGGCTATCTGCTCGCCAACAACATGCTCCAGGAGCTCGGGCCGAACTCGCTCGCGGGCAAGCCCTACAAGCTCGACACCGTCATGTTCTATCTGACCAACCCGATCTGGACGGCGCCGAACGGTCAGGTCTGGGAAGAGGCGCTCAAAGAGCTGTTCGTCGTCGACACCTCGCCCTTCCCGGGCGAGAGCGCCATGTTCGCGGATCTGATCCTGCCCGATCACACCTATCTGGAGCGCCTCCAGGACGCGCCGACCTATCCCTTCAAGGGCTGGCCGATGACGCAGCTTCGGGTGCCGGCCGTCAAGCCGCTCTACGACACCCAGTATTACGGCGACACCCTGATCGAGATCGGCAAGCGCATCAAGGGGCCGATGGGGGAGTACTACAAGGCGCTGGACAACACCGAGAACGTCATCCGCCATCTGGCGAAGGGCTTCGCGACGGATCCTGGCGACAACGGGGTCAACGACTTCGAGAGCTGGAAGGAGAAAGGCGTCTGGTACAAGAAGCCCTACATCTATCGCTTCGTCGACGGCGAGTTCCGGAAATGGGACGGTGCGGATTACACGATCGTGATGAGCGAGGACGAGGTGAAGGCCGACCTCTTTAAGACCGACTCTGGCAAGTTCGAGCTGCGCTCCGGCTGGCTCGAGTCCAATGCCGACTGGATCGCGCAGAAGACCGGTCGCGACCCGAGAAAGCTGATGTTTCCGCACTGGGAAGAGCCGGTCCATCCGGGCGGCGGCGATCTCTATATGGTCACGCCCAAGGTCGCCATGCATGCCGAGGGCCGCGGTGCGAATCTCCCGGTCGCCATCGCCAACCTGCAACCTGTGCTGGGCGGGCGCAAGACCGTCTACATCGAGATCAACCCTGCGACCGCCCGAGAGCGCGGGATCGCCGACGGCACGAAGGTCCGGCTGAGCTCCGACCTCGGCAGCATCGAGGGCTACTGCAAGTATTACGAGGGCTGCCGACCCGACACCATCGTCTTCCCGATGGAGCACGGGCATTGGGCGATGGGACGCTGGGCCAAGGATCGCCTGCCGGGGCATTGCGGGGAGATCACGGTTAATCAGTCCGACCGCATCACGGGTCAGTGCAGCTACTACACCACCAAGGTGAGCATCGCCCCCGCTTGAGCCGTATTGAGCCGCGCCTGAGCGCAACCGCAGCGTTTGAGAGTCGAGCACTGTTCGGCGGATATCAAAGACCTCTGCCGGGCGCGGCTCAAGAATTTTTAAAAGAAAACACTTGAATCGCGTCGCGCCGACGCCTCGGAGTGCATGCGAGACCGACCAAAATCTCGATGCTTTCCCGTCGCACCGAACGCGATTCAACACATGAGGAATCAGTCATGGCGAAATGGGGAATGGTCATCGATCTGGACACGTGCACCGGCTGCCAAGCCTGCACGACGGCCTGTGCGATGGAGAACAACCGCCTGCCCGGCGAGAACTGGCAGGACGTGCTTTTCTATCACGAGGGCACCTATCCGAACGTGAAGCTGATGTGGTTCCCGCGGCCCTGCATGCATTGCGAGAACCCTTCATGCGTGTCGGTCTGTCCGACCAAGGCGACCTACAAGGACCCGGACGGCGGCTTCGTGCTGATGGACTACAACAAGTGCATCGGCTGCAAATACTGTCAGGTCGCCTGCCCGTACGGCGTGCGTTTCTATGTCGACGAGAAGGCGGTGGTGCAGCCGGATATCCGCGGGGTCTTCCCGAGCGAGGCGGGCCGCCAGTGGGATCCGCCCTACAAGGGTCCGCAGGACGATCCCTCGCGCGGGATCGGCATCCAGCCGCACGGCGTCGTCTCCAAGTGCACCTTCTGCTACCACAAGGTCAGCAAGGCGCCGAAGGGCGTGGCCGATCTGGACGAGGACATCCCGGAACTCAAGGAGTACGTGCCGGCCTGCGTGCGGGTGTGCGCCCCGAAGGCCCGGTTCTTCGGCGATCTGGACCAGCCCAACAGCAACGTCAACAAGATGATCGCGGACAAGCGCGGCGTGCGCCTGAAGGACGAGACCGGCAACAAGCCGCAGGTCTATTACCTCTCGGGCGGAGCAACGGCCTCGGTGCCGTCGTTGCGCAGCATGAGCGATTCGGACAAGGCCTAAACCGCGTCCAGAGCGACATGCGTCATTTTCACGTTGTGTCGGGATTAGGGATTTTTCCGAACTTCGTGGAGACGCGGTTTAGAATTTTAAATTTTTTAGAACCTTAAACCGCGCCGGCTCCGACAATCGTCGAGTCTGCCGAGGCCGATCCCATCTAAAAAACGTCAAATACCGCGCCGGGCGCGGTTTAAGGGGAGGAGATCACCATGACCAGCGTCACCGTTTCCAACAAAGAGATCACGAGCAAACAGCTCGGGATCATGCTGCTTGCCCTGATCGGGCTCGGCATTGCCGGCGGGATTGCCATCAGCAACCTGATGGCCGAGGGCCACGCCGCCTACAACACCAACAACCTCGGCCTCTTCTGGGGCTTTCCGATCGTGATCTACGACTATTTTCTGTTGACCTCCACGGGGCTGGCGATGGTCGCCTCGATGGCCCTGATCTTCGGCGGGGAGGAGTATCGCCCCATCATCCGGCGCTCGCTCTGGCTCGCCCTGGCCGGCCTGCTCGGCGGGGTCGCGGTGCTGATGCTGGAGCTCGGCCATCCGCTGCGCGCACTCTGGGCGATCCCCTTCAGCTTCGCCTTCAGCTCGCCGCTGTACTGGAAGGTGATGGCGGTGAGCTTCTATGTCCTGTCGCTCCTGATCCTGCAGGTGCGGATGATGAAGCCCGATTGGCGCATGCAGGATCTGCGGATCAACGCGATGGTCACCCTGGCGCTGGCGCTCGGCGTGACGGCCATCGCGGGTGTCGTCTACGGCTCCCAGAGCTTCCGGCCCTTTTGGGCCTCGGGCGATATCCCGGTCGCCTTCATCTTCGAGTCGCTGCTGGGCGGCCTCGCCTTCATCATCTTTTTTACCTATCTCGCCTACGCCTTCAACGCGGCCGCGGTTCCGGCGAGCGTGAAGCGACTCTTCAACGACCGCTTGTCCACTCTGCTGGCTCTGGCGATCTTCATCCATCTCCTGTTCGTGCTCGCGCGCATGAGCAGCGGGCTCTACGGCAATGTCGAGGGGCTGCAGGTGTGGCAGCACATCGCCGCCTCGCCGCTGTTCTTCGCCGAGATCCTCATCGGTCTGCTGCTGCCGCTCGTGTTGCTGATGTATCCAGGCACGCGCATCCGCCCGTGGGCGCAGATCCTTGCGTCCCTGCTGGTGATGAACGCACTGCTGATCTCGCGCTACGAGTACATCATCGGCGGTCAGCTGGTGCCGCTGTTCAAGGGATCCTGGGCACCGGAGCTGCTGAGCTATGCGCCCTCGCCCACCGAGTGGCTGCTGTTGTTGGTCGCCATTTTCCTGTCGAATGCGGTCAATGCCCTCGGGGAGGTGACCCTGCGTCTCGGGCGCGAGGGGTGATTCGGGGTGGTCGGGCTCGGTGCGGGGGTCGAGACCATCGCGCATCCGGCCGACCCGACCTCGGTGGCCGACTGCCATGTCGCTGTCCGATGACGCTTCGCTCATCCGACCTGCGACGCTCATCCGACCTACGACGGGACGACGCCACAACACACCGACTCTCGCGACACCGCTCCGGCGGTGTCGCGCATCTCCCGGCGCTCCGCGCCACGGACAACGACAAGGTTTTCGAGGTTGAGCGATGACGACCGATACGCTGCTTGTGAGCAAATCCGAGCTTTTCCTCTGTCTGGCGCGGGCCTTCGCGATTCCGAGCGGCCCGGATGCCTTATCTCTGCTTCGCGATGCCCTGCCGGAGGATCTGGCCGAGCTTGCGGCGGACTGCAGCTACGACATCGGCGAAGCCCTGGCCGATTACCGCACGGCCGTGACCGAGATCCCCGACGGGGATCGTCTGCTGGTCATCTACTCACGGCTCTTTCTGGTGCCGGGCGACCGGCACCCGAGCCTGAACACGGGCGCCTATCTCGACGGCACGGTCGCCGGCGGCAGCGTCACGGCGATGGAGACCTGCTATCGGCGTTGCGGTCTGGGGAAGGACGCGGCCGTCCAGGATCTGCCGGATCATCTCGCGATCCAACTGGAGTTCGTCGCCCGTCTGCTCGCCGCCGAGTCGCAGGCGAGCATCACCGGCACGAGCCCTCCGCCGATCACGGCCGGAGACTTTCTCGCGACCTTCGTCGCCCGCTGGATCGGCCCCTTCCGTGCCGATCTCGAAGAAGCGGGTCGTCGCTTCAAGCTGGGCGACAACCCCTATCGGCATCTTGCGCGGATCCTGGAGAGCGCCGTTCGGAGCGAGTTTGCGCTGAATCCGATCGAGGCCGCGCCCGCGCCTGCGGTCGATCCCGAGATCGCGCGTCTGCGCAGCCAGCTCTCCGGCAAACCCATCACCGAGGAGGATCTGGCCATCATCCGGGCACGTCTGGCGGCCGACGGTCTGCCCAGCGATCATGTCGCGATCCCGCTCGACGACCGCGACCGCATCATGGGGCTCTCGACCATGGTGCCGCCGGCAGCGCCGTCGCATCGGATGGCGTCGCTTGGTTGAGCGCCGAAGAGCACGGATCCCCATCGAGCGCGCGTCGGGATCATGTGGTCGCGGATGCTGCCGATGATCCTCGTCGCGTGCCTGACCAGCACCGGGCTGCGCGCCGAGCTGTCCGGCGAGGACGATCTCGGCGGTGGTCGCGTCGATTCAAAGCGACCGACCGGATCCCAGGCAAGCCTCGCGCATGAGACCGTTCTATCGAGATCGCCAAACGGAGCGACAGGTGCCATGATCCCGATGAAGCCCACCGCTGTCGCGTTCGTCCTGACCTGGAGTCTGATTCCGCTGCTTGCGGACAGTGAATCGACGAGCCCCGGTGTGCTCGACACCGAGACCGCGACCCGAGATCAACCGAATCGGGGTCGCGATGATCCCGCTCCCGGTCTCGGGCAGGCGGAATCCGCAAACGGCAACGGTCAAGCGCCGGAGCCGGAATCGGAGTCGGCGGATCCGTCCCGATCGGACCAGCGCCGAGGCGAAACCCCTTCGCTCGGACTGTGCGACGGAAGCTGAGCCGCCGTTGCCATTGATCGGTGACCGTCGGCAACCTGATTCCAGCTCGACATGTCTCTCAGGCAGACGCGGAGGACACGGAGAATCCGAGACCTTTCCTGCGTATGCTCCGTGTCCTCCGCGTCTCCGTGAGAGATTTTGAAACTGATAGGTGCTACCCGCATGAACGCTCAAACCCTCACAGACCCCTTCGGCCGACACATCGCATACCTGCGCCTGTCCGTCACCGACCGCTGCGACCTGCGCTGCGGCTACTGTCTGCCGAAAGGCTTCAAGGGGTTCGAGGAGCCCGAGCATTGGCTCACCTTCGACGAGATCTACCGCGTCGTCGGCGCCTTCACCGCCTTGGGGGTGAGCCGTGTGCGCATCACCGGCGGAGAGCCGCTGGTGCGACGCAACCTGCCCGAGCTGGCCGCCGGGCTATCGGCGCTGCCCGGCCTCGATGATCTCTCCATCTCCAGCAACTGCACCCGCATGGAGTCGCTCGCCGAGCCGCTCTATCGTGCCGGCGTGCGCCGGCTCAATGTCAGCCTCGACAGCCTGCGCCCCGAAGTCTTCAAGCAGGTGACCGGGGGTGATCTCGACAAGGTGCTGCGCGGCATCGCGGCGGCACGCGCGGTCGGCTTCGTCCCGATTCGCGTCAATACCGTCGTCATGCGCGGGGTGAACGACGAAGAGATCGAAGACATCCTCGGCTACTGCGCGGACAACGGCTTCACGCTGCGCCTGATCGAGACCATGCCGATGGGCGCGACCGGTCAAGCCGCGCGGGATCAGTATCTCGATCTCCAGACGGTGCGGCGCCGCTTGGAGCGGCGTTTCACGCTGATCCCGGACATCCTGCCCGGCGGCGGCCCGGCGCGCTACTTCCGGCTCGGCGCGACCGACACCCGAATCGGCTTCATCACACCGATCTCGCAGCATTTTTGCGAAACCTGCAATCGGGTACGGTTTACGGTCGACGGCACCCTCTATCTGTGTCTCGGCCAGGAGAGCAGCTACGCGCTGCGACCGCTCCTGCGCGACGGGATCAGTGACGACGCCTTGCTCGACCACCTGAAACAGGCCATCGCCCTGAAACCCGAGCGTCACGAATTCAACGAGCGCCCGGAGAAGGTCATCCGATTCATGTCGATGACAGGCGGATGAAGCCCGGGCGAGCCCCTGACCTGCCCCGCCATCGTCTCGACAACACCGAAAACCAAGACTTCAACACCTTCACCGTCGGTCTGAATGCAACGTTCGGGTATTGACCGATCCCCTACCCTGGTCGGCGCACGGGATGTGCCCGGCCTGCAGCACCACCAACCACTCAACACGCCATCAGAGGAGACCTTCATGTCGCACAGGCTTTATCGAGCACTTCTGCCGATCGGGTTCGCCGCGCTGCTTGCGTTGATGTTCGCGCCCATCCAGGCGCTCGCCAATCCGGATTTCCTGGTCGATGCCGACTGGCTGACGGACGCGATGGACGACGAGAACACGATCGTCCTCGAGGTGCGTTATCACCCCCATCGTTACTTCACCGTGGGCCACATCCCCGGCGCGATCCAAGTGCAGCGCTTCAAAGATCTCGGCGACAACGACGCCAGCCCGATCATGCGCTTTCCCTCTCGCGAGACCTTCCAGAACACGCTGCGCGGTTGGGGCGTGAACGACGACTCGACACTCGTGATCTATGACGATTCCAGCACGGCGCTGGCGGCGCGACTCTATTTCCTGCTCGACCTCTACGGCTTCGACATGGACGGGGTGAAGATCCTCAACGGCGGGACGATCGAGTGGACCGGCCTCAACGAGTTGGAGAAGGAGCCCACGCCGCCGAGAGCGCCCGGCACGGTGACCCTGAAGGACGCCGACCCGGCGCTCTTCGCCGAATGGGCCGGCGTCTACGACGATGTCGTCTCGCGGCGCGACCCGTCCGTGGTTCTGATTGATGCGCGTCCGAACGACATGTACACCGGCGAGGTGATCCGACACTCGATCATGGGCGGGCACATTCCGGGGGCCATCAATGTCGTAAGTCTCGACGGAGTAGACGGTCAAACCGGCAAATGGCGGAGCGACGAGAGCATCGCCGCACTCTATGCAGCGATCCCCAAAGACAAGCGGATCTACGTTTACTGCCACGACGGCTTCCGGATGGGCCTGGCCTATCTGCAGCTCAAGCATCTTGGCTACGAGGACGTGCGGCTCTACAACGGCGGCTGGTCGCACTGGGGCAACGAGCTGACCCTGCCGGTCGTGGAAGGACCCGAGCCTTACAGCGGCGACTTTGACCTGTAATTCCGACAGATCTTAAACCGCGCCGGCTCCAGCGATCGTCGCGTCTGCCGAGACCGATCCCATCCAAAAACATCGCATACCTGCGCTGGGCGCGGTTTAGACCCATCCGGAGACACGACCTTGACGTCACTGATCGAGCCAACACAACGCACGCCGAATCCGTCCCGCACCGCTGATCGAGCAAGCCATTGCAGCGGTCACCGAACAGCCGATCCGCTGGGTCGTGAACCTCGGCATTCAGGATCACCGCTGGCTCGGCAACGCCTATTTCGCCGAGCGCGGCGCCCGGATCATCGCGCTCGCGCGAACGGTCGAGACCCAGGGCGCCTATGCCGACTCGCATCTCGTGCGGCTGCGCGAGACGCTGGGCGATCGACTCGAAGGGACGGTACCCCTCACCGCACCCGAGCCGATCGAGACGGACCGCGCAGCACTGGATCTCGGCGGCGTGCGGATGGACCTGCTCTGGCTCGGCGATGCCCATTACGTCGGCGACGCACTCCTCTGGCTGCCCGAATTCGGCGTGCTCTTCGCGGGCGACCTGGTGTACATGGATCGCATCGTCGGGGTCTGGCCGCACAGCCGGATTCGCGCCTGGCGCGACACCTTCCACGCGATGGATGCGTTGCAGCCAAAGGTCGTCGTCCCCGGCCACGGCAACCCGGCTGATCTCGACAAGGCCAAGCGCGACACCGGGGACTATCTGGACTGGTTGGTCCGGGAGGTCGAGAGCGCACTCGCCAACTGGGAGCCGATCGACGAGACGGTCGAGCGACTGGCCGACGCACCGGATTTCGAGCATCTGGAACATTTCGAAGGCTGGCATCGGCGCAACGTCAACCAGACGTACCTTCAGTTGGAGGCCGAGTAGCCGGCGGCACCCTTGATGTGCCTCGTTGATTGGACCGGCCACACGAACCTTAATCAGCTCGTGACATCCGCTCCGAGGTGTCACGCATGCCCCGTGCAACTGAGGCCGAATCTTTGAACGATGCCCAATCGACGGTCTCACCCTTGTACCGGATCAAACGCATGGACATTCGGTTTCCCATATATGCGAATAACCGGATATGATCCTCGACAGCACGCGTGCCGATCCAGATTCCGGCCCGGCGCGCCCATCTCGAGTCCAACTGCGAGGGCATCATGAGCAGCCAATGCGAAACCGCGGGCAAGCAGGCCGGCGGCGCACCCATGGGGTTTTTCGAACGCTATCTCACCGTTTGGGTCTTCCTCTGCATCCTGATCGGCATCGGCATCGCTCTCCGCCACCGGGTACCCGATGCCTTTCATGCGGTCGCCGCGATCGAGATCGCGCAGATCAACCTGCCGGCGGCGATGATCATCTGGCTGATGATCATCGCCATGCTGCCGAAGATCGATCTGAAGGCGCTTAATGGCGTGACCGAGTGCTGGCGCCCGGTCTGCGCCGGATCGGCCGGTTGAGGGGGCCTCGATGGAGACCTTCACACGCCTTCTTCCCGCTCTCGTCGCTTTGGTCCTGGTGCTCGCCGGTGCCGGACTCTATCGCTGGCTCGGGAGCCCCGACGGCGCTCCCCCCGGCACCACGGGCGACCGAGATCACGGCCGACGGTCGGCCCGTGCTGGTCGAGCTGGGCTCCGGCTCCTGCGCGAGCTGCGTAGCCATGCATCGTGTGCTCGACGAGCTTGAGGCCAGCCACGGCGATCACCTGCAACTGGTGTCCATCAACATTCTCGAGCAGCCAGAGCTGGTGCGTCAGTGGAAGGTGATGGCCATCCCGACCCAGGTCTTCCTCGACGGGAGTGGACGCGAGTTCGGGCGACACATCGGGTTTCTCTCGGCGGACGCCATCCGTGAGCGCTTTGCGGCGGCAGGGCTGCCGCTTGACGCGGCAGCTGGCGACGACTCCTGATGGAGTGGCTCGCACCGCTGTCGCAGGCGCTGTCCGGTGCCGCCTGGTTGGCCGCGCTGGCGGCCCTTGCCTGGGGCTTTGCCAGCATCTGGCTCAGCCCTTGCCATCTCGCCGGGATCCCGCTGCTGGTCGGCTATCTGGCGGGCACGCCTGAGCCGAGCCGGGAGCGCGCGCGTCGCGAATCGCTCATCATCCTTGCCTTTGCGCTGGGTGTGCTGATCAGCCTGGTCCCGCTCGGCGCCGCAACCCTCTTGCTCGGACGCATCGCCGGCGATGTCGGGGTCTCAAGCAATTATTTGGTCGCCGGCCTCTGTCTTCTGGCCGGGCTCTATCTGCTTGACTGGCTGCCGATCCCCTGGCGCGGCAGCCTGCCCCAACCCAAGTCAAGGGGGCCGACCACGGCCCTGCTGCTCGGACTGATCTTCGGCCTGGCCCTGGGTCCCTGTGCTTTTGCCTGGATCGCACCCCTTTTGGGCGTGGTCTGGATGCAGTCCGCGGAGGGTTTGGTGGCCTTGCCAATCCTCCTGCTCGCCCTCTTCGCCTTGGGGCACTGCGGCGGCGTGCTGCTCGCGGCCGGTTCTCTGCACGGCGTCCAACGCTGGCTCGATACCCTGGGGCGGGTCCGCGGCTTCGGCTATGGACGGGCCGCTTGCGGTGTCTTGCTGCTGGTCGCGGCCGGGTATTTAATCGCGAGCGCATGAACACCAGGGGTGACCACTGGCGAATGCCTGCCCTTGACCGCATAACGCACCGACGAAGTCTCGGGTGCGCGATGGACCGCGATCGACCTCGCGGCCTACGCGTTCTTCCAGAGCGAGGAGTCCTTCACCAGTGTGGCCAACGGAACGATCATGACCTGCCCGATGTCTCCCCGCCCGCGGTGCTCGTCCCTGTGCAGACCCCGAGGTCGGGTTCCGTCGCGAACGAGACCGCTTCGATCGCGGCGAAGACCGTCTTGGGTTGATCTTCCAGGATGCAGGAAAGTCCGGACCCCGCTTCGGTGCGGCGGCGCTCTCGGCAATTCCGGCCTCTTCCCATGCGGACGGGGTCCCCGGCATTGGTGGCTGCGTCGAGATAAAGGCGCACTCCGGTTTGAGCTGGCTCGATACGTCGACCAGAACCACGCCTGCGGTCTTTTCCGGGAACAGTCGGGCGAACGTCAGGGCATAGAGTGCGCCGAGAGAACGGGCGACCAAGACAACCGGCGTGGAGATGTTCAAGTCGGCGAGTATCGCGGCCTAAACCGCGCCCGGCGCGGTATACGATGTTTTGTAAATATTCGGTCTACCCCTACCCATCAGAATCAACGGGTAAGCACTTCGCGGAAGCGTCGGTCCAGCGGGTAAATCCATATGTCCTTGATGGGTTCGCTTTGTTTTCCGGCCTGGCCGAGTTTTCCGCGGCCTTTGGTTTGTCCCAAGCAGGTCCAGTTGGCGGCCTTGTAGCAGGTGCCGCGGAAGCCAACCGATGTCGCGATCGCGCGGAGCGCACATCCAAGCTGCGGCACCGAAGCCGAGCGCGGCGACGGGCTGCTCGGCGGCGTAGACCAGATAGCGCAGCTGCGCCCCCGGCAGGAGGGTGTGACCGAGATAATGGTAGCGCTCGATGAGTTCGTTCCACAGCCGTGATTGGGCTTTGTGCTGCACGCGCGACCAGGTCAGTGGTTTGAGCTCGGCGGCCGGTTGCTCGAGGCGCGGTTGCAGATCGCTGAGCGCGCTGAGGCGCACGCGGGCATCGGGCCGGCGGTTGCGCGGCGGCGGCAGCGTGATGAGCCCGTCGTTGTGCATCCGCAGCATGGCCACCCGGGCGGACATGTCCTTCAAGCCGCCGTTGGCGGTGTGCCAGGCGAGCGCTTGGCAGGTGAAGCGCGACAGCGCTGCGCGGCTGCGGGTCGGGTCCTCGGCGATGAGTGCGCGAATCAGCGCGATCTCCTCGGGTTGGAAGTCGCGCCCGCAGTAGCGATGACTCATGAGCTGTCGATGCCGGTCGGTGGTGCGGCGGGTCGGCACAGTTCGGCACGGCGCGCGGCATCCATCGACCAGGGCAGGAACTCCGCCAGCGCGCTCGGAGCTTGTCCGCCGGCCTCGGCGCAGGCGTTGAGATAAGCGGTAAGCCAGGCACGGGGATTAATCCCCCACAGCGCCAGGGTCTGCAGGATGGAGAACAGCGTCGCGGCGAGCTGCGCGCTCCACAGACTACCCGAACCGTAATAATTCTTGCGCCCGATGACCGGCGTGCGGATCGTCTCCTCGGCACGGTTATTATCCATCGGCACCTCGGGATGCGCGACAAAGACCGTCAGCCCCGACCAATGGTTAAGCAGACTGGTGAGCACCTGCTGGCACCTGGCGCGGGCGACCTTCGGCAGGGTCGCGTCGGTGTCGTCCTGCGCCAACAGCCGTTCGGCCTCGGCGTGCAGGTCCGCCAGCGCCGCCTGCAAGGCCGCCTGCGCGTGCTCGAACGCCGCGCATTGCTGCGCCAAGGGGCGATCGGGATCCCGGTGCGCCAGACGCTGTTGGTTGAGATGGTAGAGCATGCCGATACGCGCTTTGAAGTCCAGCGCCCAAGGTTCCAACGCGGGCAGCGCGCGCCCCGCCTCCAGGACGTCGCGGCGCACGTGCGCCCAGCAGAACGCCAGCACGATGTTCTCGGCCAGGCGCGCGAGCTTTTTGTAGGCGCTGTAGCGATCGCAGACGATGATGGCGCGCTCGCCCTGCAAGCCGGCGAAATGCGCGCCGGGCACCGCTGCGCTGCGGCTCGGATCGATGCAGTAGAACACCACCGAGGCCGAGCGCGTCAGCCACGGAGACCAGCGCGTTCCGACCTTGCCCTCCAGATCGACGAACACCTCCCGGCGCGTCTCGTCGTTGTTGAATAGCGTCTCGCTCATCTGCTTGCAGTACAGCGCCTCGAGCACCGGCTCGAACAACCCGGTGAGACGCTGCAGGCCACCGGCGAGCGTGCCGGGGGAGACCGGCAAGCCTTGATCGGCGAGGTCTTGGAGCAACCGGTTGCTCGGTTGGCCGTAGCGGTATTTGCCCAGCAGCATCTCGACCCAAAAGCTCACGCCGAAAGGGCTGCGTGCGATCAGACGCTGTGGCGGCGGTGCGCTGATCACGGCCGGGGTGTTCTCACAGACAGCAGCAACCGGGATCGCGGGTGTAGGCACACCGGGTGATGCGCCGCGTATAGGCGCGCACCTGCACCTCGATCACCACGCTTTGCTCGTCCAGCGCCGGCGTGCGCCGATAGGGCAAACCGCATTGCGGATACGCGCTCTGCCCATCGGCCGGAGCGTGCTGTTCGGCGACCACGGGCAGCGTCGGGCGCGGGGTCCAGCCATGCCCCGCACAGCCCGGCTGCTGGCCGCGCTTGCGCTGGGGCGCGTCGTCGCCGTCGCCTCGGTCCTTCTCCGAGGGCAGCGGAGCGTGCTTCTCGCTCTTCTTGCCGAACAGCCGCTGCCGGAGGTCTTTGATGGTGGCGTCCTTGAGCGCGAGTTCCTGCTTCAGCTCCTCGATTTGGGTCTTTGCGCGAGCATGCTGCGTTTCCCAGTAGCTGGCCCACGCCCGCAGCTCGATCTGCTCCTGCTTGCTGATCGTCACCCATTCCCGAGCGAAACGCGGCCCCTTGCCGTCAGCCGTGCCGAGGCCTGGATGCGGTCGCTCCGCAGATGGATCGAGACGTCTCGCGCCTTCCATGGCACACGTTGTACGTGATTTCTACGTCTGTGTCCCTTACTTTCTCTGCGTCCCGGAAGGCGTGACCGAATGCTTACACGCGCGGCACCTGTCGTGATCCGGTGCGTTCAGCACCTCTTCCATCCGTCTGTGGAGTTGCCGGCCTGGCCCGACGACGACCGGCTTTCCAAGATTGTCTTCATCACCTGCGACGTCGCGCGGCAGACCATCGAGAGAAAAGCCTCGGCGCCTTGCTCGATGTCTGGCAGAAGTCTGGAACGGCCCCATTGGCGCCGATATGAACGCGGTCTCGGACCAGGGAGGTGCGACGGCTGCGCGGATGGCGTGAACATCCCGAGAGCCAGCCACGACGATCGCCGGTCGCGATGGGCGTGCTCGGGCGCCTCGGCGTATCGCCAGCGTGTCCGGTCCCATTCGCGGATCTGGACGGCCGAGGGTTGGGGTCGATCGTGCACCGCCCTTGTCCGCCCGGATGACTCGGGGGACATACACGAACCAAGGTGCGTAGGCTAAGATGATCGATATGACATGGAACGACGAAACCCAGATCCTCGAACGGTTCGCGGACATCCGCGAACCCGATCCGAGTTGCCGGAACCTCAGTCGAATTGATGTCCAGGCGAGGATCGGCGCAGGCTTACTCGATGCTCTTCCCGAGCATTCTCGCCTTGCCGTTTGGGTTATCGATCTCGCCGCTCGGCAATTGTGCTTGGGGACCGGCGCGAGACAGCTCTTGGGGCTTCCCGCCGCGCACCGCATCAGCCTGGCGGACTGGGTCAACGTTTATCGGCCGGATGCACGCTCGCGCATCGTTGCTGCCTTTCGAACCGCAATCGAGTGCGGCGAGGGCTTCGATGTGTCGGGTCGACTCCACGCGCCTGTCGGTCGCGTCGAATCCATCAGAATCCTTGCGTTGCCGGTAACGGAGCAGGCAGCAACGAGCGCGTTGGTCGGAATCGTCCACTGCGATACGGATCATGTGCTGGCCGGCGCGGCGCTGGAGTCGACACGCCGAATCCTCGAGAACGCCGAGCGCTTGGCTAATCTGGGTGCGTGGGACTGGGACCTTGCCGCGGGGCGCTTGAGCGTCTCCGAGCATTGGATGCGGATCCACGGGACCGTCAACCCGACGCCGACCGTCGACGAGCTGGTCGCGTCCTGCGCGTACCAGGAGGATATCCCGAAGATCAGCCGTGCCATGGAACGCGTACTCGCCGGTCTCGGGGATTACGAGATCGAGCATCGCATCGTCCGCGCCGACGGCGGCGTTCGCTGGGTGCTGGCTCGCGGTGAGTTGCAGCGCGACGCGGCCGGATTGCCGACGCGGGTTCGCGGCGTGGCATGGGATGTGACCGAGCGCAAGGCGTTGGACCAGCATCTTCGCGACAACGAGGAGCGGCTTCGCCTAACCCTCGAGGCGACCAACGACGGCCTCTGGGATTGGGACGTGCCGAGCGGACGCATGACGGTCAACGGTCGGTATTTCCGCATGCTGGGATACCCTCCGGATGCCTTCGAGCCCGGGTATGCCGCATGGCTCAAGCGAATCCATCCGGATGACCTCAAGCACACGCGCGAGCGTGTCCTCGCCGAGATCGCCAAGGACGATGCCTTCGCCTTCCAGTACCGCATGCGCACGCGATCCGGTGCCTGGCTCTGGATCCTCACCCGCGGCAAGGTCGTAGAGCGGGATCCGGACGGAAACCCGTGTCGAGTCGTGGGGACGCACACCGATGTCGATCACCACAAACGGGCGGTGATCGCCTTGCGCGAGGGCGAGCGCAACTATCGGGAGATCTTCAACGCGACGGACGACGGAGTCGCCATTCAGGATCCGGTGACCGCGCGCTTTTTGGATGCGAATGATGCCTTCGTCGCCCTGTACGGCTACCGGACGCGCTCCGAGTTCCTTGATCGGCAGTTCGATGAGCTGATTCCGAACGAGCCCCCTTTCGACGTGGCCGTTGCACTCGAGTATCTGAGCAAGGCCTACGCCGGAACGCCTCAGCGGTTCGAATGGTTGGCGATGAAGCTGGGCGGGGAGCACTTTTGGGTGGAGGTGTCGCTGAGGCGTACCAGCATCGGCGGCACTCCACGCATCCTTGCCGTGGTGCGGGACATCACGCAGCGGCGCGAGCGCGAGCGACAACTGCGTCTTGCGGCACAGATCCTCGAGAGTACGGCCGAAGGCGTGATGTTGACCGATGCGGATCTGCGCATCCGGTCGGTGAACCGAGCCTTCACCGAGATCACCGGTTACACCTCGGAGGAGGCGCTCGGTCGAACACCGGCACTCCTGCACTCCGGGCGTCACGGCGCCGACTTCTATGACGCGCTGTCGACGCGGCTGAAGGAGACCGGACACTGGCGCGGCGAGATTTGGAACCGCCGCAAGAGCGGCGCCATCTATCCCGAGCTTCTGACGATCACCGCGATTCGCGAAACCGGAGGAGCCGTTTCGCACTATGTCGGGGTCTTCAGCGACATCAGCGACATGAAGAAGGTCGAGGAGGACCTCGACTATCTTGCGCACCATGATCCGCTGACGCATCTCTCGAACCGCAACCTATTTCGCTCGCGCTTGGAGCATGGCCTGCAGCGCGCCCGACGGGACCGTCGTCAGCTCGCCATTTTGTTCCTCGATCTTCAGCGCTTCAAGCAGATCAACGATTCGCTTGGTCATCAGGTGGGCGACGCCGTTCTCATCGGTGTTGCCAACAGCTTGAGCGCGCAGGTACGGGCCTCGGACACGATTGCACGGTTGGGCGGCGACGAGTTCGTGATCATCATGGAAGATCTCGCCGATCCGCAGGATGCCGCAGCCGGGGCGCGAAAGCTCCTCGGGACCTTTACAAAGCCCTTGTCGGTGGACGCGCATGCGATCTACGTCACGGCCTGTATCGGCATCGCGGTCTTTCCCCGCGACGGCGACGACGGCGATGGGCTTCTAAGGCATGCGGACATGGCCTTGAATCAAGCGGAGTTGCAGGGCGTCAACCAGTACGCCTTCTACACCGATGACATGGATCGGCGGATGATCGAGCGTCAGACCCTTGAGACGGCGCTGCGCTCGGCGCTGGATCGGCGTGAGATCAGCGTCGCGTATCAGGTGCAAGTGACCCTTGCCGACGAGGCTCTCTGCGGGATCGAGGCGCTCCTGCGTTGGGAGAGCCCGGAGCTCGGCTCGGTATCTCCGGAGCGCTTCATCCCGCTCGCCGAGGAGATCGGCCTGATCGGCGAGCTCGGCGAGCTGGCGTTTCGGCTCGCCTGCAATCAGCTCTCGGAATGGGATCGGGTGGGCTTCCGCGTGCCCCGGATGTCCGTGAATCTCTCCATCCACGAGCTGGAGCAGGGCGGACTCGTCGAGAGGATCGGACGCGTGCTCGATCGCACCGGCATCGATCCGTCCCGCATCGAGCTCGAGGTCACCGAGTCTGTTCTCATGTCGCAGACCGGCGATGCGCTTGCGGCACTGAATGCCCTCAGAGACATGGGGCTGCGCCTCGCGATCGACGACTTCGGCACAGGCTATTCCTCGCTCGCCTATCTCAAGCGCTTGCCCGTTCAGCGTCTCAAGATCGACCGAAGCTTCGTCAAGGATCTGGGCCGTGACCTCAACGACGAGTCGATCGTCCGTGCCATCATCGGGCTAGGCCGCAGTTTCGGAATCGCCGTGCTTGCCGAGGGTGTCGAAACCCGCAAGCAGGCGGCGTTCCTCGGCCGTGAAGGCTGTCAGGAGGCGCAGGGTTACCTCTTCGATAGACCCATGGGTGCCGCGGCACTGGCGAAGCGGTGGTCGACGCCGGGCGGGCTTCGGTCTCGCTGACCGGTCTGATTCTGTGGGGAGAGTGACCGACGATCGGGATCGCTTTGGAGGTGTTCGTTTGACCCGCAACTCATGGCCATCCGCCTCCGTGTGCCCGCATCGGTTTTGTGAGGGTAGACGCAACGTCGTCTGGGCCTCTTGCCAGCCTTGACCGGCTTCGCCACCAATCGGCATCGCGCAATCAGGCGCTCGACGGTGTGCTTGGCCCTGGAGATCATACGCAGCTTGAGCAGACACGCAATTCCCCTGCTCGTCCGCCAGCAATTTCCGCCGTGTACACCCGGAATCGATCGAGGCCGGCGTGCACGCGAGAGGAGAGCATTCAGGCATAGCGCGCCTCTCGCCGCCGGGCGGCGCTATTGGATCTGATCGATCAGAAACGCCAGCATCATCAGGTGCATGAGCACGGTGCTGAGATGCTGTTTGCCGTGACCGAAGTTGTGCTCGAAGTGATCGCCTTGGTCTCGAGGGTATTGAAGGTCTCGTTTTCGATCTTCCAGCGTGCGCGGGCTCCTCGCATCAGGGTCATCAGGTTGCTGTCCTCGACGAGGAGATCGGTCACCCAAGAGAAGTGGGTGATGCTGCCGTCGGGGGCGTGTTCCCGGTACTCGAGGAAATTCATCTCGAGGTCGAAGTTGGCGTGGTTCAACGGCACGCCGTTGAGGTCACGGAAGCGGTGGCGGAACCCCTTCTCCTCGTCGAAGCTCGCCTCGGCGGTGTGCGCGCTGGCCGCTACCCAATCGAACAAGAACGCATGATCGCTCGGCTTGGCGCCGAGAATAAACGGTAGATCAAGCGCTTGCAGATGGCGAATGTGCGGACCGTTGGAGGCCAGCGCATCTTCCACGACGATCAGCTTCAGGTGCGGGTGCTCGCGGCGCAGATCCGTGAGCAGGCGCTTGGCGGCGTTGCTCTCCCAGTCGTTTTTCCTCGCCCCGTCGGGCTTGAGGATCGGCTCGGGGACGAGCGGGAAGACCTCCGCGCAGTCCGGATGCACCAGCACCGCGCCGAGCATCTGGTGATAGTAGGTGGTGGTGCCGTTGCGATGGTGCTTCTCGGCGCACTGCGCGCAGTGGATCGTCTGCGAGGAGAAGTAGCCCGTACCGTCGATCGAGATCAGGTCGTGGCCGTCGAGGTAGGCAAACCCCTCCAGCCCCTTGGCGCGCTGCAGCTGAGCGAACAAGGTCTTGCACAGCGGGCGCAGGTGGCTCGGATCCAGCTCATCGAGGCGCTCGCGAAAGCGCGTGTCGCTCGAGGCGTGCTCCACGCCGTAGCGTCAGGCGGGAGGTCATGCCCACCAGGGCATTGCCCTTGGTGATGCGTTTCTCGGGTGTTTAGCGCGTCGAGTCGGAAACCATTCCAAAAACGACCGCTTTTGAGACATACACGATCTGGCGTAAGCTGCCCGGCCGCATCCGGCAATCTCTGAGACTACAACGGCTTCGGGATCGGCGACGTAGGCGTCCGTCCCTTGGCCCTTTGGTGCCCCTCGCCGGACCTAACGCGACAGTCCGAAATGCGCGTGCAGAAGCCGTCGGGGTTCCCAGGTCGAGATCCCGACTTCGCGATAGCCGATCTGTTGCGGCAGGTCCCGACGCATCGCCTTTTCACGGAAAAGCAAGGCACACGACGCTCATCCAGCAATTCTAAATTTGCCGCCGTTGTCCGGGCGATCGACGCTTGGGCGGCGGCCTCGCGGGCTGCAGGGCCTCCAGCATGAAGTCGAAGAGGTGATCCCAGGAGGTAAAGGGCATGTACAAGGTGAGCGCGCGCAGATGTTCGAAGAAGGTGCGCCGCGAGGGCAGGTTCCGGCGGATTGCGCGATAGCGTTGGTCGAGCAGATCGAGCACGCTGTGGGTGAGGAAGGCCAGCAGCATCAGGCTTGCCAGCAGCGAGGACAGGTGCTGTTTGCCGTGGCTGTAGTTGTGCTCGAAGTTGTAGCCCTTGGTCTTGAGGGTATTGTTGTTCTCGTTCTCGATCTTCCAGCGGCTGCGCCCGTCGGCGACGAGTTCGACGACGTTCTCCCGGGTGACCGGCACGGAGCTGGCCCAGGCGTTGCGGTAGAGCACATTGCCCGCGGCATCGGTGGTCGTCAGCTCGCACCAACCGACCTTCAGGGCATCATCACCGTCGCGCAGCGGCAGATCATTGAGCCAGCGATAGGTCTCGGTGAGGCGCTGCTTGCCCGTCCAGCATGTGTTCACCAGGGTCGGCACCGCGCCGATGCGCTCGAAGTCCGCAACCCATTCATACAGCAGCGTGTGCGACGGTGGCAGGCAGACGAACAAAAACGCACAGCCCAGCGCGAGCACCTGCTCGCAGAACGGCTGATGACAGTACAGATCGTCGCCCAGCATTGTGGTGCGCCACGGCGCGATACGTGCACCCCACTGCAGCAGCCACCGCGTTGCAGCATTGAGCTCGCAGTCCTGCTTGGCCTGCCCGTCTTGCGGGCGCACGAATGCCGGTGGCAAGGTAAAGACCTGCGCTTGCCCCGGGGCGACGATCACCGGTGTGACGGCAACATGGTAATACTGAGTCTTGCCGTTACTCAGCGTGCGCGTCGAGCAGTGCTCGCAGTGGATCGACTCGGAACAGTGGTACTGAGTCCCGTCGAGCGCAATCAGCAGGCGTGCGTCGACGCCGCGGTGCGATGCCAAGGCGCCGTGCCGATGCAGCGCCTCGATGAGTTCGAAGAACACCGGCGCGAGATGATCCGCCGAGACCGGGTCGAGCAGATTGCCGATCTGCTGCGTGCTCGGGATCTGATGCACGCCGAACAGCGAGCTGGCGTTGTTCTCCCCGTGCTCTTTCTGCATGCGCCGCTGGTAATCCAGAAACGACGGACTCTGCAGGAAAAACGCCGAGAAGGCACTCAGCGCAGCGTCGCCGATGGAATAAGACTGGTTGTTGCCGCCCTTACGGTGATCAGGCAAATCAAACAAGGCCTCGCGAATCCGCTTCACCAAGCCGGTGACCGAGAACACGTCCGGCGCAGGATCACTCTGGGCAACGGCAGGCTTGAGGACCAAAGGACTCTCCAGTAGCTTCTTAGGAGTCCCTCATAACATAATGGTCTTAAATTTAGAACTGCTGACGCTCATCGAGGCGGCGAGCGTCGTCCCTGACGAGAGTCAGGCACTGCCGCGCAGTCGTCCGACAGCACTGTTCCGCGGCGCTCGATCTGCGACCATACCCCTCAAGCCCCATATCGCCGACGTCACGCCATGCCGACCCGCCGCCCCCATCCGTTGCGCGTCCTCCTCGTACCGCTCCTGCTCTCGGCCGCCCTGCTCGGCACAGGGTGCGAGGAGTCCCCCACGGGCCGCAAACAGATCGCGCTGGTGCCGGATGCGCAGATGACCGCGCTCGGCGAGCAAGGCTTTGCAGAGCTGCTGCGGAGCCTGCCGCTGAACGACGATCCCGACGTGCGCGCCTATGTCGGCTGCGTCGCCGAGGCGTTGGTGGATGCCCTGCCGCAGCCGCACGGGCGTTGGTCCATCGCCGTCTTCGACGACCCGACGCCCAATGCCTTCGCGCTGCCCGGCGGGAAGATCGGCGTGCATATCGGCATGCTGCAGGTCGCCCGCACGCCCGACCAGCTCGCCGCCGTCATCGCCCACGAGATCGCGCACGTGCTGGCGGACCACTCCAACGAGCGCTTGACCCAGGAGCTCGCTGTCCAGGGCGGGCTGATGCTGGTGGATCTCTTCGCCGAGGAGCCGGGAAGTCTCAAGCACGAGGTGCTGCGCGGAGCGCTGGGCATCGGCGCCGAGTACGGGCTGCTGCTGCCCTACAGCCGCACCCACGAGCGCGAGGCCGACCGCATCGGCCGCGATCTAATGGCGCAGGCCGGATTCAATCCGCGTGCCAGTGTCATGCTCTGGCGCAACATGGCCGCCGCCGGCGGGGGCCAGCCGTTGGCCTTCCTCTCGACCCATCCCACCCACGACACGCGCATGAACGAGCTGGCCGAGGGCATGGACCAGGCCGTCGTGGTCTACCGACAAGCCCGCGCCGCCGGGCGTACGCCCGCGTGCGCGCTGCCGTGAGCCGGCTTCGCCCTGCCTGTGCTTGACCGGAACTCAGCGCCACTCTAGCCTCGCATGTGCGGTCCACCGGAGCGGTTTGACCCGCCACGTCGCAACGACAGGATCCGCGTGCTCAAGAGGCGTCCGAAGCATGTGCAGGCTCAGGATCCTATTCGCCATCATGGCCGCCGCCCTGATCACGGGCTGCTTGGACACTGACCGACCGCTCGCGCTCGGGACCCTGGAACGGGATCGCGTCGCACTCACCGCCACCGTCGCGCAACTGGTCGTCGATTTGCCTGTAGCCGAGGGCTCGCCGGTGACCAAAGGCACCCTCTTGGTCCAGCTCTCGGACCGCCAGCAGCGCGCGGAGGTCGAACGCGCCAAGGCGCAGGTCGCCCGGAGCAAGTCGCACCTGCAGCAATTGCGCAACGGCCCTCGCCCCCAGCACATCGCGGCGGCCAGGGCGCAGGTGGCCGGGCGCGAGGCGGATCTGCGCGAGGCCGAGATCACCGCCGAGCGCAATCAGGAGCTGATCGTCCGAAAGGCAGTCAGCCAAGCCGAGGTCGATCGGACACTGGCGCTGCGCGATGCCGCCCGCGCGCGGCTGGACGAGGCCAAGCAGAACCTCGACGAATTGCTCGCGGGCACGCGCCCCGAGCTGATCGCCCAAGCCGAGGCCGAGCTGAGTGCGGACGAAGCCGCGTTGTCCTATCAAGAAGCATTGCTGGCGGATCTGAGCATCGTCGCCACCCGCGACGGTGTGCTCGACAGCCTGCCCTGGAACCTCGGCGAACGCGTCACCGCCGGCAGCCCCGTGGCGATCATCCTCGCCGGCAAGGCGCCCTATGCCCGGGTGTACGTCCCCGAGCCCTATCGCGTCAAGATCAACAAGGGCGATACGCTCAAGGTGCACGTCGACGGACTCGATCGCACCTTTGACGGCACCGTGCGCTGGATCAGCTCCGACCCGGCCTTCACCCCCTACTACGCCCTGAATGCCAGCGACCGCGCCCGGCTTATGTACCTGGCGCAGGTGGAGCTTCCGGACAGCGCCGCGGAGCTTCCGAACGGCGTGCCTGCACAGGTCGAGATGCCGTGATCGAGCCGGTCATCGAGGCGTGCGGTCTGACACGCCGGTTCGGCGACCTGATTGCCGTCGACGCACTGGATCTGACGGTCGATCCACGCACCATCTATGGCTTCCTCGGCCCCAACGGCTGCGGCAAGACCACCACCGTGCGCATGCTGACCGGACTGCTGACGCCTTCCGCCGGCACGGTGACGGTACTCGGCCATCAGCTCCCGCGTGACGCCGAGCGGCTCAAGCGCCGGATCGGCTACATGACCCAGAAGTTCTCGCTCTACGATGACCTCACGGTCGTGGAGAACCTCGGTTTCGTCGCCGAGATCTATGGGCTCGGGCATCGCGCGGCACGCCGGCGGATCTCCGCATTGATCTCGACCTATGCGCTGGAGCCGATGCGCAGCCGGCGCGCCGGGCGCATGAGCGGCGGCCAGCGGCAGCGCCTGGCACTGGCCGCAGCGACCATTCATGAACCCGCGTTGCTCTTCCTCGACGAGCCGACCTCGGCCGTCGACCCGCAGAACCGTCGCGATTTCTGGGAACGGCTGTTCGACCTGGTCGACGCCGGCGCCACCATCCTGGTCTCGACCCACTACATGGACGAGGCCGAACGCTGTCATCGGCTCGCGATCATGGAGTCCGGCCACAAACGCGCCGATGGCTCGCCCGCTGAGCTGATGGCCGGCATGGGTGCCCTGGTGGTCGAGGTCCAAGCGCCCAACCTGCGCGCACTCAAGCAGCAACTGTCGGCACTACCGGAGGTCATCTCGGCCGCGCAGCTCGGCAGCCGACTGCGCGTGTTGGTGTCGGATCACGTCACTGACCCGGTCGCTTGGCTCCGGACCCAACCCTTGCAGCCGACGCCCACGATGCTGGAGCCGGTGCGTCCAAGTCTGGAAGACGTCTTCGTCATCAGCACCGGGAGCCATGTCGAGAGCCATCCAGCATGAGCGCAGTGCTGCAATCGGCCCGGCGCATCCTCGCGATTCTGTCCAAGGAGCTCGCCCAGCTGCGACGGGACCGCAGCACCCTGGGCATGGTGATTATGATCCCGCTGATTCAGCTGATGCTGTTCGGCTATGCAATCAACACCAATGTCCGCAACATCCCCGCCGTGCTGGTGGATCAGGCCAACACTGGCCTCAGCCGGGTACTGTCGCAGACGATCGAGGCGACCCGGGTGGTGCGTTTCACCGAACGCACGCTCGACATCACCGCTGCGCAAGACGCGATCGTCGAGGGCCGGGTGCGCGCCGCATTCATCATCCCGCCGGATCTGAGCCAGCGCGTGGCCCGCAGCGGCAGCGTCGGCGCCGGGTTGGCGACCCCGCCCTCGACCGATGAGCAGACCAGCCGGCCGGTTGCGCAATGGGTCGTCGACGGCTCGGACACCATGATCGCGGGTGCCATCAAGGGCCTGGGAGCGATGCCTCTCACCGAGCTGCTGCGGAAGCCCGCCAACCGCACGACGCCGACATTCGCTGTGGCACTCTTCTTCAACCCCGAGCAGCGCACCGCGATCAATATCGTGCCCGGCCTGGTCGCCGTGATTCTGACCATGACCATGGTGATGTTTACCTCGGCGGCGATCGTGCGGGAGCGCGAGCGCGGCAATATGGAGATGCTGATCAACACCCCGGTGCGTCCGCTCGAGCTGATGCTGGGCAAGATCATTCCTTACATCGGGATCGGTCTGGTGCAGACCACGATCATCCTGCTTCTTGGCCACCTGATCTTCGGCGTGCCGTTGCATGGCTCGCTCTTCGCACTGGCGGCCGCGACGCTCGCCTTTATCGGCGCCAGTCTCGCTCTCGGGCTGGTGTTGTCGACCATCGCAAGTAATCAACTGCAGGCGATGCAGATGACCGTCTTCATCCTGTTGCCGTCGATCCTGCTGTCGGGCTTCATGTTCCCTTACGAGGGCATGCCGGTACCGGCCCAATACATCGCCGAGGTACTGCCGGCGACCCACTTCATGCGCGCGATACGCGCAGTGATGCTGCGCGATGCCGGTCTGATGCAGATCGCCGGTGATACCCTCTGGCTGCTCGGCCTTATGTTGGTTGGGCTGCTCATCGCTTCGCTGCGATTCAAGAAGCGGTTGGATTGAGGTGTCGGCGACACCCCCGCACTGCACCACGAAAGCTCACGCCACCTAACGCGGCACCCCGCGATGCAGCCGATCCACCCAGTCCCGGAACCACGGCGGACGCGCGAGCAGAACGTACGCGAGCAGCAGTGCTGCAAGCGGGACTGCGAAGGCCGCGGTGTCTACGACGACGATGAGCAGGGCCAGAACCAGACGGTGGGCGAGACGCATGACGACCTCGGGGTTGGCAATGTTCACGACGCGGGCGGGCTTGCGGCCGGCGGTTTCGCGTCGCCCGGTGCCCTGTACGACTCGCCTGCCCCGTCACACCGCTTTCGCGGACGACGACGGGCCGACCGCGGCGAAGCCCTCGTGGAACGCGACAGTGGCCTGGGGCAGCGTCCCGTCGAAGGACAGTGCGAAGAAGACCTCGGGCGGAACGCCCTCGAGGACGAGCTGCGGGCAGTTCTCGAACCCGAACCTTCGGTAGTACTCCGGATGCCCCACCAGGCAGCAGCCGCGCGCCTGCATGCCCTTGAGCCGCGACAAGCCTTCAACGCACCAGGGCTTGGCCGATGCCCCGTCGCTGAACCTGCGGCAAGACCGACACCGGGCCGAGTCCGTACCAATCCCCTGTGCCGTCAGACAGGGTGACGGGCGAGAACGCGATGTGGCCGACGACACGGCCATCGACCACCGCGACGAGCGAGAGGGCGAGGGTCTCGGCGGCGCGGAGCGCGTCGATGATGAGGTGTTCGGTCTGGTTGCTGATCTCCAGGTCGCGAAACGCCGCGATCGTCACCTCGGCGATCGCGGCGATATCGTCGCTTGCCTCGTTCCTGATCTCGATGTCCGACGTCATGATCGCGTTCTCCGCTGCTCGGAACCCACCGGACTTCGTCCTACGCCAGCGCCCGCGATCTGGCTTACGCGTTCGGTGGCGTCGCTTTGGTGGATGTGGTCGGCGGGGGGAATGCCTAAGTCTCGCAGTATCCGGTCACGGTCTTGGGTTGTCGATTCGGGATGGCATCCTTTGCGGCTCACGCTCTTCTGCACCACCGTGATTCTGTAGATTGCCGGGGCGCGGACCGCCCGGCCGCCGGCACTCGCCATTGCGGCAAGGTCGATCGGGGCCGAACGGCTGAGCTGATCGCTGGAGCGATTGGTCGAGGGGAGGAGCCGTCTCCCATCAACCGGAAGCGAGTGACTCTTCGATCCTGTTTGCGGACACAGCATTT
The DNA here is from genome assembly GCF_003634315.1 of Thiocapsa rosea. Taxonomy (NCBI): domain Bacteria; kingdom Pseudomonadati; phylum Pseudomonadota; class Gammaproteobacteria; order Chromatiales; family Chromatiaceae; genus Thiocapsa; species Thiocapsa rosea. The sequence continues at coordinate 5,020,573 of NZ_RBXL01000001.1, forward strand.
GCTATGCTGAAGAGGGAAACGCCCAACAAAAAGGTTCTAAGCGACATCGATTCGCGGTGTCAGTTATTCCAACTTCAACGGCCGCTCGGTTTATTGTGGCTGAAGGACATCAACAGGCATCTCGGGTTCGCCCGCGGTCCGGCAGAGCCCGGCGAGTGGGTCCCGCTGGACCGTGGCGCCCCCAAATCCGTCGTGAGTTTTCCATCAAGCTAGGGGCTCTCCCGGAATTCAGGGAAAGCGCTAAAATATTTAAAAACATGACGTTGTAGTCATTTTGACCGAACACGTTGGTTGAAAATATCGCTGGACGCACCCCGTCCAAGCCATTTTTAAGCGGTTGTTTTTCATTGATCAGCGCGCGAAAACCCGATAACCGCACAGATCGAGGTACACCCTCTGGTAGAGCCGGCGCAGGTTGCTCAAGCCATAGCACCGCCGTTTTAATACTTTGATCTTGTTGTTGAGACCTTCGACGAAACCGCTCGTGTGTCGTTCGGTAAAATAATTGGTGATCTCGTCCCAATGACGGCGCAACGTTTTCAGGAAGGATTGAAAACACGTCATCTCGGCGTTCTTGACCCGTCGCATCCAGCCACTGAGTTTGCGCTTGGCCTGACCTTTGGACAGGGGCATGTCGTAGACCTCGGTGAGGGCTTGGCTGAGGGCATGAGCTTGCGCGAGTTGCGGGGAATAGGCGAACAACCGGGCGCGGATCCGCCGTTCCTCGGCGCTCAAGTCGGATTCGCGCTTGCGCAGGATCCAATGGACGTTCTTGAGCCCGCCGTACTCGGTTTTCGACAGGTCGCGCTTGAGCCGGCGCAGTTCTGTCTTGCGCAACGTCTCCACGGCGTCGCGATACAAACGCGCGACATGGAAGCGATCGGCGCAGATGGCGACGTGCGTGCCGAAGACGGCCTTGGCCGCACCGATGAAGCCGCTGTACAGGTCGGTGCACACGACGCGAACGGTGCGCCGCAAGGATTTTGGGATCGTGCGCAAAAACGCCTCGATGGTCGCGCGCTTACGGTCCTTGAGCACGGCGAGGATGCTCAGGGTGTCCTCGACCCTGGCGCTGACGATCACCACGAAATTGCCGTGGCCTTTGGTCAAGGCGATCTCGTCGAGCCCGAGCACGGGCAGCGCCGTGAGCGTCGTCCAGTCGATCTGGCTCGGGACGCACCGATCGAGAATACCGTCGAGGTGCTCCGGGGTGACGGCCTCCTTGTGCGCGACGTCTTCCAGGGTGCTGTTGATCAGGGCGCGCATCAGGCTGTGTTCGAACGCACGGGTGAAGCCGCTGCGCGGGTCGTACCAGTCCACCCGTTGGGTGGTGGTGGGATGATCCCGGCAATCGGGGCAGCGATACCGTTTGGGACGAATGAGAATTTCGGTGCGATGCTCGAAGATCGACAGATGGCGCAACCGCCGTTCTTCACCGAGTCCATGCGGCTCAGTGATGCGTCGGCCGCAGCTCCGGCACTGCGTGCCCTCCTCGGTGCTGTGCACATGAATTTCCAGCACAGCGGCGTCCGTGATCTCGACGCGGTCGATGGCGATCTGCGGCAGTCCGAGCAGGCGCAGGAGTTGGCTCTGGTCAATCATCGGTTTTCCATTGAGTTAAAAGCGTTCGAATGGAAGTTTACCAAGATTGGCTGCGTAGAACACTGATTTTACTAAACTTGGCGTTCCCTGAGATCCGGGAGAGCCAAGCTAGGGTTCCTTGACGAACAACTTTCTGCGCGCGTGAGTCAAATTTAGGTCGGTTCAAGTTTGGCCTGCTCGAAAAGGTCATCAAGGGCCAGTTGCAACCGGCCCATGGCAGTGGCGATGGGCCGGTTGGGCGCCTTCGGGCATCCGTCGAACAATTGGGACAACCCCGGTCGCAGGATGCGGCTGTGGACCTTGGTGAAGAACAGGGCCACGCGCAGTCCCGCATCGGTGACCCGGTAGCTGTGGCTGTGCGGGATTCGTTCGATGAGGCCATGCAGGCGCAGTCGGCGCAGATCATAGGTCATGCGTCCGGGCGAGTAGGCCGCGAGCGGCAACCCCAATGCCTCGGCCATCCAGGTGCGCATCCGCGCATGGCGGAAGCCCTCGGGCAGGGTGAGAAACAGACATAGGGCGGTGAACAGGGCCAACACCCGCGGATCGTCCAGGTGCAGCCTCGGGGCGCGTTGCCCGCCGACCACCTGCGGTTCCTTGAAGTACTGCTTGATCTTGGAGGCTTTATAGCTGACATGCAGCGAAGGGGTGACCCCTTGGGTGATGACGCGGGTGTGAAAGCTCCCCGGCGTGCGTTTGGTGATCCTCCGACTGAAGATCAGGCTGACCTTCTCGGGCCGTCCCAAGTCGAGGTTCTCGCGGATGACCTCCTCGAACAGATGGCGTCCGGACAGCGGCCGGTCGAACACCTGCGTGCGGGCGAACTCCGCCTGCAGGATGGAGAGTTGAAACGTGTAGCCGGCGGCATGGTCTTCCGCCGTGAAGGGATCCGGCAGCCGTCCCAACCACTTGGCCACCAGTGCGGCGATCGTCTCCTCGTTCAGGTCATCGAGGATGCGTTGCGCACGGGCCGGATCGGCGCAGGCGAGCAGCCCGTTGTCCAGGGCCTCGAAGGCAATGCCCTCCTTGGCCAACTGGCGTTTGACGTACTCATGACCGTTGAGGCAGATCCGTGCGGTGTAGGGAAAGTAGGAGCAGAACGTGATGAACAGGGGGCCGAAGTTCGCATCCACCAGATAGAAGTAGAAATGGTTGCACATCACCGTCCCGCGCGTGAACCAGGGGTAGGGCTGGCCGGTGTGGGTGCTGATCTTCTTGATCATGCGGAAACTGGCAAACCGTTCTTGAGCTTTGCCGATGTACAGGACACCCTCCGCTTGAGCGAAGTCGCCGAGACGCTCGCGGGTGACGTCGTCTTTGCGCTGTCCCCTGGCGAAGGTCACGATCTCCACGCCCTCGCGTTGCGCAAACCCTTCGATCGCGTTGACGAAGGCGCGGCTGATCGGGGCCATCAGCACCGTGGAAGCGACCTTGGCACCGCGATGGACCTTGAAGAAGTTGGCCACCCCGCCGCCGGTCTGCAGCCGCGGTTGATACAGGTTGAGATACAGCCGGTCGATTCCTTCGAGATCCAGCGTGACCCGATCGTTCAGCAACTCACCGACGGTTTGGACTAACATGATGGCAGGCCCCGGTTGGCATCTTGGCCACGCGCCACACGCCGCTCCGTGCGGCTACTACCGGAAGTTTAGCCTTCCGTGGATCAACCGGGGCCGCCCGACACCGCATGTCACCCCATGACTCGTCGGTCTGAGGCGAAGCCTCGCTAGCCGGTAATCACAGAGAGAACATCAAGACCACAGATCCCTGACGTCGGCCGCCCCGCCCACCCTGCGGCCCGAGCGATCATCCTTAGATCCATCTTGGCGCCAAGTCCAATCCCGGCGCGCCGAAGCGCCAATTGAACCGCTTACTTCATTTGGAGACGTTACATGCCAACCTCTGTGCTGCGCTTGCGAACCGTGCTCGAGCGCACCGGCTACAGCCGTTCCGTAGTGTATGCCCGCATCGCCGCCGGACTGTTTCCACGTCCGATCGCGCTCGGCGCACGCGCGGCCGCCTGGCCCGAGCATGACATCGAAGCGGTACTCGCCGCGCTGATCCGCGCCGCCACCGAGGACGAGCTGCGCACCCTGGTCTCGGGCATCCATGCGCAACGATCGACCTTCGGTCTCGGTGCGGATGAGCGCGCGACCGCCGTCACGCAGGCCGCAGGCGCGATGCCGGCTCCTGCGTCACGTCGAGCAGGCTGACCTTTGCAGGCCCGGCGATCCCGGAGCGGAGCAGCACTGGGACCGCGCGATGAAAGCTTTCGGAATGATGCTGCAGAAGCAAGTGGTGTAATGAAGACGAGAGGCCCAGGAACAGGTCAGGCTCGGCGCCGCTCTCCGCTCTTGCCCGACTTTACGGCAGCGAAACCGACGGCACTCGCCGAAGGATCCGTCGAGACCGGCACACAGGCCGGGGATAGGGTTTCGGCGCCGCCTTCGGATCCGTCATCGAAGGAGGAACGAGAGCAACCGGGGCTGAAACGCTGCACGTTTCATCCGGAGTTTCGCGTGCCGCTCGCGATTGCGTCCGGGGGCATCCGGCCGCCGGACGGACGCGCTACTGAATTATAACCTGACACAAACCCGGTCCACTCCATCGGCCCCGCCGGACGCGACTCGACGGGGCGATCTGCCGGGTTCGACAAGATCCGCAAATGGCTCGACGCCGTGACGGATGCGCTTCGTAGGTTAGGTTCGCCGCCCCCTCTGCTGTGCCCTCTGGGACAGGCAAAGGGCTCGCGGCGACGCCTACCGAGGCCGCTCGGTTTCGCTCCGCTCGCCTTTCTCCCAGCCAGCATCCACGGCAGCCCGAGAGCATGCCCAGGGAGGCAAAGGCACAGCTCGACGCCATTCCCGGACCGCAACCCAGATACTTGAACCGAACACGCGGAATGCCCCTCGCGGACGCGCTCGCCGACTTGACCGAGCCAAGCGCCGACACGGCGGCGCCGGTTGATTTCGGGCATACAACTGCGAGAGTAGCAATACCGCCGCTGCAGACCCAGAGGGTCCCAAAGCGGCACCCCGGACGTTGGAACAGCAAATCCCGAGACCGGCGCACGGAAACGGTTCGCGGCCGCCCCAGACATTAGGGTCGAGGCCGGGGCACAGCGACCGCGGGAACACGAGACCCGTTACGGCAGTGTCCCGAGCGATGGGGCAAATATTGCCATCATGCAGGCGTCAGGCGAAGATGAGACGTGTCCGTGTTCCGAGCGCCCTATGAAAGGATCTACAGATCGGAAGTTTCGGTTGGGGGCAATTTTGGGGGCAAAACGCTTTTTGAGGGGCTCTTAGATTTTTAATGTATTGTTTTTATTTAGATCTTTCTTTTAATGTGGCGGAGAGGGAGTCTGCCTGAAACGTGTATCACGCCGTCGCACCTCGTCGCTCCTTGCACTATTTTTCCTTTATTATCGGTATCTTGGCAGTTTTTTCCCGTTCCTCTTGCCTCATTTTGTCGCCCCGCGTATCATCCAATCGCATCACTTATGGCGGGTAGGATGGTGGGTACATTGGCGGGTAGCAAGGCGCTGCTCAAGTCTTGGCCTGTGCCGGTACACCTCGCAACATCCCCGTGCTCGCTGGCGTTTGGACACAACGGAGAACAGTCCATGCCCAAGAAGGCGAAGGAAATGTCGGCGCTCGAAGTTGGACGACTCAAGACACCGGGGACCCATGCGGTCGGTGGAGTAGCGGGTCTCCTCCTTCAGGTTGTGCCGACTGGTGCACGGTCCTGGATCTTGCGTACGAAGGTCGGCGAGAAGCGTCGTGAGATCGGGCTTGGCGCCTTTCCGGATGTGACGCTCGCTCAAGCGCGTGAAAAAGCCCGAGAGGCTCGGCAAGCCATTGCCGAAGGCCGAGACCCTGTTGCAGAGAAAGCAGCGGCACGCAGCGCACTCATCGCAGCCAGGGGTCTTGAAACAACCTTCGACGAGGCGGCACGCAAGTTCATCGCATCGAAGTCCTCGGAGTGGAGAAACCCCAAGCACGCGGCGCAGTGGCAGGCAACGTTGCAGAAGTACGCCAGCCCGTTCATCGGCAGCCTTCAGGTGCGCGATGTGTCGCTCGGACACATCACCAAGATTCTGGAGCCCATCTGGACCACGAAAACGGAAACGGCGAGCCGCCTCCGAGGCCGCATCGAGAGTGTTTTGGATTGGGCCACCGTTCACGGGTACCGGGAGGGCGAGAATCCAGCCCGCTGGAAAGGCCACTTGGACAAGATCTTGGCCAAACCCGGCAACGTCAAGAAGGTCAAGCACCATTCCGCCCTTCCCTTTAGGGAGGTCGGCACATTCATCGCGGACCTACGGAAACGTAAGGGCAACGCGGCGCGGGCTCTCGAAGTCCTGATATTGACCGCGTGTCGCAGCAACGAGGTCAGAGGCGCGACCTGGTCCGAGGTCGACTTACAGAACAAACTCTGGACGATTCCCGATACCAGGATGAAGGCGAAGAAGGAACATCGGATTCCGCTCTCCGATCGCGTGATCGAGATCCTCAAGGCCCTTCCGCGCGTGGTCGGCAACGACTTGGTGTTTCCGGCCCCGCGCGGGGGCGTTCTCTCCGATATGACCTTGGGTGCGGTGTTGAAGCGGATGGGTCGCGCTGATGTCACCGCGCACGGTTTCCGCAGTACGTTTCGGGATTGGGCCGGTGAAACGACAGCGTATCCGCAAGAAGTCCTCGAGCATGCTCTGGCGCATCAACTCAAGGACAAGGCTGAAGCCGCTTACGCCCGAGGTACCCTGTTCAATAAGCGGCGAGGTCTGATGAACGATTGGGCGACCTATTGCGGGACGGTCGGCGCGCCTCGGGGCGAGAACGCCTCGCCCTCCGACCTTCAAGCGTAGCTTCCCGCTCTCAGCACATCGCCCCAATCCACTCCCCTCGCGCTCTCCGGGATCGCTATCTCGGGTAGGCGCACCTCGGCGGCGAGACCGTGTGCCGACATTCGGTCGGCCAGGATCCGTGCGGAACGCTCGCCCGTTCCGGAACGGTCGCGGTCTGCCCAGACGGTCAGGGCCTCGACGTCCGGGGGAGGCTCGAAGCGCTCCAGCATGCCCGCGCTGGTCGCGGCCCAGGTGGGCTCGCCTGTCATCAGGATAACCGCCAGTGCGGTCTCGATACCTTCGGTGATACCGAGCTCTGCGCCCGCTTTCTCCAAGCGGATGGCACTCCCCGCCAGACGCAGATCCTCCGGGTACGCCATCAGTTTGCGTGGTGCGGCGACCGGGGCCTTTCTGCCGTCCTCGGTCAGATAGGTACGGTGGAGCGTGATCAGCTCGCCGGTCGGGCTCGTCACCGGCGCAATCATGGCCGGATAGCGCCCGATCCGGCGTCCGCTCTCCCAGTAGGGTAAGCCCGGATGGAATCGTAACGTACGAACGGCGAGCCCCTCGCGGTGCAGGCTCCGGCCGGCCAGATACCGCCGCAAGGGCTCAGCGCTTGGATCGTCCGGGTCCAGGGTCTCTACCCAGACCTTCTCGATGGCAGCGCGGCGCCAAGCGCTTGAAGCCATGCGGTCAGGCTTGGAGCGCCTCGGGACCGGCAGAGAAGGTCCGCAGTCGAGGTTGGAACGCGGCAGTGTTGCGGCGACGGCCCGAAGTGCATCGCTGAAGCGCCAGCCGTTCATCCACATAAGCAGCGCGAAGCCATCCGAGAAGGCTCCGCAGGTGTTGCAGATGCCGCCGCCGGTTTCTCTCGCATCGCGGAAGAGTCTGAAGCCATCCCGACCGCCGTGAACGGGGCACGCGACATGCCGACCGAGACGCTCAAGCGCCTGTTCCAAGGCCGGAGCCAGCTCTGCGAGGACGTGGATCCAGTGTCCTCGGGCGTGCCGACGGACGGCGTGGACATCCGTCCAGCCCGCCGCGTCGCGGACGCACCAGTCCCGAGCGTCCTCCAGCCGGAGGATGATGATGAGGATCATGAGGTGCTCCTTGATGAAGGCGGAAGACCAGCGCGCTGGCGCCGGTCCTCCGCGGGGTGGGTTAGAGCAAGCCGCGCTCGGCCAGCGAGGTGCCCTGTCCGTCCCCGACGATGACGTGATCCAGGACGCGCACGTCAACCAGGGCGAGGGCATCCTTGAGTCGTTGCGTGATGCGCAGATCCGCCTGACTGGGCTCGGCCACGCCTGATGGATGGTTGTGGGCCAGGATCACGGCCGCCGCTCCGGTCTCCATGACCTTGCGGACGACCTCTCGCGGGTGAACGCTGGCGCCGTCCACGGTGCCGCGGAACAGCTCCTCGTAACGGATCACGCGATGGCGGTTGTCCAGATACAAGCAGGCGAACACCTCGTAGTGAATGCCGTAGAGGCGCAGCTTCAGGTAATCACGGGTGGCTTCCGGGCTGGTGAGAACGTCCTGCTTGACCAGGTATTTCTGTTCCAGACACTTGATGGCCTCGGCCACCAAGGCTTGGTCACTCTCGGGGAGGTTGCCCCGTCGCATGGCGTCGGGCTCCAGCGGCAGCGCGAGTTGAGGTGTCTTCTTCATGGTGCGGTCTCCATGGAAACGGGAGGCGCACCTCTCCCGTGGGGAGGTGGCCTCCCCTTGGGGGTTGATGACTGGCGGTTAAGCGAGCAGCAGCCGTTCGGCGATCCCGAACAGCGCGGTCTTCAGATCGGCGATGTCGTCGATGCGCACGGCAACGGGGAACAGACGGCCGACGTCGTGGCGAATGCCGATCCCGATGCACTCGACCCCGGCTTGGGTGGCGCGGGTGATGAGATCCTTGGCACTGCGCACGTCGTTCGGCTCGCCATCGGTCAAGGTGAGCAAGACCTTGCGTGTTTCAGACCGAGACAAGAGATCCGCTGCCGCGAACCAGAGGGCTCCGGTCATGGGCGTACCTCCCCGTGCGCACTGCACGAAGGCACCGGCACGGGTGGCGACCCGCTCGCCATGGGCGAGAATCGCCGTCACGTTCTGGTCCTGACCCCGAAGACCGGGGAACGCCGAGACGGCACGCGAGACGCCTTTGATCGGCTCCAGGGCGAGTGCCAGCGCCATTGCGGCGTCCAGCGCGATGCCGTCTTGCCCGCCGGCCATGGAGCCGGAGAGGTCCACCAGCAGGTGCAGCGCCGTATCGGGTGCGACCTTGTGCTCCTTGATCCGAAAGATGCGCGGGTCACCCACGCCTGCGCGGTGCAGATGCGCCGGACTCAGGCTGCGACCGCGTTGCACGGTGCGGTGTCGGGTCAGCGTGTGGGCTTGGACCAGCCCTTGAAGACGCGCCGTGAGCTTGGCGGAATGGACCTTGACGCGATGCAGCGCCAAGCCTCCATAGTGGCGATTGCCCTCGTACGGCTCCTTGGTCGGAAGCAGGGTCGGCGAGGGTAAGCTCTCGGCGCCGAGTGCGTCGGCAACGGTCGCGAAGAGATCCTCGGGTAGTTCCTCTTCGCCTGCGGTCAGCGCCTCGCGAAGAGCGTTGCAGATCTCTTGCCCTTGGTTCCGGGCGCTGGGTTCCGGGTGCTCGGAACCATCATCCGTACCCTCCTCGTCCGGGTTCTGGGCGCCTCGCTCTTCGCTCTCGGCTTGGTCGGCGTCCTCATCGTCAGGGTTCTGAGTGCCGGGGTCTTGGCGCCCGGACCCTTGAGCTTGGTGCTCGTCGTCTTCGGACGGAGTGTCGTCTTCCTCTTCGGCTGTCGGTTGAGGTGATGCGTCCTGGGACTCCTGCTCGACCAAGGCGATGATCTTGCGGGCCAGCGCCATGGACTCGGCGGTGCTCTTGAGCGTCGGGATCTCGGTCAGCAGTCCGTGCAGGCGGTGGACGAACCTTGCACCGAGAACTCGGCGCATCACCTGATCCGCATGCTTGGCATGGTTCGCCAGTGCCGGTTGTTTGCGGTAACGGTGGCGGGCCAGATGCAGGAGCCCGTTGCCGAGGATTTCCACGGGGCCGGCTTGGTCCGTGACCGGAACCAGCTTGCCCTCGGCGATGAGCGCGTCGACCACGCTGTCCAGGGTTGACCGCGTGCCGGGATAGGCCCGGATCATGGCGTTCTCGATGCGGACATCCTCCAGGATGCCTTCGACGAAACGCCCGAGCGGGTTCTCGTGGCGCGCCAGCTCGAAGTCCGTGAAGCGCACATGACCGGCCTCGTGGGCGAGGTAGCCATAGGCGAGGCTGTTGGCATGGTCGGGCACGGCGGGGATCCGAATGACCTTTCCGTCGGTCATGGCTTCGTCCCCGCCGACTTGGACCGGGATGTTGAAGGTGCGCCCGTAGGCAGCGGCAACGATGGGCAGTGCGTTGGTCAGGGTTTTCATAACGTGTTCAAGAAGAAAAAGGGACACGTCTCCCCACGGGGGGAGAGCGCCCCCTGGGGGTTGATGGGTTTGGTCCAGTTGGTCCACCTGGTCCAGGCTTTTTTGAGAAAAAGTTCTCAGCAGCTTCTTGGCTGTTTTTTCTCCTACTCAGTACATTCTCAAAAACTTTTCAAGAAGGGTGGACTAGATGGACTAGGTGGACCAGCTTTTACTATCAATGACTTAGGATCGATAAATCGCCCTCTCAAATTGGACCGGTCCAGGACCAACCTGGACCAAGCCGCTCAGAAGAAGAATCCCGCGTCCTCGTGCTCCGCTCTGGCCTCTCGCGGCGGGCCTTCAGGCTGGACCGGGGTGGACCAGGTTGGACCGGTCCCGAACAGGTCCGCGAACTCGGCCTCGAAATCCACGGCCGGCGTGGGTTCCGGCTCGGGTTCTTCAGGTGGTTGGCCCTGCCGAGACGCAAGCTGTCCCGCCCCGTGGCGTGCCATCCGCTCGGCATCCGAGAGCAGGAGGGCCAGGCCCATACCCTCGTTGAAGATGGCCCCGGCGATCGGGCCGGTCTTGGGCAAGCGCAGTGCCCAATCGTCGATGGTGTCCACGACCGGCTGAATCCTGGGATCGATGAACGACAGACAGGCGAGCTTCTCGCGGATGCGCGCGAAGGTGCCGAGCGCACGGCGATGCAGCTTGTCCTTGCCCTCGAAGCTGCCTTCCAGGTCGCGAGCCATCTGCTCGACTTCGGCAAAGATCCCGTCGCCGAGTCCCTGAATCTCCTGCTCCAGGGTTCCGGGCTGTTCGGCCGGTGCGATCTGCACGAGCTGGTAGCCGAAGCGCAGACGCCCGCCGACGACGTTCGCCGGCTCGATCGCACGGCGGATGGGTTCCTCCCAGTCCGGCAGGCTGGAGATCCATGCCTCCAGTGCCTGGTCGTAGTCGGCGAGGAAGGATCCAGTCTCGCCGTCGAACTCGGTTTTCAGAAGCGCCAGGGCGTCGGCGAGGGCCTCGGCATGGGCGTGCGGCACGGCGAAGCCGCCGAGAAAGCGGGTACCGACGCGCAGACAGGCCCGCTCGGCGCTCTGTTTGATGCGGTGGAAGGCTTTGAGCGGTTCGGGGCCACAGACCCGCTTGGAGCCGAGCGAGACCAGCTCCTCGGGGGGAATCTCGCCGTCGGAGAGATGCAGGTCCTCGGCGCGCAGCTTCTTGCGTCCCGACCAGATGGCGATGTCGAGCATGACCAGGGTGAGCCGGTCGGTAATGCGGGTGATGGTGTACATGATGTGCTCCTGACCGAGCGCGCACGCACAAGCCTCGCGGCTGGCACGAACGCGGTGTCGGTCTTGTTGGTGGGTTAGAAGTAGAAGCCGTCGTCCGCGGGGCCGAGCAGGGTTGCGAGATCGGCGGCGGGCTTGGGTGGGAACTGCCGACGACGAGGAATGACGCGCGACCCCTGGTCGTCGAGCATGACGAGACCGACCTTCACATAGCCCTTGCGGACTTTCTGCAAGGCGCGATCCCACGCCTCGCGCAGTGGCTTGATCTGCGAGTTGCGAAGCTGGTTCTCCGGTCCCCAGCGGATCTCGGCCTGTCCGGTGCCGAGATCGCTGTAGGCCCACTCCTTGGCGGTTCCGTCCGGATGAGTGAACCGATACAGCTCGAAGCGCTTCACGGTGTGCTCTCCCAGTAGTCGCCGAACACATCGGCGGCAATGCGGTGTATGGCCTCGCGTTGCTCGGGCTCGGCTCTGGCGGTCAGCGCCTGTTGAAGCGCGTAGTGAAAGACGTTCGGCGCACCCTTGAACGTCAAACTGAGCGCCGCCCAGCGCACCAGGGTCCTTGTGCTCATGGTCACGGTCAGCTCGCCGGCCTCCTGGTCGGAGCCCAGAAAGAGCCGTCGGACCTCCTCGGCGACGCGGATCATCTTCTCGACGATCGTTTCGGGCATCTTCGGTACGGCGCCGAGAATCACCTGCTTCTCCAGCTCGGCCTCGGGATAGCCGACCTGCACGACGCGAAAGCGATCCATGAAGGCGAGGTTCTGCCGCAGCACGCCTTGGTAGAGCCCGGAGCCGTCGCCTGCGCCGGCCGAGTTGCCGGTGGCGAACACACGGAACTGCGGATGCGGACGAATGACCTCGCCGCCGTTCTCGGCAATCACCAAGGGCTGGCCCTCGATGATGTCGTTGAGCCCGGCCAGCTCCGAGGGGTCCATCAGGTCGCTCTCGTTGAGGATCAGCAGATGTCCGTCTCGGGCTGCCACGGACAGCGGACCATGCACGAAGCGGGTGCTGCCGTTGGTCAGGACGAACTGACCGAGCAGCGCCCCGATCTCCATGCGGCCGTGACAGGTCACGCCCTGGACGGGCCAGTTCAGACGGCTGGCGACCTGGGTCACCAGGCTGGTCTTGCCCGAGCCGGTCGGGCCGGTCAGAAACAGGCCGTCGCCGCCGGCCTCATGCAGGAAAGCCAGCACGTCGCGCAGCAGCTCGGGCCGAAACACATAGGGCTTGTGTACGGGGATCTGCGGATGGGTGTCGTCGGCAAAGCCCTGGACCTCCAGTCCGGGGCGGGCTTTGACACCGAAGGTCGTGGCGACATCGAAGCGTTGGGTGGTTGTCATGGCGTTCTCCGGGTTGATTGGAGGAGACGCACCTTCCCCGTGACGGGGAGCGGCGGTCTCCCCGGTTGCGGGTGATCAGAAGTAGAACGAGCTGGCCGTTGCGGCGGGTGGCGATATGGTTGCGGTCGGGACGGTCTCGCCTTGAAGGGTCACCTTGATCCGCTGCGTCGGCGGACGTCGATAGCGATCCAGGGTGGCGTCGTCCAGATCCGGCGCGATCGCGTTCAACAGGGCGGGATAATCGATGGTGCCGTTCTGCTGATAGCGGGTGACCCGGACCCCTTCGGCTTCGGCCAGCAGGTGGTCGCCCATGAGCCGGACGAACACGGCTTCGGCGTGCGCGAGCCGGTCCTTGATGGACTTGAGCCGGGCGTCCAGTTGCCCGCGGTCCTCCAGCAGTGCTCGGTAGGTGCGGGCGGCATCCTGCCACTGTGCCAGGTCCGCAACGGCGGGAACATCGGGATCCCGTTCCCGATCGGATTCCGGCGCTTGGCCGCCGGTGATGCAGTCCCAAAAGGCCAGACACGCGGGGATCAGTGCGTTCTCCAGGAATGGCTCGTCGCGTGCGACGGCGAACTCCAGCGGTGGTGATCCCGCAAGACACGGGTCGAAGACCAACCAGCCCTGCGATGCTCCTGTGACATAGAGCTGGAACTGAAGCTGCACCCAGGCGAGCCGGTAGGCGGTCGCCTGTTCGCGCTCACGATGCAGCCGTCGGTAGGTCCTTTCGGTGGGGACCTTCAGCTCGACCGGCTCGCCGTCGTCGTTCAGGCCATCGAGCGAACAGCGCAGGGCGGGATGCTCGATGGACTCGGCGCAGAGCGGCAGCAGCAGGGTCCTGTGGCGGTCCTCGAAGCCCCGGCGAACCTGATCCTCCAGGGCAATGCCGCGCTGCACGCAGGGCTTATTAGAAAGATCCTCGGGCGCGACCACCCCGGTGCGTTCCGCCCAAAGGCGCCAGGGTGTCTTGTAGGGCGAGCGCCCGAGAATGACCGGCGCTTCGGAGGCAGTGACGCCTTGGGTGCGCCACGCCTCCCACGCCGGTGTGCGTTGTTTCAGGGGAATCAGTTTCATGCCGTGCTCCTGAATCGACGGGGCACGGTCGCCCGTCGGGGTTGGTGTGATGGCGCTTAAGCGGCTTGCGCCTGAACGGACGCGGCTGCGGCCTTGCCCAGTTCATCGAGCGCGAAGCCGAGCTGTTCTCCGGTGAAGCGCTCGTGCAGATAGTCCTCGGCCTGTGCCCAGGCGCCTGCACCCGCGGCCCGTTCGATGAGCTTGGCGAGCTTGTGTTTGAAGGCGGCATCCAGCCCCGTCGTCGATGGTGCCGGTTCGGGTTCCGGCTCCGGCTCGGACGCCCGACCTTCAGGCTCGGGAGTGCTCTCGCGGATCGGAACGACTTCATCGGGTTCGATGGTCTTGCCGGCCATCTCCTCGGCCGTGTAGCTTGCCTCTTCCGGGAACGCGGCTCTGAGACTGGCGGCCTTGGCGCACTTGAGCAGTTGCCCGCGTGGTCGCTTGATCCACATGGCGGTCGGGACCTCCCCGCCGGCCAGGCGCGCGTAGGTCTCCTCCCAGAAGACCGTTTCGGTAAAGGCGCAGCGCACGCCGTTGACCAGACGGTAGACGGTGACCTCGGCCCATTCGGGGAAGGTCACCTCGATACGGGCATCCTGCCAGCCGTGCTCGGTCTTGGCCCGTCCCTGAAAGAGCCGTGTGGTCTCGGGGCCGTAGCGTGCCGGATCCAGACCGGCCCATTGTCCGGTGCGTGCTGCGGTGATCTGGATCTCGTTGATGCCGGGCCAGACCGTTTCGACCTCGTGGCCGAGGGCGCGGCTGTACATCGGAACCACATGCACCGGGCGCTTGAGGACATCGAGTCCACGGGCTTGGCAGTAGCGGACCGCCAAGAGGATGCCTTCGGCGGTCTTGGCACTCGGAAAGATGCTCTCGGTGAGCACGCGCCAGGTGCCGTGGTCGAGGTTCAGCTCGGCGAGCGTGGTATCGGAGATGGCCAGGCGTGCAGAGGATTGCGGGACTGCGGGTGTCGGTTGCGTGCGGGGTTTGGTTGCCATGATGATGCTCCGGGTCGGCGGATAGATGAATCGAGAGCCAGCCACAGCCGTCCGTGCGCAAGCGCCTTGGGACGACATGTCAGCTCGGATGTAGATGAAGCCGGGGGGTTTGGGGGTTTTCGGGGGTTGTTTCCGATCCATGGAAAATGTCTTAGCGCATGGTGGTAGCTGGCGAGATGGTGCCGGGGGGTTTGGGGGTTTCCGGGGGTTGTTTCCGATCCATGGGAAATGGCGTAACGCGTGGTGGTCGCTGGCTGGATGCTGCGAGTCCGTGCACTTGAACGTAGGACGCAGGTCCTTGAGGCTTAAATGGCAAAGTTAGGCACAGAGAAACGCCCGATTATTTGTCGGGTTCACAGCGATGAGAGAGCGCAGTACGTGGCAGAGATCTGCGCAGAACATGGATGGCGTTACATCATTGGATTTGAGCAAGATAAGCCCGAAGATATTTCAGACTTAGAGCGAATGCTGAATCCAATCAAGCAAGTTCATACCGATAAAGTCGGACGCAATGATCCTTGTTCGTGTGGGCCTTGATCATCGGTTGGTCCAAAACCGCGTGTTTCGGTAGGCGATCAAGCATCCTGAAGGAGTGGCAGGAGCGCCGGGGAGGCGTACCCTTGGAAGTGCAAACTGACCGAGGGAAACGCCGTTGTCCGATGCTCCTGCCTGTGTCGACTCTAGTGCAGATCGACGCCCCACGCCAATCCACGATCGCTTGGATCGCGCCAAGCACCTGCATGCGGTGGCGCAAGCCCAGCAGGATGGGCAGAGTCAACGCGCGGCGGTCAGCGGCGCCGGCGTGGCGCGCAGCACCCTGCGTCACTGGAACGCGTCCCCTGCGCCATCGGCGCCGGCGGCGCTGTCGGCCTTCGTCGAGACGCCCGAGGGCGTGGTGTGGCTGCGCCGGATCCTGGTTGCCGCGCACTGGAGCATCGGCGAGCAGGGCGGCGCGGGCGTGCGCGTGGTCTGCGATTTTCTCGAGCGCAGTGGGCTGTCGGCATTCATCGGCGCCTCCTACGGTGCGCAGCAGGCGTTCCATGCCGGCTTGGAGGAGCAGATCGTCACCGCCGCCACCGAACTGCGCGGGACGCTGGCCCAAGCCATGCCCCATCGCACACTGAGCATCGCCGAAGATGAGACGTGGAAAGACGGCATGCGTTTGGTGGGCATCGATGCGGTCTCGAACTTCATCCTGCTCGAGCACAGGAGCGATGAGCGCTCGGCGGCGGCCTGGACACGGGCGCTCGAGGGTGGACTCGAGGGGCTGAATGTCACGGTGGTGCAAGGCACCAGCGATGAGGCCAAGGGGCTGTTGGCGCATGTCGAGCGTGATCTGGGCGCACACCATGCCACGGACCTGTTTCATCTGCAGCATGAGGTCAGCCAGGCGATGAGTCTGTCGCTGAAGCGCGCCGAGCAACAGGCCGAGACGGCGGAGACCGAGGCGAAGGCGCGCTGGCAAGACGAATGCGCCGCCGAGCAGGCCTATCATCGGCGCCGCCACGGCCCCGGGCGCCCGCCGGCGTTCGCCGCGCGCATCGACGAGGCGCTGAGCGCTTACGTCCAAGCCAGCCTTGCGCGCGAGCAGGCCCACGCGCACCGCGCCGAGGCCAAAGCCCTGATCGGTGCGTTCAGCGAGGTCGATCATCCCTACGAGATCCAACAGGGACAGGCGCAAACCCCCGAGCAGTTGGAGGCGCGTCTGGGAACGCTGTTTGCGCGCCTGGAGGCGATCGCCGAGGAAGCGGATCTTTCCGAGCGTCTCTGCGCACATCTGGCCAAGGCGAAGCGCCTGACTCAAAGCCTCGTCGCCACGCTGACCTTCTTCTTCATGATGGTCAACACCCGGGTGCAGGCGCTGGACCTGGCATCGGCCATCGAGCAGGCGATGCTCGACGATCTGATCCCGGCGCTTTATCTGGAGCGCGTCGCCGCACGCAGCACCCGCGCCGAGCCCCGTCATCGACTCCGAGCACTGAGTGCGCAGCGTCTCGCCCCGCTGAGGCAGCCCTCGCACCCGATCCAGTCGCTGGATCCGCAGACCCGTCACCATCTCGAGCAGGTCGCCGGGGAGTGTGCCGATCTGTTCCAGCGCAGCAGCTCCTGTGTCGAGGGACGCAACGGCTTCCTCGCGCTCTATCAGCACGGGCATCACCGACTCAGTCCGCGCAAGCAGCAGGTCTTGACCGCCCTGCACAACTTTGCGATCAAGCGGCCCGACGGCACCACGGCCGCCGAGCGCTTCTTCGCTCAACCCCACCCATCCTTGTTCGAGCAGGTGCTCGAGCGCATGCCCTGGCCCGCCCGACCGGCCCGACGACGACCGCGCCCGGCAAGGCAGCCTTACCTCGTTCCTGTGGCGGCTTAGCAACAGTGGACCAATCGATGATCAAGGCCTTCGTGTGGAAGTGGAAAGAAGTACAAGAAGCGCTGTGGCACAAGCTCTACGCTAGTGGCATAAGTACCTTCATGACGTTACGCAGAGACTGGAGCCGAGACCACAGCATCGGTGACGTGAGAGGCTGGGATTGGGGAGAGCCTGCTCACCGAAATAGATTTTCAGTGAGCAGGATTTAACCCCCGGAAACCCCCAAACCCCCCATTGTCAGAACGGGATCTGGCGATTGGGTTTTTCAGTGAGCTGGAATCAACCCCCGCAAACCCCCAAACCCCCCATTCTCAGAACGGAATGTCGTCGTCCTCGGTCATTGCCGGCTCGGGCCGTGCCTTGGGCTTGCGCGCCTTGCGGACCGGCTTCGGCGGCTCGGGCTTGGGTGGCGGTGCGGGCTCCTGCACCGCGCGACCGTCGAGCATCTGCATGGAGCCGCGCGCATCGACGATGACCTCGGTGGTGTAGCGCTCGTGCCCCTCGGCGGTTGTCCACTTGCGGGTGCGCAGCTTGCCTTCCACGTAGACCCGCGAGCCCTTGTGGAGGTAGTCGCCCGCGATCTCGGCGACCTTGCCGAACAACGCAATCCGATGCCATTCGGTGCGTTCGATCAACTCGCCGGTGCTGCGATCGGTCCAGCTTTCACTGGTCGCCAAGCTGATGTTGGCGACCGCATCGCCGCTGGGGAGCGTGCGCACGTCGGGATCCGCGCCCAGATTGCCGATGAGGATGGCCTTGTTGATGCCGTGGGACATGGTGATGCTCCTGAAGGGGGTGGATGGTTTAGAACGGAACGGTCCAGCCGCTGACCAGCCGGCCGTAGAGGAACTCGGCGTAGTCGTCGTGGCGGCTGCCCATGAACCACGAGACGGTACTCAGGGCCGCGAGATGTCGGCGGTTGAGCGCGTCGTCGTGGATGCGGCGTTCGGGGCTGAAGGGCGCGTTCATCGGCACGGCCCTCGGTAGTTGATGAGCCGTCCGTCGAGGAAGACGACGTAGCTCGGGGAGGCGCCGAGGAAGCGCTGGATCGTGTAGCGCGCACAGAGGGTGCGGGTGTTGCGTTGGTCGTCGACAGGCATGGCAGGTCTCCGCTTTGGTGAAAGGAACAACTCACCTCCCGCGAAGCGGCTTTTAAAGCGACGCAGACCCGCCGAGGCCGATGGCATAAGACGCGCGCAGCAGCGCCCGCCTGGACGTTCAGGGGGTTCGATAAACCTTCGGATTTGACGTCAAATCGCCCGCGTGGCGGGACGAGACGTCGGAGAAAAAGGCTAGAGGTCGGCGGCTAGCGCCTGGGACGTGGAGCGGCGTTGGGTCCCTTTTTTGAATGAACCTTATAAGTGAAAACGAACCGGGGTAGCGGAGAGTGCTTACTCTAAGGAGGAAAGTGCTCGGTCAACGAAAAAAAATTTGCAGGATTTTTTGAGACTTTTCGACGAGGACGAGGGTGGGTTTTGAAAGCCACCCGCCCCCATTGAAGGATCTGGAAAAAAACCGGTTACCGATGTCGCGCGGACGCCCAAGTTCGCGCAATCTCATCGAGAAAGCTCGTTGACAGAGCGTGGAGCATCTGATCGAATTCCAGCGTTGCGGCGCCAGCCGCGGCGATTTCGCCGAAATCAGGGAACACTTAAGGAGAAGTTACGATGAAAGGCACAAATGCAGGATTCACATTGATCGAACTCATGATCGTTGTTGCCGTTATTGGGATTCTGGCGGCGATAGCACTGCCCGCATACTCCACCTATACGGTGAAAGCCAAAGTAACCGAAGCGATGATGGTCGCAGGCAAATGCAAGACCTATATTACTGAAAGCGTTTCGATGAGCGTACTGCCAGATCTAAATAACTGGAAGGCCTTGATCATCGGTTGGTCCAAAACCGCGTGTTTCGGTAGGCGATCAAGCATCCTGAAGGAGTGGCAGGAGCGCCGGGGAGGCGTACCCTTGGAAGTGCAAACTGACCGAGGGAAACGCCGTTGTCCGATGCTCCTGCCTGTGTCGACTCTAGTGCAGATCGACGCCCCACGCCAATCCACGATCGCTTGGATCGCGCCAAGCACCTGCATGCGGTGGCGCAAGCCCAGCAGGATGGGCAGAGTCAACGCGCGGCGGTCAGCGGCGCCGGCGTGGCGCGCAGCACCCTGCGTCACTGGAACGCGTCCCCTGCGCCATCGGCGCCGGCGGCGCTGTCGGCCTTCGTCGAGACGCCCGAGGGCGTGGTGTGGCTGCGCCGGATCCTGGTTGCCGCGCACTGGAGCATCGGCGAGCAGGGCGGCGCGGGCGTGCGCGTGGTCTGCGATTTTCTCGAGCGCAGTGGGCTGTCGGCATTCATCGGCGCCTCCTACGGTGCGCAGCAGGCGTTCCATGCCGGCTTGGAGGAGCAGATCGTCACCGCCGCCACCGAACTGCGCGGGACGCTGGCCCAAGCCATGCCCCATCGCACACTGAGCATCGCCGAAGATGAGACGTGGAAAGACGGCATGCGTTTGGTGGGCATCGATGCGGTCTCGAACTTCATCCTGCTCGAGCACAGGAGCGATGAGCGCTCGGCGGCGGCCTGGACACGGGCGCTCGAGGGTGGACTCGAGGGGCTGAATGTCACGGTGGTGCAAGGCACCAGCGATGAGGCCAAGGGGCTGTTGGCGCATGTCGAGCGTGATCTGGGCGCACACCATGCCACGGACCTGTTTCATCTGCAGCATGAGGTCAGCCAGGCGATGAGTCTGTCGCTGAAGCGCGCCGAGCAACAGGCCGAGACGGCGGAGACCGAGGCGAAGGCGCGCTGGCAAGACGAATGCGCCGCCGAGCAGGCCTATCATCGGCGCCGCCACGGCCCCGGGCGCCCGCCGGCGTTCGCCGCGCGCATCGACGAGGCGCTGAGCGCTTACGTCCAAGCCAGCCTTGCGCGCGAGCAGGCCCACGCGCACCGCGCCGAGGCCAAAGCCCTGATCGGTGCGTTCAGCGAGGTCGATCATCCCTACGAGATCCAACAGGGACAGGCGCAAACCCCCGAGCAGTTGGAGGCGCGTCTGGGAACGCTGTTTGCGCGCCTGGAGGCGATCGCCGAGGAAGCGGATCTTTCCGAGCGTCTCTGCGCACATCTGGCCAAGGCGAAGCGCCTGACTCAAAGCCTCGTCGCCACGCTGACCTTCTTCTTCATGATGGTCAACACCCGGGTGCAGGCGCTGGACCTGGCACCGGCCATCGAGCAGGCGATGCTCGACGATCTGATCCCGGCGCTTTATCTGGAGCGCGTCGCCGCACGCAGCACCCGCGCCGAGCCCCGTCATCGACTCCGAGCACTGAGTGCGCAGCGTCTCGCCCCGCTGAGGCAGCCCTCGCACCCGATCCAGTCGCTGGATCCGCAGACCCGTCACCATCTCGAGCAGGTCGCCGGGGAGTGTGCCGATCTGTTCCAGCGCAGCAGCTCCTGTGTCGAGGGACGCAACGGCTTCCTCGCGCTCTATCAGCACGGGCATCACCGACTCAGTCCGCGCAAGCAGCAGGTCTTGACCGCCCTGCACAACTTTGCGATCAAGCGGCCCGACGGCACCACGGCCGCCGAGCGCTTCTTCGCTCAACCCCACCCATCCTTGTTCGAGCAGGTGCTCGAGCGCATGCCCTGGCCCGCCCGACCGGCCCGACGACGACCGCGCCCGGCAAGGCAGCCTTACCTCGTTCCTGTGGCGGCTTAGCAACAGTGGACCAATCGATGATCAAGGCCAACTGGAACGATTGTTTTACTGACCCGAGCCGCAATGTCTCAAAATACGTGAAAAGCATAAACCTCAGCGCTGGATCCGGTGTGAACATTACAATTACGGGGACTGGCGCAGCAGATGCCGATAACAAGGACTTTTTCCTCAGGGCGATGGATTCCAATGGCGACCCGATGAGCTTTCCAACCGATTTCGGCAAACATATTCATAGCTGGCAGTGCGGAGTGAATAAGAATTCAGATGCAATCGCTTTCAAATACCTACCCTCTAACTGCGTGCAGCTAGCTAAATAAATGAAGAGCATAGCGGGTTCTGCCAAATACGCCCAAGTCGACCAAGAAATATCGGCAGATGCTTCGGCGTGACGCACAGCGGAAAGTCGTATGCGGAATGATGAGGATGGAGGGTTGGGCACCGTGAACTTGGCTCCGCGATTCAGGCACCGCCAGACGTAAAGGGTGGCAACAGATGGTCCGGACCTAAAGTCGCGGGACACCCGCTCTCTACTCTACCTAATGCCCCAATCTCGTGCCTACGCATCGACGCGTCTGATCACAGGGGCGTCGTATGGCTCAGCACTGGGATCGTGGCTAGCGATTACACAGGCAGGCGTTCCACCCGCTAAAACACGCGGTCTCGCCAGGCCGCACGGCACCCAGTTTTGCATTAGTGAGCCTTGCTTCAACAGAGCTTCGCGCGCTTCGACGCGTTGATTTTAGCGGAAATGAAAAAAAGGCCAAGCGATACGGAAAATACTACAACGCCCGGAACCAGACCGAAGATTAAACCTGATATAACTCCAAAGAATAACGCTGCAGCGAAGCCCCTATTATCTCTAGAACCACTTCGAGTTGATCTCTTTTTCCCACCAGCCGGCCCACTCAATTTATTGGCTCGACTCGATTCTATCGCGGGAATGCCTCTTAACTTGCATTTTCTGAGCGTTCTGCCCAATATCACACAATCCAGCCCTAGATCGCCGAGTGTCTGCAACACAATCGAATGCACGGCTTCTGGTCTAATGCCTTCCAACCATTCATTCTTCCGTCCAGTTCGCCCACGAATTCTATAGTCATCGAGGCGCTTCAAAACGGCTTTTTCGGCAAAATCAATTTCGGCCAGCACTGCGATAGGATGGAAATCTACATTTTTCGTCCCGAAAGTTCTTTCATAGCTCGCTCTTCGACCCTCTAGAGACTTCGCCTTCCCAAATTTGCAGTTCTTGTAGGTTACGCATATTGCACGACTAGCGACGCGTGGATCCTGCGCGTTCACCGAGATCGGCGTTCGGTTTCGGAGCGTAACGATATACAGACCTGGTGTCGCCATGAAGACCCTTAAAGTTCAGAAGTAGTTAAAGTTTGGCCGCGCGTTTCTGACATGCCCGTGTATTGCCAGCACAAAAAGAAATGTGAACGGATTACCTTCTAACCATTCATGCGATCCTGTGAACGCATCCCCAAAACTAGCCACAAAAAAGCCGAACCCCTCAAGCGATCAAGAATCGCTTCAGGCAGTTCGGCTTAGTCAGTCTTCGTCGAGTCCAGGACACCCGCTATCCTCCGTGACGTGTGCGGGAAATGTAGCACAGGACCCTAAGGCAAGCGTGAAGTAGGTCACAGAATTGCCTTCGGCAGACGACCAGGTCGAGCCAGTCCCTCGATTTAGCTGTCGGTCTTCGGTCGGACGATCGCGGATCACCCAACACGATGCTGTCACGCATCCAACCCAAGGTTGCCGTGAAAGTGCACTGACCCTTACCTCGAACGAGGGTGGGTTCTGAAGTCCACCCCGCTCACTGTGGACCGCGTCGAGGCGGACAGAGTATGACGGCACAGGGCTCGCTTGCGTGAGCATGGCTCGGTGACACGCACCACGGAGTAACGGGTGGCGGAAACCGATAAGCTGGACCTACGGCGCCAGAGCAGGCACTCTAATCTCCGACGTCAGTGCGGATGAAACTTCGTGGATGCCCAGACCCTTGCGGGTCGAGTTCGCCGGGCCGCGTTATCGGCATTCCGATAGTGTCACCTGCCGGGCAATTTCGAACACGTTAGTGAAAAGGCGTCGTGGCGAACTCCCTCGACCGACATATTCGCAAGCGATTGGGTAACGGAGGTTTTTGTGGGACTTCAATTTATTCACGGCGGAGCACATACCCCGGCCAAACCCGAATTCGATGCACATCTCGGGCATGGTGTCGACGGAATCCGACTAGCAATGTGCTTCTTCCTAAGAGCCGGGTATCATATTCTGCAACATCACGTTGTGGCGCTCCACCATCCCGAGAGCTTTGTCGTTGTAAGCCTCGATTTTCCGACCGATCTAGATGCACTTCACGATCTCTTCCGCTTGATTCCTGGTCGCGTCTTTATTCATCTTGGCTGGGTAACACCCGAAGAGAAGAAAGCAAGCGGCCCCGCGCTGATGCATTCGAAGGTATGCCTCACGCGCGCCTCTAACGTAAGGCGTCTCTGGGTTGGTAGCCACAACCTCACCGCGAGTGCAATGGGCGGCGCCAATATCGAAGCAGCATTACTCTATGAGGCGTCGAGCGAAGATACGGTCATCTATGACGCTGAGCAGCACCTTCGCGAGTGTCGGGATTCCGGCCTTGATCATCGGTTGGTCCAAAACCGCGTGTTTCGGTAGGCGATCAAGCATCCTGAAGGAGTGGCAGGAGCGCCGGGGAGGCGTACCCTTGGAAGTGCAAACTGACCGAGGGAAACGCCGTTGTCCGATGCTCCTGCCTGTGTCGACTCTAGTGCAGATCGACGCCCCACGCCAATCCACGATCGCTTGGATCGCGCCAAGCACCTGCATGCGGTGGCGCAAGCCCAGCAGGATGGGCAGAGTCAACGCGCGGCGGTCAGCGGCGCCGGCGTGGCGCGCAGCACCCTGCGTCACTGGAACGCGTCCCCTGCGCCATCGGCGCCGGCGGCGCTGTCGGCCTTCGTCGAGACGCCCGAGGGCGTGGTGTGGCTGCGCCGGATCCTGGTTGCCGCGCACTGGAGCATCGGCGAGCAGGGCGGCGCGGGCGTGCGCGTGGTCTGCGATTTTCTCGAGCGCAGTGGGCTGTCGGCATTCATCGGCGCCTCCTACGGTGCGCAGCAGGCGTTCCATGCCGGCTTGGAGGAGCAGATCGTCACCGCCGCCACCGAACTGCGCGGGACGCTGGCCCAAGCCATGCCCCATCGCACACTGAGCATCGCCGAAGATGAGACGTGGAAAGACGGCATGCGTTTGGTGGGCATCGATGCGGTCTCGAACTTCATCCTGCTCGAGCACAGGAGCGATGAGCGCTCGGCGGCGGCCTGGACACGGGCGCTCGAGGGTGGACTCGAGGGGCTGAATGTCACGGTGGTGCAAGGCACCAGCGATGAGGCCAAGGGGCTGTTGGCGCATGTCGAGCGTGATCTGGGCGCACACCATGCCACGGACCTGTTTCATCTGCAGCATGAGGTCAGCCAGGCGATGAGTCTGTCGCTGAAGCGCGCCGAGCAACAGGCCGAGACGGCGGAGACCGAGGCGAAGGCGCGCTGGCAAGACGAATGCGCCGCCGAGCAGGCCTATCATCGGCGCCGCCACGGCCCCGGGCGCCCGCCGGCGTTCGCCGCGCGCATCGACGAGGCGCTGAGCGCTTACGTCCAAGCCAGCCTTGCGCGCGAGCAGGCCCACGCGCACCGCGCCGAGGCCAAAGCCCTGATCGGTGCGTTCAGCGAGGTCGATCATCCCTACGAGATCCAACAGGGACAGGCGCAAACCCCCGAGCAGTTGGAGGCGCGTCTGGGAACGCTGTTTGCGCGCCTGGAGGCGATCGCCGAGGAAGCGGATCTTTCCGAGCGTCTCTGCGCACATCTGGCCAAGGCGAAGCGCCTGACTCAAAGCCTCGTCGCCACGCTGACCTTCTTCTTCATGATGGTCAACACCCGGGTGCAGGCGCTGGACCTGGCACCGGCCATCGAGCAGGCGATGCTCGACGATCTGATCCCGGCGCTTTATCTGGAGCGCGTCGCCGCACGCAGCACCCGCGCCGAGCCCCGTCATCGACTCCGAGCACTGAGTGCGCAGCGTCTCGCCCCGCTGAGGCAGCCCTCGCACCCGATCCAGTCGCTGGATCCGCAGACCCGTCACCATCTCGAGCAGGTCGCCGGGGAGTGTGCCGATCTGTTCCAGCGCAGCAGCTCCTGTGTCGAGGGACGCAACGGCTTCCTCGCGCTCTATCAGCACGGGCATCACCGACTCAGTCCGCGCAAGCAGCAGGTCTTGACCGCCCTGCACAACTTTGCGATCAAGCGGCCCGACGGCACCACGGCCGCCGAGCGCTTCTTCGCTCAACCCCACCCATCCTTGTTCGAGCAGGTGCTCGAGCGCATGCCCTGGCCCGCCCGACCGGCCCGACGACGACCGCGCCCGGCAAGGCAGCCTTACCTCGTTCCTGTGGCGGCTTAGCAACAGTGGACCAATCGATGATCAAGGCCGGGATTCCGCTGAACTCTTTGATCCAAACCGCCTTGACGAGTACAAACAGCTCCAAGCCCGCAAGGCGGGCATTATCGGCATCCAAGACACTGTCCTCGTCCTCCACGCGGAGGAGCACACTCAGCTTAATCAACTGCCTGCCGTGATCCACGTTCGTCTTCCGACGGTGGAGTTTGACTCGCTGACTAAGACCGACACTATGGTGCACCTTTTTCTGCATCAGCGAGGGACGCTCGCGTCCGCGACCGTCATCATGCCAACGGTTCGACGTTTTATTGGGCGCATTATTGAAGACAATCGCACCGAGAATCACCCTAGGGGCGGCTCAGCAAGTATTATGAGGATGGCGACACATTGGCTTGACTTCGGTGCCGTCCCTGTCCTAATCAATCCCGGCAACTCGACGACGACGCCCGTGACGCAGGCCGCCATTCTGCTGGAGAAGCTTGAACCACGCGCGGACGACTTCCTATACTCTATAAAAGGAAAGCGGGGCCGAGCCGAAGCCTCGTCCACCCCGGAGCGGCTTCGTATCGAAGACGTTCCCGAAGACCTTATTGCATTCTTTACTCCTCGATCCATCGAAGGCGAACAACTTATCTTTGCGCCGCGTGAGCACGTCAGGGAAACAGGTCGCGTCAGTGTTTACACGGGCACACCCATTCCCGAGCGGTTTCTACTGAATATTGACCGGACCGTCAGGAATCGAGGTGCACTCGCGCCCGTCGCCCACGAGCGGCAGATCCGCAGGCGCGTGGAATTGAATGTTATCCGGGAAAAGGCCAACCATGCTCTCAGCCCGTATTTCTTCAAAAGTTTATTTCGCGTCCGGACTGGCGATGAGGACATAGAATAAAGCGCTTAGGTTCAGGTGAACGAAACTAACTCCCGACTTCTGTAGCAGAAATGGCCTTCGGCAGATGGTTTCGTGTTACTAATCGCCTGCTGCACCATCCGGGACATCGGATTCTCGAACGCGGTTCCCTACGGCTAGTGAAATCAGCCGATTTGACGTCAAATCGACGTCAGGCAGGATCCGGCATCAGACCGTCTCTCCTCATCGAGGGTCAAAATCCAAGCAGCCGAGACATCACCGAAGGCGTCCGCCAGTGCCTCCGCCTCCTCGATACCGGGGCGTCTGATGCCGTGTTCGTAGTTGGCGAGTCGGGACGGCGTGATGGCTCGGTCTGTGCACAGCGACAGCTCGTCTAGAGTCCATCCGTGGCGGGTGCGAGCCTCGCGAATGCGGGAGCCGATTTCATGACTGCGGGTCTTTTCCATGGTCGCTAGTCCTGTAATCATGTGTACGATTACGCTACTGCGTTTCGTGTTCGAGGCGAAATCGAAAGAACCGACTGAGACACGCGAGTTTCATGGTTGGGGCGATTGCTGAGCCCTTCTCAAGTTAGCCGCTACTGGTTGCGAGAGTCTTGCTACCTACTCTACCCAGGACCTTTCAACGGGTCGTCGTGCGTGCGCACCAACCGACACGTTTCCAGAAACGAACTTCGCGACTTTTCACTCTGAACTATTGGCAGTTAGCTCCAGGCGTTCTTCGGCACGCTTCGGCGGCTCTGTCGTAGCGTACGTCTCTCCCCATGACGCCAGCGTTTTGAAGAGCCGTTTCTCGGTGGAGCGTGTTCTCAACCTTGCGCTTGTGTTTTTGCTCCGCCCTGCGTGTGCTTTCTTGCTCGGCCATACGTCTGCTGTTTTGCTCCGCTCTACGGCTGCGTTCTTGCGCCGCACTGCGGTCTTGAGCCTCCCTCGCATAAAGCTCGGCCCGGAGCGTGATTGCGTCTTCTAGCTTCCGTTGCTCGGCGGCTAGTCTGGCGGCCTGTCTTTCGCTGACACGCTCATCCACGAACCTGTTCGCGGCTTCGTTTCGTTCCTGAGCCGCTTGAAGCTCGGCGGCTGTTGGCTCCCGAGTCTGGACATCAACAGCCTTCGCGTCAGTCGAGCAGCGTGACTGAGAAAATGTAACGTGCCCCATTTCATCGAAGCACCTGTAGATTCCGGCGGCTTGAGAGGTCCACGATGCTATCATCAAGCAAATCATCAACATTCCTGCTTTCATATCCCGAACTCCTTATTCCTGTCGACGGTTCACGACCTATAAGCATAGCTGTCTCAGCGATGCTCGATAGAGAGTTCGGTCACTTTCTTGAGGCAATGTTGAGGGTCGAAACTACATGCCACGCGCGCGTTCCAATGTCCCGGCCATGCTCGTAAGAAGTTGGCCGATCTATTCTCCAACCGGATTTACTTCCAGGCCCTCATGTGCTCCCAAGAGTAACTCGTCGCAGCGGGCCACAAAAAAGCCGACCCCCCAAGAACGATCGAGAATCGCTCCAGGCAGTTCGGCTTAGTCGGTCGTCGTCGAGTCCATGACGTGCGATTCCTCCCTGACGTATTTGGCAAGCATAGCCTACGACTCCGAGGGCGCTACCTCATGACCGTCACCTCAGGTCGATGCGCACGGGACCGAAGCTATCGGACGGTGTCCGAGGTTGCAGACCACCCAAGACATTCCCACTCCCGCCCCGCTCAAGCCGGCAGCAGGTCGCGGTGAGGACAGGTTTGGAAGTCAGATACCGCGGCTCGTCTCCAGTGCTTCCGAGCTGGCGTCTGCGAACCCGGACCGGCTGACGGCTCGACTGATAGCGGGGTTCGTGACGTGATCGGGGTAGACCGAATCTAAGCTGTGCCCCTCCATGATGCGCCCTGCGCCGAGCCAGTAAATAGAAAGCCTCAAAAGGGGAAACATACACACGATCAGTGATTACCTAAGCTAACCGCTGCATCGTTGCGTTTACCATGACGATTAGTGCGTATTCTGCACCCTTTGCTGCAATATCCAACCGTTCAGGGACAAATTATGCCCGACAACTTCCCAGTCCCGAGGACCGCTAACGGAGCATCCGGCTACAAAATATGCTGCTCCCGATGGGCTATCGAAGACAATAGGCGTGTTAACTACTAGTAATTCTGGATTGGATGACTCCTTAAGGTCGCCGGTATATAGAGCGTTAGTTTTCCGCTTCCGGGTTGCCTCATTCAGAGAGCCTTTCGATTCTTTCCGTATCGTCGAACCTGGAAGCAAACGCACCTTGCCTTTGATATACTCAGCTTTGGCGGACGCGTCACCGTAAACTACATGTAAAGCGACGACATTGATGTCTGGAGTCTCCAGAATCGGCACATCATAGTAAGTCTTTCCTCGAGTGACTTCATCGAAACTTCCTACCCACTCGTCCCTCAGTGCGCACACCTTCAACTGAAAATCCTCTAATGCCTCTCCTTTTGACGATAAAGCTTTCAATTCTTTAAAGGTACCCGTCTCAGCAATACGCTTAGCCTCCCTCATGTAATCATTCGCGACACTGCCGAGTTCTTCCAGGATAAGCACAAAAGCTGTTTGTACGCCATCATCAGTCATTAGCGTCGCCTCTTTAAACAAGCCGAAAGCGAAAAGAAGATTCGGGAATTAGACCAACTCATGAAGAAGCTTCAGTTACAGTTAATGGGATAGACTTATTTCTAGCCCTCCATGAGATCGCAAGCGCGGATGCTCGGATCAAGCCGAAAAAATACCGAACCGATTGAGCGAGCTGCAGTCGCTCCAGGCGGTTATGGTTTCTCTACCGTCGTTGACTCCATGGCGCTCCCTTCCTCTGTGACATGCCCTATTAACTATAGCACTGGATTATCCAAGAAGAGTCTAGTACGTCACAGGCTCGCTCTCCGAGGAATCCCCCGGTCGCCGCTAGACCATCGATTTCTCCACTGACCTCCAGCACTTTCGGTTCGTTAATCCTCACTGGCAAACAAGAGCCTCGACCCTTGGGGTCTAAGCAGTTCCCGCCCCCGCGAGCCACACCCTGCCTGTTATCTCCCGGCTTTTCAGTCGATAATGCGGTCCCATGGGAACAAATCGGACTGAACCGACAGGGGCGCAAGAATGAAGATCGCAGGATTGTTCAGCGGAATCGGGGGGCTTGAGCTGCCCTTTCATGCCCGCGGTGCGGAGGCAGCGCTGCTTTGCGACATCTGGGATGCCTCCCGCTGTGTACTAGAGGAACATTTTCCGGGCGTTCCGCTGGTCGACGACATTCGCAACCTCGACACCCTCCCTGCCGGCGTACAAGTCGTCACTGCCGGGTTTCCATGTACGGATCTTTCGCAGGCCGGTCGAACGGCGGGCATCTCGGGCGACGCGTCCGGACTCGTCTCCCACGTGTTTCGGTTACTGCACGGCCGTGACATTGAATGGCTTGTACTTGAGAACGTCAGGAACATGCTGGTCTTGGACCGAGGCCGCGCCATGGCCTATTTGGTTAGCGAGCTGGAGGCATTGGGTTTTCAGTGGGCTTATCGCTTGGTCGATTCGCGCTTTTCCGGCGTGCCGCAACGTCGGCATCGCGTGTTGTTTGCCGCATCCCGTCACCACGATCCGCGGGAGGTGTTGTTCGCCGACGAAGCGGGTGAGCCGCCCGCGCAGACTTTTCGCGAGGACGCCTTCGGTTTCTACTGGACAGAGGGTCTCAGCGGCTTGGGTTGGGCCCAGGACGCCGTACCGCCGTTGAAAGGCGGCTCGACCATCGGAATCCCGTCCCCGCCGGGAGTATGGATTCCCGGCGCCGCAGTCGGACATAAACTGGTCACACCGGACATCAACGATGCCGAGGCTCTGCAGGGTTTCGATCGCGGTTGGACCGAACCGGCCATGAGCGGGAAGAAGAAAGGCCCACGATGGAAGTTGGTCGGCAATGCCGTCACGGTCGGTGTAGCAGAATGGCTAATCGACCGGCTATATCAACCCGGCTCCGTGGTGATACCAGGGCGGGAGTTGACCGACCTCGAACGCTGGCCCAATGCTGCGTTCGGGCGGGCTGGCCGTCGCTGGCTCTTCGACGCCAGTGCTTGGCCGGTTCGTCGTACCTATCAGCATCTTCTCGACGTCCTGAACCCGGATGCACTGGCACCGCTATCTCATCGCGCGGCGGCCGGTTTTCTGGCCCGAACCAAACGCTCGACGCTAACCTTTCACCCGGACTTTCTAGTCGACTTGGAAGCCCATGTCGCGGTCAAACGCGCAGAAGCGGACCGAGCGTTTGGCCAACGCGGATCGCAAGCCGCAGCCTGACCGTGACCAGCCAACAGATGCGCTGGTCCGACCTCGAACCGGAGCCGGGAATCGTGGATGCATTGGAGCATGCCGGCCCGCGCCCTGCGGACGGGAATCAAAACGAGAAACGCGGATGGAGCGAACGCTTCGCAAACGCCTGCGCGGTAACGATTGCCAACGAGTTGCGTCGGCTCCCGGTGCTTCAAAAAAAGCGGATCCTACCGCGCGACCTCAAGACAGGTACTGAGCCACTGACGCCACTCGGCGCCGGAACGTCGAAACGAATCGACGTGACTGTTGCCGATGTTCTTCTCGGACTTGAGATCGGCGTATCCTTGAAAGGGCTGAATTTTCGAGATGTTGGGAACGGGAATTTTGACAAGAACTTGACCGGTCGACTGTATGAACTCGGAGACGAGGTCAGGCTCATTCATGAACATCTACCCCACGCCTTCATGGCGGGGATCTTCTTCCTGCCGATCGAAGCGGCTGCGGACAAACAAAAAGGGAGATCCTCGTTCGCCCACACCGTCGTTAAACTTCGTGAGCGTACCGGGCGATTGGATCCTGCGTTGGCGCACCATGCCCCGCGCTGCGACATCGGTTTTGTCGGGCTTTACGCGACCGGCGATGAAGCTGGCGGCTACGCCCGCGGCGCCGTACGGTTTCTCAATGTCATGGAACGGCCACCGTTCCGCGGCCGCCCCATGTTGGAGAGCACGCAATCGTTATCCGAAGTCGTCGAGGAAACCGTAGCGCGCGCCATGGACCGCGTTCACATCGATTGGGCCGATCCCGAACCAGATGCCTGACGAACACCTGGGAAGCACCATATCAGCCGGCTGTACACGGAATCGTAGCCCTTTGCTGGTCGGAAAAAAGACGCTCAGGTGAGCTTTCAAAACTCACCCGTGGAGGCGCGTCGACCGGCGCGTAGTAGGCGTCAGGAACCTTGAGCGTGAAGTCATGAAACCGCGATACCAGATGATAAGGCCGAGGATCCTCCGCTCAGAGGG
This sequence comes from Thiocapsa rosea, assembly GCF_003634315.1. Lineage (NCBI taxonomy): Bacteria > Pseudomonadati > Pseudomonadota > Gammaproteobacteria > Chromatiales > Chromatiaceae > Thiocapsa > Thiocapsa rosea. The sequence continues at coordinate 5,051,892 of NZ_RBXL01000001.1, forward strand.
CTTGGAGCATGGCTCAGAGTGCCTTCAGAGATATAGAACAGAAGTGACCCAGGTTCGTTTCACGAGAGCTGGACGGTGCATGCGCGGTCGGCTGATACACCCGTTGGGCCATGAACCCGATTAGCACCCGTACAGGACCTAACTCAAGCCCGCCCCTTTTTTTTTACCCATTCTCGACAGCTTCGTTGTCGCGCGCGCCTCTAAGGAAGTCGCCAATGCTGATGTACGTATCGTCCGTGACGCCATGGGCGACAGGATGCTGGCAGACCACATACAGCGTCTGACCGGAGCGGCGATAGGACCAGCCCTGCTCCGCGCCTGTCAGCGGTCCTCCGGCGAGGTTTTTCCAATACTCGGGGTAAGGCGGCGTCGTACCGTACATGACAACGGCCTTCGGGCCATGGTTTGCGATGGCTCTTTGGAGTTCGGCTAGACGTCGTGGCGCGATCGCGGACAGGTAATCGTCGCGGCTTGCGAACAGGCCCTGGTGGTCCCACTCGCGGAGGCTCTTGTGCGGCAGCGGCATCAGTTCGAGCAAGGCTTCGGTTTCCGTAGCCAGCCGACTGGCCTGATAATGGCGAATGCGCTCCCTATCGACCGGCTCATCAACATAGCGCAGCGCCATGATGATGAGTCGGCGCCAGGTTCTCTGGATGGTCGGAAATGCCCAGAACCAGCGTGTTTCATGAATGCGTTCATGAAACAGGCGAATATCCAGCGTGGCGGACCGACCCAAGTCCTGCCAGGCTTGAAGACGCTCTTCGAGTGTCTCCTGTCCCGTTCCCTCCTCCATCCCGATGAACCAGAGCGGCGCGGACAGCGAGCCGTAGCCGAAGAAGTCCTGAATGTAACCTTGCAGCAGCCCGTCAGGGGTTACCGCTGGCGTTCCCTCCTCCGCCGGCATTGGACGTTCCTCTTGATCCAGCATGATGCCAGAGTCCCGATTCTCGGGTGCTGGCTGATCCGCAGTGACGCGTGGTACCGACTGCTCCTGGACGTCGACCTCTAGCCACCCGTTGCCAATGCAGTAGTCGATAAAACCTTTGCCGCCGCGCTCATGCTCATGGCCCTTGGCACAGAGCACAAGTTGCTCGTAGCTCGCCGACACGACGTCAGCTAAATGACGCTCAAGAATGCTCCAAGTTTGGACATTTTGCGGCGCCGTGATTTTCCCTACCCGACCGATGCGATACTTCACCAGCTTCGATGCGCTCGGTCGCTCGCGTATCTGATCGAGTTGCGGACTCACTGCGTCGTCACCCGTTACCAACTGGAGCTCGACAAAGTTCAGCGAGAGCTTCTTCTCGCCTGCGTCGGCAAAATATACGGTGACATATCCGCCAGCGGATGCCGCTACCTCACCGAGCCCCCAATCAGGCTTCTTCGGATGCTTCAGGCGATCACCAACGTGGAATGCCATAGATACCTCCCGATTTCCCCAGGGGGCGCAACTCGCTTGTGGTTAGAATTACAACGTTACCGCTTCCTAGAAAATTCACCGCGTCGCGAGAATCACACCTCATAGATGTAGAGATGCTTAAATCGTGGCTTACACAATTGCTGCTGCAACTTCTCGATTAGCACCAAACAGTGCCTTTTTCCTGAGCCGGTTGCGCTGGCGATGAACGGGTCTTCTGCCGGCTTTGCCGTGAGTGCGCCGTAGGCCATTATCAGTGGCTCGAAATGCGAATCCGCATGAACTCGCCAGAGCTTGTTCTGATGCCAAAAGAAGCCCGCCGGCTCGCGATTACCCCCCGAGGTTTGACCATCTAAACGGGTTTGCGCTGGGTCTGCGGCCAGTTTTGGCAGGACTACCTGTTCCATGAATGCGGAAAAACTTTTGTGGTTCATACGTCCTCGGCAGTCTCCTCGTCTATGTAGCCAACCGCAAAGCTCAGCCGCCGCGACATCAGGAGCGATCAAGTGGAGCGCCTCGTTTCAGACCCGGAGTATTTGTGCATTTTCAAGCCAAGAGTCATAGTCCACACCTTGAGTCATCGAAGGGACTTTCCTGGCGCGGAAATCCGATGTTGCCCTTCTTGAGCTCGACAAGTACTCCGCCATTTGCCCAACCCCATTGTCCTTTTCCGTACTGCGGAGAAAAGGCATCGCATGAATTGCCAAGGAAAATTGTTACATCTTTCGATTTGAGTACAACACCGTCCTTATTTGCTGTTGAAGAATATGCCACTCCAGATCCATCGGTATAGTTGCCCGCAAGTACTGGGTTACAGATGGTCGCTGCAACGATGGCTGCTACAAAAAGCTTTGGAAGCTTCACGGTAATATCTAGGTTCCTTCAACTAGCTTAAAGTTGACGGGCGCGCTGCTGTCGGCCCGTCCTATTAGAACGCAATATTAGCAACCAACGCGACCATTCTTGGCATTTGCTTTGCTGCCCAAACATATCGGGGCTCCGACTATCTTTCCCCTTGAGGCCGAGACTTTCACACACTACTTTGATTCTTCGCCCTAAAGCCGAATGAAGCTGATGAAATGGCGTGTCAGTATTAATCGCAGCCAACGCATCAATGTAGCGGCGCTGGTTTTTATGCGCCAGCTGCCTAATCACTAAGTGGGAATCAAATGGCGTATTCAGTGAGTTGACTACTTCGGTTATCGCAACATCCCAATCTTCCATATTCTCTTACCTTTAATTGGTGGGCTCTAACGACAAAGCAAAGAGCACCCGCCCACTGCGAGGCTGAGGCCAGGTACGACGCTTTCGGCGGGCGTCGCTTTGGGCGGCTTGTTAGCTCTCCTGGAAATCTAGAATAGAGAGCCGTCGCGCCAGTTCAGCCCCTCGCCTAAAGCGGCTGTTGTTCTTTCGAGTGCCTCTTCATGGGTAACGCCATTTCCGAAAGTACCGCACTCCTGACACTCGCACAGATAGAAACGCTCGCTGATTTTGGCCTTGATCATCGATTGGTCCACTGTTGCTAAGCCGCCACAGGAACGAGGTAAGGCTGCCTTGCCGGGCGCGGTCGTCGTCGGGCCGGTCGGGCGGGCCAGGGCATGCGCTCGAGCACCTGCTCGAACAAGGATGGGTGGGGTTGAGCGAAGAAGCGCTCGGCGGCCGTGGTGCCGTCGGGCCGCTTGATCGCAAAGTTGTGCAGGGCGGTCAAGACCTGCTGCTTGCGCGGGCTGAGTCGGTGATGCCCATGCTGATAGAGCGCGAGGAAGCCGTTGCGTCCCTCGACACAGGAGCTGCTGCGCTGGAACAGATCGGCACACTCCCCGGCGACCTGCTCGAGATGGTGACGGGTCTGCGGATCCAGCGACTGGATCGGGTGCGAGGGCTGCCTCAGCGGGGCGAGACGCTGCGCACTCAGTGCTCGGAGTCGATGACGGGGCTCGGCGCGGGTGCTGCGTGCGGCGACGCGCTCCAGATAAAGCGCCGGGATCAGATCGTCGAGCATCGCCTGCTCGATGGCCGGTGCCAGGTCCAGCGCCTGCACCCGGGTGTTGACCATCATGAAGAAGAAGGTCAGCGTGGCGACGAGGCTTTGAGTCAGGCGCTTCGCCTTGGCCAGATGTGCGCAGAGACGCTCGGAAAGATCCGCTTCCTCGGCGATCGCCTCCAGGCGCGCAAACAGCGTTCCCAGACGCGCCTCCAACTGCTCGGGGGTTTGCGCCTGTCCCTGTTGGATCTCGTAGGGATGATCGACCTCGCTGAACGCACCGATCAGGGCTTTGGCCTCGGCGCGGTGCGCGTGGGCCTGCTCGCGCGCAAGGCTGGCTTGGACGTAAGCGCTCAGCGCCTCGTCGATGCGCGCGGCGAACGCCGGCGGGCGCCCGGGGCCGTGGCGGCGCCGATGATAGGCCTGCTCGGCGGCGCATTCGTCTTGCCAGCGCGCCTTCGCCTCGGTCTCCGCCGTCTCGGCCTGTTGCTCGGCGCGCTTCAGCGACAGACTCATCGCCTGGCTGACCTCATGCTGCAGATGAAACAGGTCCGTGGCATGGTGTGCGCCCAGATCACGCTCGACATGCGCCAACAGCCCCTTGGCCTCATCGCTGGTGCCTTGCACCACCGTGACATTCAGCCCCTCGAGTCCACCCTCGAGCGCCCGTGTCCAGGCCGCCGCCGAGCGCTCATCGCTCCTGTGCTCGAGCAGGATGAAGTTCGAGACCGCATCGATGCCCACCAAACGCATGCCGTCTTTCCACGTCTCATCTTCGGCGATGCTCAGTGTGCGATGGGGCATGGCTTGGGCCAGCGTCCCGCGCAGTTCGGTGGCGGCGGTGACGATCTGCTCCTCCAAGCCGGCATGGAACGCCTGCTGCGCACCGTAGGAGGCGCCGATGAATGCCGACAGCCCACTGCGCTCGAGAAAATCGCAGACCACGCGCACGCCCGCGCCGCCCTGCTCGCCGATGCTCCAGTGCGCGGCAACCAGGATCCGGCGCAGCCACACCACGCCCTCGGGCGTCTCGACGAAGGCCGACAGCGCCGCCGGCGCCGATGGCGCAGGGGACGCGTTCCAGTGACGCAGGGTGCTGCGCGCCACGCCGGCGCCGCTGACCGCCGCGCGTTGACTCTGCCCATCCTGCTGGGCTTGCGCCACCGCATGCAGGTGCTTGGCGCGATCCAAGCGATCGTGGATTGGCGTGGGGCGTCGATCTGCACTAGAGTCGACACAGGCAGGAGCATCGGACAACGGCGTTTCCCTCGGTCAGTTTGCACTTCCAAGGGTACGCCTCCCCGGCGCTCCTGCCACTCCTTCAGGATGCTTGATCGCCTACCGAAACACGCGGTTTTGGACCAACCGATGATCAAGGCCCTGATTTTATAAGGAACGATTCACTAACAAGTAACGCATTTCATCTCGGGCCATTTGTATACGAAGAGCGTCACCCACTTGAAAAACAATCGACCTGCTGCGAGCATCGCTGGCGATGATCCGAACGGGAGCGATCGCACCATGAACGCATTTCCGGGTTACGGCGCAGCGCACGAGGAGACGATGCGGATGTTCTCGCGCACTCTGGACGAGGACCATCGCCGCCGCTACGCGGCGATCGAGGCGCTGAAGATCGGTTTCGGCGGCATCACCTATGTGGCGCGCGTGCTGGGCATGAGTCGACGCACGCTCTACACCGGGATTCGCGAGTTGGAGCAGTTGCGCGAAGGCGACCCGAACCACCCGCGGCGCCCGAGCGGCGATGCCAAGCGGGTGCGCCGCCCCGGCGGCGGCCGTCCGCCGATCACCGAACGCAAACCGCAACTGGAGTCGACGCTGCACGAGGTGCTCGATGCCCACAGCGCCGGCAGTCCGACCGACGAGCGGGTGCGCTGGACCGATCTCAAACCGCTGCAGTTGGCCCATCGCCTGCTCGAGCACGGGTTCGAGATCAGTCGCAATACGGCCGCCGCGTTGCTGGATCGGGCCGGCTTTCGTCGCCGCGCCCTGCGCAAGGAGTTGATCACCGGCGTGGTCGACCCGAAGGCGCGCGACGAGCAGTTCCGCCACATCGCCGCGCTGCGCCGTCTGGCGCGTCGGCGCGGTATTCCCGTGTTCAGTATCGACACCAAGAAGAAGGAGTTGCTCGGCACCCTGCATCGGCCGGGACAGTCCTACAGCACCGCACCGCAAACGGTCTTCGATCACGACTTTCGCCACCTCGCCGACGGCGTGCTGGTGCCGCATGGCGTCTACGACGTGCGCGCCAACGTCGGCTTCATCACGCTCGGCACCTCGCGCGAGACCAGCGCCTTCGTCTGCGACGCCATCGCCTTGGCCTGGACGGTGCTGTTCCGGGCGATGTATCCCAACGCGACCGAACTGCTGTTGCTGTTGGACTGCGGCGGGGCCAATGCCGCGCGCTCGCTGCGCTTCAAGGAGGACCTGATCGACCTGGCCCGGCGCTTGGGCGTGCGTCTGCGCATCGCCCACTATCCGCCCTATACCTCCAAGTGGAACCCCATCGAGCACCGCCTGTTCAGCCAGGTCGAGCGCGCCTGGCGCGGGGTCATGCTCGACAGCCCGGAGACGGCACTGCGCACCGTCGAACAGACACGCACCCAGACCGGTCTGAGCGTGACCGCGCGGATCCTCGATGCAACTTACGAGATCGGGCGCACGTGCTCCGACACGTTCCGCGACGTCAAGGATCGGTTCATTCGCCATGACTGCGTGAACGGACAATGGAACTACCTCGTCGATCCGAATGGGTTCGCTTGTTAAGATGTTTAACTTGTTTTTGAACGGTTACTAAGTATTGAGTTCCCTCAAGCCGCATTGGGGACAATCTTCGATCACTAACAAAGAACGCGCTTTTGTTTCTCTTTTTGCTTTTTCGATCATGCGCCGCAGTTCTGCGTTGGCTTTCGCATCCGCTACAGCGTACTCTCCTTCTTGTTGATTGATCTTTGCCCGAAGTGCGGGATCAAAACGGCCATTAACCCAATTTGCCGGATTTTCTTCCGGGAAATCTTCAAAATAATCCGACCATTCACCCACGTCGTTTCTCCTTGCGTCGCGTTGGTTTCTTGCTGCTGACGACCGGCCTAAAGCGGCGCCTTTGGCGCGTTTGCTCTTGGCGTGTGTTAGGTGCCTCTCGTCATTTGACGCCAAACACACGTCAGCCCCTCGTCTCCGTTCGTATGTCGTTTTGTTTCTTCATGCAATACAGCATCGTTAAGTACGGTGGGTATAACGGTATTGGATCAGACCGCGCCTCAACCGTACTCTCGGTTTGGAAATTCTTTCCCAATGGACCGACGGTATCCCTATTACTCGCTTGTGCCCATCCAGTGGCGGGGCCAGCGATTTCCTTGGGGAAAACAATGGTGTGTGTATGAGACGGCAAATTCTGCGGTTTCAGCGCAAAGCTATCTAAGCCTCTTAACTCACGAAATTTAAGATCCCTTGTCTTTGTTCCGCTTTCCAGGGTCGCCTGTCCCATTCCAAATATTACGCGCCCGGCTGCAGGCATGAATGGTGCCCACCCGCCAGGGCATTCTTCTTCGTTAAAGGCAATAACGGCTCCCGCAGGGACCCCGCCTGCTAATTCCTGGAAGCGTGGCTTAAGATATAGCCACCACGGCCTTGATCATCGGTTGGTCCAAAACCGCGTGTTTCGGTAGGCGATCAAGCATCCTGAAGGAGTGGCAGGAGCGCCGGGGAGGCGTACCCTTGGAAGTGCAAACTGACCGAGGGAAACGCCGTTGTCCGATGCTCCTGCCTGTGTCGACTCTAGTGCAGATCGACGCCCCACGCCAATCCACGATCGCTTGGATCGCGCCAAGCACCTGCATGCGGTGGCGCAAGCCCAGCAGGATGGGCAGAGTCAACGCGCGGCGGTCAGCGGCGCCGGCGTGGCGCGCAGCACCCTGCGTCACTGGAACGCGTCCCCTGCGCCATCGGCGCCGGCGGCGCTGTCGGCCTTCGTCGAGACGCCCGAGGGCGTGGTGTGGCTGCGCCGGATCCTGGTTGCCGCGCACTGGAGCATCGGCGAGCAGGGCGGCGCGGGCGTGCGCGTGGTCTGCGATTTTCTCGAGCGCAGTGGGCTGTCGGCATTCATCGGCGCCTCCTACGGTGCGCAGCAGGCGTTCCATGCCGGCTTGGAGGAGCAGATCGTCACCGCCGCCACCGAACTGCGCGGGACGCTGGCCCAAGCCATGCCCCATCGCACACTGAGCATCGCCGAAGATGAGACGTGGAAAGACGGCATGCGTTTGGTGGGCATCGATGCGGTCTCGAACTTCATCCTGCTCGAGCACAGGAGCGATGAGCGCTCGGCGGCGGCCTGGACACGGGCGCTCGAGGGTGGACTCGAGGGGCTGAATGTCACGGTGGTGCAAGGCACCAGCGATGAGGCCAAGGGGCTGTTGGCGCATGTCGAGCGTGATCTGGGCGCACACCATGCCACGGACCTGTTTCATCTGCAGCATGAGGTCAGCCAGGCGATGAGTCTGTCGCTGAAGCGCGCCGAGCAACAGGCCGAGACGGCGGAGACCGAGGCGAAGGCGCGCTGGCAAGACGAATGCGCCGCCGAGCAGGCCTATCATCGGCGCCGCCACGGCCCCGGGCGCCCGCCGGCGTTCGCCGCGCGCATCGACGAGGCGCTGAGCGCTTACGTCCAAGCCAGCCTTGCGCGCGAGCAGGCCCACGCGCACCGCGCCGAGGCCAAAGCCCTGATCGGTGCGTTCAGCGAGGTCGATCATCCCTACGAGATCCAACAGGGACAGGCGCAAACCCCCGAGCAGTTGGAGGCGCGTCTGGGAACGCTGTTTGCGCGCCTGGAGGCGATCGCCGAGGAAGCGGATCTTTCCGAGCGTCTCTGCGCACATCTGGCCAAGGCGAAGCGCCTGACTCAAAGCCTCGTCGCCACGCTGACCTTCTTCTTCATGATGGTCAACACCCGGGTGCAGGCGCTGGACCTGGCACCGGCCATCGAGCAGGCGATGCTCGACGATCTGATCCCGGCGCTTTATCTGGAGCGCGTCGCCGCACGCAGCACCCGCGCCGAGCCCCGTCATCGACTCCGAGCACTGAGTGCGCAGCGTCTCGCCCCGCTGAGGCAGCCCTCGCACCCGATCCAGTCGCTGGATCCGCAGACCCGTCACCATCTCGAGCAGGTCGCCGGGGAGTGTGCCGATCTGTTCCAGCGCAGCAGCTCCTGTGTCGAGGGACGCAACGGCTTCCTCGCGCTCTATCAGCACGGGCATCACCGACTCAGTCCGCGCAAGCAGCAGGTCTTGACCGCCCTGCACAACTTTGCGATCAAGCGGCCCGACGGCACCACGGCCGCCGAGCGCTTCTTCGCTCAACCCCACCCATCCTTGTTCGAGCAGGTGCTCGAGCGCATGCCCTGGCCCGCCCGACCGGCCCGACGACGACCGCGCCCGGCAAGGCAGCCTTACCTCGTTCCTGTGGCGGCTTAGCAACAGTGGACCAATCGATGATCAAGGCCGCCACCACCCAGTAGCCGCAAATACCAAGGCAAAAACGATGAAGCCGACTAACCATGTTGCTGCTCGCTTGGTTAGTTCTTCCTTGAACCCCCGGAAAAGCCGATCAAGCTCGGACGTCTTCTCGGACTCAATCATTTTTCGGGCCCTCGGTATGTTGTCTTTTTGACATCGAATCGGATAAGGGTGGGATGCGCCTAACGTTTGAGTTTATCCGCCGCCGAAGGCGGTCGGCTGGAACGAAGGGTGGGGCTTCATACTTATCGGACCTCGAAAGAGACGGAGACCTGCTGGTTTACTTGCGCAGGAGGACATTTGACCGAGCCGAACTGGGGAGAACAATTCGTGGCTCCGGATGGACCAGCGGCGATGGCAAAGATGCGATAGGTGGAGCTGTACGGGAACTGGCTCACGCTGACGACTTCCTGACTCTTGTACTCACGATAAGCGCTGGAGGCTGAGTCGACCGTCAGAATCTCGAACGAAATCTCGTAGGGAGATGTAGAGAATGGCAGAGCGAATTCCTCGACGGGTAAGTTCGAACGAGCTTGTGTCCAAACGGTGCGGCTAGGGTACGAGATAGCCCGCCCGTTGATGCGCAGTACCACGCGCGCGTTTGAACCATCAAGGCCCTCGATTCCGGTGAGCCTAAGCCATCTTTGTGTGGGCTGCGGTGGGGCTGCGGCGATGGTCTGCAGGCGCTTGTACTCACTGGCAGGAACCGCGGTGTAGTCGATTAGCCTCAGCGCACCCTGATAGGTGGCGAGTCCTGCCGTAAACCCCACAAGCAATGCGCCAAGAAAGAAGACTGCGGGATGGTTCTCGACACGCTCGCGCAGCTTCGTCGTGGGCTTCGGCTCCGCAGATGCAGGGGTATTGCTTGGAGGCGTTGCGGTCGTCTCGGTCATGCATCTTCTCCGGACGGCGGACCGTGAGTCATGAGGCCCAACGCTGCAAATCGGCCGCGCGCTCCTTTCGCGCGTCGGCTGGATTTGACTTGTTAGGCGTTTTTGAATAGATAATCTAATTCAGCCTGCGCAACGCTATGAACCTCTATTAGTGTTGTTCCTTTATGTTGAATGGTGCAGATTTTTATTACCCTACCGCCTTCCCATTCTTCCTTGGCGTAAATGCAAGTAGACCTTCTTCGTGCTGAGGGGTTGTATTTATTGTTGCCTTCGAACTGATTGATCTTTCTATCTTTGATAACAGTAATTAAGGCTTGCTCATCATCTTCACCACGATCAAAGACTACAGTCGCGAATTGCTGGCTTGAATGAACTTCAAAGTCAATCTCTTCATATTCGATTTCTTTCAATATTGCCATGTTTATATCCTTGTCCAATCTTCAGGGGTGAGGAATTATATTTGCTGTCTTTCGCACTTAACGTGTTCTGGAGTGCTCGCATCGCCTCGCGTGCTAGACGGCAAGCAGTCTAGTACACAGGGAGCCTACACGCGAGATCTGGATGATGCACAAGGCAGGGTCCTGTCCTCGCCGTGTGGGACTAGGACAGGCTTCCGAGGGTCTCGGGCGTCAGGGCGAGCCGCAGACCTCCGAGGCTATTCGGGTGCTGAGTGCCTGGAGCCTTGTGCCCAGTGCTTGGAGCCTGGAGCCGAGTGCCTAGCCCCTAGCCCCTAGCCCCTAGCCCCTAGCGCCTAGCGCCTAGCGCCTGACCCCCAGAATGCGGCGGGCCAAAGACGACTTGTCGATTAGCTCATGCGAAAGTATGCAGGATGGATGTTCAACTAGCCGCTACTCCGGATCTAGAGGAATCGTTAAGGCGATATCGTTGCCATGACCAATGCGCTGCCAAGCATCTCGAAACTCAGGTCTGTCATATGCATTCGGTTGAAGCCAATACGACACCCGACCATCTTTGTCGCCGCGATGAGCTAATGCCCTTACCTCTTCGGGAAGTAGAATGAATGCACCGGGCTCTTTGGCGACATTGTTGACAACAATCCAAAAATCCCCCATAACTTTCTCAAGGCTGCCCCCAATAGGCACAGGATTTCGTTTCGACAACGCTTTTACTTGGACACCGATAAAACGAGTGCCGTCCTTATTGTAGGCCACCACGTCTATGCCTCGCGCATTTCGAGCGGTGGGCATAACATTCCACCCCAAGCGCGATAGCTTATAGCAAGCGAAGTACAAGCCTATGTTTCCAGTTATCTGCGATTCGAGCTTCATACCCGCTTCTCGACGCGTTGTAGACGAACGCCAGCACGCATGGCTAGGTTGGCTTCTCCGGGCCTTGAAAGCATCTTGCAATATCCTCTTCAAGCTGTAATGCGCTTGACCGTCCCCAAAGAAAACGATCTTTATCGCGGAGAGAAAGACCTTCTGGACCAGCGGCGCTCACGGCATCGCGAAATAGTTCATAGTGCTGCCAAACCTTTTCAAACTTGCTCCAGTTAATCAATCGATGGAAGTCGCCGAGTTGATCGCAAGCTCTTATGTCATAAACGGTGAATGTAGCTGGCCAGAGTACCGTCAAGATGGCTGAGGCCATGGGCAATTGAAAGCCCCAGTCTTCCATCAAAATGCGAAGCCGCTCTCTTGGAAGCTGAGCGCTGAACAACGAACTCGAAAGTGAGCCAACAATGTTGTCGAGGCTGTCTGTCTTCGTTTTCGCAAGGAGCCTTCGTGCTATCAATCCTTTGGCCCGGTTAGCTTTCCAGACAACGATTGCGAAAAAATCGAAAGCAGAAAGATAGCCCTGTCGATGAAACCGATCGTGGACGTCCACGAAAAGATAAGTTTCCAGGTCATAGTACCGGAGGAAGTCAACGGCCATATAAAGTCGGCTGGTCAGTTGTAACGTCACTTTGCCAGATTGCGTCCGCCAGCTCACACACGAGACAGCCCACAATCGAGACCGAGCTTAGCGCACGGATGACCCAAGTCAACACGGTCCGATCACGTTATTTGGTGCCTAAGACCCAAAGTGCTGGGACTCAAGACCGAGAGGGTGCCTGCGCCGCTAGTGGCGTCAAGGCACTAGGTTCTAGGAATCTGGCTCTTTCTGAGCATCGAGCCGAGTCCTGGAGCCTCGCCGCTGGCGCTTCGGTTGAGGAAGGGGTTAGGCCGCATCCGTGTTGACCTTGATGACAAGGCAAGCCTCCGCCAGAACCTCTGGCGATTGCGACCAGCCAGTACGCAGCATGGCAGCGCCGACGAGTGAATATACCTGTGTGCTACACACTACTGCATTGATTAAAGAAGGATTCGGTAGCGCTTGGATGAAGGCTTCCCCTGCAGCCTGCGCATCGGCGACGTGCGTGGACGCCTTACTCTTTCCGGATACGAACGCCTCCCATATAAACAGACCAGACTGAGCGTTCCTGAAAGCCTCCCAGCCCAGATACCCGACTTGGGGTGACTTGAGCGAGGCACGAATAGCGCGCAATACCCACGCAACCTGAACGAGGCCGGTCGTCAGAGCGCCGCACCCAGCGCCTGCGCTCCAGGGACGACTTCCCTCGCCGGGACGTGCGCGGGTCAGTTCAAGCTCACCTTCGGTTAACGGAACGAACAACGGGCACTCGAAGCCAAGCGCTACAGGTCGGTTGCTGTTCAGTGCGGCTGCTACAGAAGCCGCAAGCGTGGACGGCTCCAGTCCTGACTGTCCATCTGATGACCACCAGCCGAAGTTACCGGCAGTGACTGAACCAATATCAGCGCAGGCAGTGAGGAGGAGTTTGGTCATGCGACCTAACGTCATGCTCAGCCGTCGGAAAAAGCAGAGCGAAGCGGCGCTTTTTGTGATCGGCTGGGGCTTCTTGTTGGCTGCATTAACCCCATTGTGATATTTGCTCAATCTTGTCGTATATTTGCCCGAATCTATTGGAGCTATGGTGCCCCCAACCACTTCGCCAATGGCCTAAATCTCTAGGGACCATACTTTCATTTGCGTCAACCAGCCCGGCACGTTTATATACATCCTCGGCAGACTCCCCTTCTTTCGTTCTCAGACCTCCACCAGTAAAGAAAAGAGAGAACCACCAATCGAGGTGTGAGTCGCCCATAGTACGTTTTAGAAAACCAACTGCATCGACTGGTTCCAGTTGCTTTTTGCCCAACGAGTGAAATACGTCAGGTGCGCCTACCCTAAATGCGGCCATTGTGACTGATCCCACTCCGAGACACCAAAGTAACCGGCCTTTATTATCTTCGGATGTCTCAAACATATGACCAAGCGTTCGAAATACTTCCTGTAACTGCCGAGGTGTTAGTCTTAACGCACCGAAAAGTTCCACCAAGTCTTCAAAACGTTCCTTATCAAGGCCCATGAAACAGATCCTTGACCCCTCACGCACCAGATAATATGTAACGTATTCTTCCGCTAACTTCACGTACCCCCTGGTAGATATTGGTGGCAACGTTACTTCTCTATGCACGAATTTTCTGTAATATTCTTCAAAATCCAAATCATTACCAAATGCCGTCTTTGCGGAATTTTCAAGTTGCTGGCGATCAGCGGAAAGTATAAAAATCGCTCCTTTTATGTCGAAAATATGCTTTATTGTTTCTAAATAAGATATGGCGTAGTCCGGTCTACACCTATCTAATTCATCTACAATAAACAAAGCTCTTGGGCTTGAGGAAGCAACTAGTCCACGGATGGCTTCCTTAAGGGATTTCATTGCCGCTCTTCTTCCTTCATAGATGGAAAAAGCATCCATCGGGACTCGTTCGTTTTCAAGACGCTCAACTTTTTTTTTCTCCGCTACCTCCCCTGCTGCGGCAGGGTCTATCCCGATAAATTTGTGTACAAGCTGAGAACCGATTGCGGTTGCAAACCATCCAGAATCTCTCGCTGCTTCTATTAAGTCATCTGGGGCCTCCCCTTTCATCTGAACAGCTTTAGCTAAAGCAGAAACTACAGCAAACAAAGGATCACCGTTGTAATCGCTCTCCCAAGCATTCAACGAAACGACGAGAGGCTTGTCTTCCACCTCTTCTAGATAGGAACTCCACATCTTTAGAAATGTAGATTTCCCAGATCCGAACTTTGAACTCAAAGCAATAACTAAGCCGCCTTCTACAAAATTATGCTCTGTATCTATGAATTTTCCAAGCCGCTGGGAGAAATCGCGCAAATCTAGGAGATCATCTTCAAATGTCGATATGTTCGTAATGATTATGAGGCAACGTGATCTGGGTCATACGCATCGTTTCGCGTGCAAGATCTCATGCAGGGCATGCCAACTCGCGACACCCTCGGCATGATGCAGCAAGGCAAGATTCTGCCATACCGTGTGCGGATAACATAGCACGGGATCCCAAGGGGTTCTGACGTCAGGTCGGAGCGAAGGGTCCCGCCGCCTAGCGCCCGGAGCCTGGAACCTGGGACCCAGCGCCTGGAACCGAGAATTTGACGTCAAATCATGGTCTGGGCGGTGATGAGAGAGTATCCGATGCTGGGGTCGGCGATGAAAGTCACCCAAATTGGGCGCCCGAGGGGGCGTCTGACGTCGCTTCGCCCTATCCGGGTGGCCGGAACGGGACTCTTGGAGCCAAGTGACTTGAGCATCCCCGGAGTGCCGGGGCGGATGCGGGGTGGATTGTGGTGGATTGTACAAGCCACCCTCCCACCCACGCCGCCGGAAGAGACGATATTTTCGAGACTGAAGGAAAAAAGAGTTTTCTGGAAATCTGGGTTAGCAGGGTGGATTCAGAATCCACCCTAATCCACCCTGGGGGTTACCCTCCGGCTGGGCGAAGGGGAAGAAGGTCGAGGAGGATAAGGAGCTACGCGCTGCGGCCTGGGGCATGGAAGCCCTGGAGCAGCACATGAGCCCATGCGCCTCGTGAGGCGCAGGGGTTTTCTTATGTGATTGATGGCGGGAACGAGTCTGGTCCAGTTGGTCCAGCCGGTCCAGGCAAAATCCAAAAAAGTATTTCAGAGAGCGTTCAGTGCTTAGCGCTACTCTACTGAACTCTATAAAAAACTTTTTCAAAAAGAGTGGACTAGGTGGACTAACTGGACCGGCCTTTATTTACAATGGGTTACGATCTATTTTCCGTGGACCAACCAACCCGAAAGTTGGACTGGTCCACCGAAAAGGTGGACCGATCCATCAAAAGGCTAGTGTACTCGCGCTTCCGCCCCCTGCCGGACCTGCTCCTGCCGTGAAAACATGGACCTGGTCCAATCCGGTCCAGCTTTGGGCCATAAGTCCTGGACCAAACTCTCATCGGCCGGGGTCTCATCCTCGTCGCCATCCCAGGGCCAAGGCATCTTCGTCGCACTCTCGAACGCGGCTCGGCACGCGCCGAGAGCCGGAATGGTCAAGACCCGTGGACGGTTTGGATTTACCGATGCGCTTAGGCGTGTCTCGCCGACATCACCCAGTTTCTTCAGCTTCTGGATCAGGCTGGACAAGTTCTCGGAATGTCGCTTGCTGTTCTGGCGGCACCATTGCAGGTACGCGTCATGCAGCGTTTGCTTGGGCAAAAGGACCTGTCCATTGTTCCAGTTTCTGGCGAGGTCCATCGGAAGGTTGTGACTGCCGGCCACCCAGGCTCCATCGACTGCGGGCGAGACTCCGGTCAGTAGGATCTCCCCGGTTTGCAGACAGTGGAGCCACCACTGAGTAACCGATTCGAAACCGCGTACCTTCGCGTCCCGCTTGGTCCGTTGATCAAGGCCCATGTCCGGAAGGACTCTCGGGTTGAAATCGCCGATGTCGAGTTTCAGCAGATAATCGATAAACGCTTCCTGTCCTCCGTTGTCGATGTACTCGGCCAGTCTCTTGAAATAGGCCATGTCGTCCTTGCGGCGCTCGCTTGCGTCCAAGATCAAGAAGCGCCTGTCATCGAAACCAACCGGCGCGACCCAATCGTTGTTGGAAGCCATGATCAGGTGCACACAGCTCGGGACGCGGTATTTCGGGACGTACTTCCGCTCAACCGGCAGCTCCTCATCGGTGATGAGGCTCTTGAGGACGCCCTCCTGGTCCTTGCTGCCGCCCCAGACAGCCTCGTTGGCGAACACCAGGACCGAGGTCCCAAGGTGGTCGTTGAATTTGCCGACGAGATCCTCGGATTTGACCGCGACAGTGGCATGATTACCGAACGCGCGGACAAGGATGTCGATGATGATGTTCTTCCCTGTCCCTTCTCCGGACTTCAGAACGATGACCGTATGGCCGCGCTCCTGCGGTTTCTGGAACATCCGCGCCAGCCAGAACATCACGTATTGATACGCCACCTCGTTATTGCTGCACCAGACCTCCCGAATGTGATCCAGGATCAGCTGACACTCACCCGGTTGCGGCACCAACGCCAACCCCTGGTAGAGGTTGAGCGTTTTAGCGTCGGGTAGAGCCACCTTTCCGGCAACGAGCCCCGCTACCGGCTTGAACACCAACTGGTCATAGGTGCGTCGCAGGGGCGACTTCAGCCATGTGTCGACCAGCGGCTTGTACTCGACATGCTCACTCTCCCCTTTTTTGGTCACGACAGGCAGCGTCTCCGGCTGGTGCTTGAGCTTGATATCGCCGGGCCGGCTGAACTGGGTGGTCATCCGTCCGGTGTTCTCGTCCAACTCCCGATAGACGACGAGCGCCTGACCCATCACCATGACGACCGCGTACCGCTTCCCGAAGTCCTCGACCATGCGCTGCTCCTGCTGCTTGACCAGCGGGCGCAGATCCGGATGCTGGCCGATCTCGCCTTGCCAGCCGGCTTCTCGTGCCATGTGGAACAGGGTTCCGAGTGTCACCCCGCCGCCTTGGGCGAAGGTGTCCCAGCGATAGCGACACTCTCCGTTGCGATAGTCACGACCTTTCTCGCTCCAGGTATCCCAGATCTCAAATGCCTCAGCTCCGGAGCCCGTGCTGTGCAGGGCCATGCCGACTTTGAGCCATTCCCCGTACGGCATGTCCGGGCTCAGCGCGGCGAGTGCCGATGCAATTTCAGCCGGGTTCAAGAGCGGCGTTCCCGGCGCCGGTAGCGTCCCCAGATTCGTCTCGGTCCTGCGTTCGGCGGGCGGGAGATGCCTCTTGATCTCCGACCACGCACTCGGCGGTGCCCCCGATGTGGCAACGACCTTGACGAGGTGCGGACGGGCGCGGTCCTTCATATGGTAGAAGCCCGGTAGGCGGAGCACACGACTGACGTCTTTGGCGTTCGGGTCCGAACCGTAGTCATCGACGAGACGCTGTTGTACAGCATCGAACTCATCGAGCGGTGCCTCGTCCACCAGAATGTAACGGTGGTACTTGCCTGGACTCGACTCCACGGTGATATGAGGCTCGACTGGAAGCGCCGGTTCATCGCCGTGGTCCGCTTCCTGCCAAAGTGTACGAACGCGGATGATATTGTCCTTCTTGCGACCCTTGAGGTCAGTCTCGTTGACGGTGACGAAGATGCCTGCGCCCCGCAGGTTACTCCGGGCGAGCGTCTCCCAGTGCTCGTCCAGCGTGCCATGGAGAACGCTCGCCATCGCCGGATCGCGGCGTTTCTTATCATCGTCGAAGATCTGGAACGTGAAGGCTTCCGCATCTTCATCCAGCGTGGTCAGAAACGATTCGGCCTCATTCCTGTTCGGCTCCGCGTGGGTATCCCGTTGTTGATCGTGATCGTGGAAATTGGATTCTTTGTGCTCGGTATCTAAGGAGGTTGACGAGCGGGCGCTCATCGTCCCACCTTCCTGATCGTGGTATAATTGGCTGTGAACATTTGCTTTTCTCCTGGTCGCCTCCCCGGCGACCTCATTTTGTTGGGTTTCCCCTTTCATTGTGTCGATTGTGCTCATCAGTCCACCTTCAAACCGGAGATGAGCGGATAGCGGATTACTCCCCAGTCCGGATCCTTGTGGACGCAAACGGGGGTGTCTCCGTATGCCTCGATCTCGCGAGGATACGGTGGACGTATGCGCTCTCTGACTCTCGGGTTCTGTTTGAACCAGAGCCGGTCTTGCAACTCGACTTCATCGGTGATGACTTTGGGTTGGCGTCTCCTGGGCATCACACGCCCTCCCGACAAACCAACCCTGCCGCTCGCTGTTTTGCGAGCCAGGCTTGTTCATCTTCGACGAGAATGCGCGTCGAGCCACCGACCTTGATGGCCGGCGGCATGCGACCGACTTTCGTGTTGCGGTAATAGGTGGCGCGGTTGATGCAGTACTTCGTACAGAAGTCTGCGATGGTTAGCGCGGATTGTTGTTGGGTCATTTGACACCTTCGATAAAAGTTTCGACGGTGCCTTGTCAGGGCATACAGTGCAGTGGCCAAACTGCGTGAGGTGCTTCGGCCGCTAGCGAACGGTCCGGAGGATAGATCAGCCTCTTGCGGACTCCCCGAGTGATCAAGCTCGGATCAATGTCCCATATGCATGAAAGCGATTTGACGAAACTGGAGAGCTGGAGAGCTGGAGAGCTGGAGAGCTGGAGAGCTGGAGAGCTGGAGAGCTGGAGAGCTGGAGAGCTGGAGAGCTGGAGAGCTGGAGAGCTGGAGAGCTGGAGAGCTGGAGAGCTGGAGAGCTGGAGAGCTGGAGAGCTGGAGAGCTGGAGAGCTGGAGAGCTGGAGAGCTGGAGAGCTGGAGAGCTGGAGAGCTGGAGGTGTGAGGAGCTACGATGCTGGGGACTCTGGGGAGGGGGTTGCCCTCGTTCTCGGTTCGTCGTTACCCGGAACCCTGCTGCTGGAAGAGAGGCTTCGGCGCAGGCTGCGAAGCATTGAGGTATCATACCATAAAACAGGGGGCATGCAATAGCTTTCAACAGGTTGTCGCCCATCTCGAAGGTGGCTTATCCGCGGATTCCGGGCGTCCCTGGTCATGCGGATTCCCAAGAAACAAGCCCCTGGAGGCGTTGTAGACACCTCCAGGGGCACGGGGCCTTTACTTGAGCGGGCCGTTGGCGTTGGGAAACTGACTCTCGAAATCCGCCATATTGTCCAACCCATCCATGATGTCTAAGGCCAGCCTGCGAATCGCGCGATTTCCGCCCCTCGAAAGCTGTTCCAGACGCTTTCTCGCGGCCTTATCATCCGGATTCTCGACGACAAGTCTTGCCTGCTCCCAGGGATAGAAGGGTTGAGCAACTTCATCGAGCGCTAAACGTGTGGGAACGCCATTAGCAGAGCACCACTCCTTAATGCTTGTGCAGGTAATTTCCTGCA
This sequence comes from Thiocapsa rosea, assembly GCF_003634315.1. Classification (NCBI taxonomy): domain Bacteria; kingdom Pseudomonadati; phylum Pseudomonadota; class Gammaproteobacteria; order Chromatiales; family Chromatiaceae; genus Thiocapsa; species Thiocapsa rosea. The sequence continues at coordinate 5,070,940 of NZ_RBXL01000001.1, forward strand.
CCCCGAGTAGCGCCGTCAGTGCCGTGGCATCAGGATCTTCACCGGGGAGTTTCGGTTCGGGATCACCCTTCTTGGTTTTGCCCTTTGACAATGTTTCCGCAGCCCGCTCCAGCATCCGCACCTCATCAAGAGTGGCATTCGTGAGGTCAGCTTGTGTCTCAACTAGGCTCCGCTCAATAAACTCTTTCGTGTCCTTCAACAAGAACTCGCCGACGGACGTTTCGTTCTTGCGATAGTCAATGGTTCCCCCGAAACTCCCTGCCATCGCCCGTGTAGCCTGAAGCACCGCCGATACATCGCTTGTTCGCGGAATCGACACGGTCACGTCCATATAGTCCGCACTTTCGGACTTCGCTTGTCGTCCTCCAACCGTCTTGGTCTGGCCTGATACCAGCGCCTTAGCCTGGCTCAACGTGGTGTCGGGTGAAATATCTCCGCTGTCGATTGCCTCCCGAACATGCGAATCGTCCAGCCTGGACAGATAATAAAGCGTGTTCAGTGCCTTCGGTAAGCTGTTCCAGCAGGCGCGATCACTGAGAACGCGATGCTCGGAAATCCTGACGAAATTGCCGGCTTGACTGGAGCTGAACGGGAGCTGACGCACGAGTTGCTCGTAGGTCGTTCCCAGCTCATCCTTGGCCCGTTTGAGGAGCTTTCCAACCTCGATGATGTCCTGAATCGTCTTATGCCAGGCCCCCTCGATTTGAGATACCCACTCGGCAACATCGGCTCCTGCGCGTCCGCTGGTCGAAACATCGGACGTCGCAGAGACCGGCGCGGTTGCCTCTGGGGTAATCTCGGCCAGCCGATTTGACGTCAAATCGCTCGTTTCGAGACCGTCGCCGGAGCGAGAATCCGTCTTTCCCGCAAGGCTAAGGTTCGGCGACTTGCGATGCGACTGGGTTTCCTCCTCGTGCAGATCATCGGGCGTTTCGTGAGAGAGCAAAGTAGGTGCGGTTGCCATCGGTAGAGGTCTCGCTTGTGCCAGGCGCCCTGTGCGCTTGGCTTCGGCGTTGATCTTGGTGTGGCGAATTATGCGAAAAAAGACTAAGCACTGACTGCCGAGATGGCGTGAAAAACCATAAAAACCAGTCTCTTATGAATCCGCGGTCAGTTGGGGCGATTCTTGATTTAGCTGCGGTCCGACAGAAATATGTTTTATATCTAGGGGTTAGATGTCCCACATCCGGCGATTTCTTTTCGCCAGACTATTTTCTGCCCGGCTTCATATTTTTCACGATCGTGCCGACGCTGCGTACCCGCCCAATCTTGTGGGGATCATCGTCGAAGCGCTTCCGCTCCAATTTATGTATCTGCTCGGATATCCAGGAATCTGTTTGTTCGGGATTTTCTTTCTTCAGCTTTACGTAATCATCTTGCCATCGCCGATACCGTTTGTGCGTGGTCGATTTCTGGTGTTCGCGCGGGGTTTTCCCTGGCGTCGTCTTTTTTGCGCGAGCTGGCTTGCCCGAATCTATACACTCGTCGATCAAACCGTTGAGCTCGGAGCTGTCGGGCCGCTGCCACCAAAGCGTCCTGGGTCGGGCTTGCGCCGCTTCGCGACCGAAGGTGTCGACGTCGAACTGAGTAACCGCATCGACAAGCTCGTCGGTGAAGACAATCATCCAAGTCGGGAGTCGTTTCAGTTGCGCCTCAGCCGTTTCGTCGGTCGCGCCCCCACCCGCGAACGACGCCAGCATCGTCTGGAAATACTCCGTAGCAACCAGCCTGTTCAAAGGTTCCAGAGCTTTCGGATCATCCTGGGCCCCTCGCGCTGTTGGTGATTTGTCATACACGTTCAGGTAGGCTCGACGGGTTTCCGGTCCTCGGGCGAGCATGGTCAAGAAGATCTCGAAAGGCATTCGGGTGACAAGCCAGGCAAAGCGAAGTGGCACAGGTTGGCCTGGCCGCCCCAAAGCCTCTACGGTGAAAGTGGGCGGAAACTTGAACATAGCTCGGGCGCGGCAGATAGGTCCGTTCGTTGGTGCAGACCGTAGTATGCACGATCAGCGGAACGGCGTTGAGGCTGGCAAGGCCCTAAACCGGGATCGGTGAAACCGAGTGTCGAGAGCGGAAATGCAGTCTCGGATCGTCGCGGCCAATCGCAGCGAGGATGGCGGGTTGTATGGCGGGTAGAAAGAAAAAACGCGCTCCAAGGCGCGTCATTGCTGGGTTTGTGGCGGAGAGGGAGTCCGCTAAAACGACGATCAAAGATATCCTCAAGGGTCCTGAAGTAAACTTAAAAACAATAGCTTGATGAGTTTTACGTGCCGCAAGATCCGAAAGCGTCTACCATAAGCACAGACCATTTTGTGGGTACGTTTGTGGGTATGACTTGGGAGATCGGCTCATGGCACGCAACATCCATCGTCTGACGGATCGACAGGTGAAGAACGCCACTCAGCCGATCGGCGACGGCGGCAATCTGTGGCTCTACCCGGAAGGCCAGGCCCGCCTGTGGGTCTTTCGCTACAGCAGCGCCGGCAAGCAGCGCGAGATGGGGCTGGGCGGATATCCCGCCGTCACGCTGGCGGAAGCGCGCCAAAGGGCTGCAGAAGCGCGAGAGCTTCGCCGCCAAGGTATCGACCCGCTCGAGCACCGCGCGCAAGCGCTCGCCCCCGAAACCGCACCCGAGGTTGTTCCGACGTTCACCCAAGCCGCCGCGGCCTTCATCCGGCTGAACCGGCATGGCTGGAACAATCGCAAACACGCACGACAGTGGACGGCCACGCTCAAGACCTACGCCCGCCCGATCCTCGGCAACAGACCCGTCGACAAGGTGACCACCGAGCACATTCTGACGGTGCTCAAACCCATCTGGACCACGAAGACCGAGACCGCCAAACGCGTCCAAGGGCGAATCGAGAACATCCTCGACTTTGCCGCTGCCCGGCAGTGGCGCGATCCGGCGAATCCGGCGCGCTGGCGCGGCCATCTCGACAAATTGCTGCCGAAACCGACCAAGGTCAAAACCGTCCGGCAGCAGCCCGCTCTACCCTATCAGGACGTCGCTGCGTTTTTGGTGCAATTGCGCAGATTGACCAGCGTCTCGGCACGCGCGCTCGAGATCCTGATCTTGACCGCATGCCGCACCGGGGAAGTCTTGGGTGCACAATGGACCGAGATCGACCTCGCGGCCCGCGTGTGGACGATACCGGCCGTGCGCATGAAGGGAAATCGCGAGCACCGCGTCCCGTTGAGCGACGCCGCGATGGCCGTCATCGAGACCCTTCCGCGCATTGTCAATCACCCCTACGTGTTTCCCGGCGCCAAGCACGGTCGACCGCTCTCCAATATGGCCCTGCTGCAGGTCATGCGCGGTCTGGGTTACGGCGTCGGCGGCACGCGGGGCGACGCGGTCCCGCATGGATTCCGCTCGTCGTTTCGAGACTGGGCCGGTGAAGTCAGCAGCTTCCCGAACCACGTCTGCGAGATGGCCCTGGCCCATGTGATCGGCAACAAGGCTGAAAAAGCCTATCGACGCGGCGATCTGTTCGACAAGCGCCGCGCCATGATGCAGCAATGGGCGGACTGGTGTGCCGGGAGCGGCGTCACCGATGCCGAGCCGGAGACCTGCGCGGTCGGCGCACCTGAACGGTCGCGCACTTCCGTGTCGACTGCGTCTTCGATTCGGTGCATCGGCACCGTTGCTGCCAATGACGGGATGGGCCCATGACCGAAATCCCCGTTCAGCCGACACCCGCCGACGACCTCGACACCCCGTGGAAGGACGCCGTCGAGCATCGCTTCCCACCGCCGCGCATGTGCTGACCTGCCAAACCCGCGGCGACGCCGAGCAACGCTATGCGGCAAAATGGCGGCTTGCGCGACTCCTCTACGAACGCAATTGGGATCGCCAACGCATCATCGATCTGTTCGCCGTCATCGACTGGATGATGACCCTGCCCGTCGCTTTGGAAGCGAAGCTGTGGCAGAACCTCACGACTCTGGAGAGAAACAAGACCATGCCCTACGTGACATCCGTCGAACGACTCGGCTACACGCGCGGTCATTCGGAAGGCCGTGAAGAAGGCCGGCGCGCCGAGGCAGAGACCCTAGTGCGCAAGCTCCTGCAGCGCCGCCTCGGTGCCTTGCCCGGACAGATCGACGCGCGTGTCACCGCGTTGTCGCTGGAACGTCTGGAGGCGCTCGGCGAGGCGCTCCTAGACTTCACCTCCGTGGATGACCTCGACGCCTGGCTCGGACAGCACTGATCCGGCGGTGCGCGACCCGCGACCGACGCCGGTCCGAATGCCCGCCGATCTCGGATGACGGGATCGACCGACGATCCGGCGACCGGCGGCCCCTGTCGTTCCGATCCGACACGGACTCCGAACAGGCCCGACGATCCGCAGGCCGCGGGGCCGTCGCCCGGAGGGGAGCATCGCTCGGCGCGCCCGATGGTGCGCCTGATGCGGCTCCTGGCGACAGGGCTGAATCAGGATCCGAGCGGCGAGAATGCCGTCGCGGTGCGGCTGTTTCGCACGCTCGATGCGACGCTCGATCTGCTCAAGGCCGGTCCATTGCGACGCCGGCTCGTCCGCCGTTCGGGTCAAACCCGCTGGCCGCTCGCGCCGGGGGACTATCGTATCGGCGACCCCGCGGGCGCCGTCGCCGTCTGCACCCTGTCCAGCCGCGAGTTGATCCGGCCGTTGGCCGCACTGCCAGGTGTGGCGATCGCCGGACGCTTGATGACGGTCAATTTGGGGATCGAGCGGATGGTGACGAATATCGCGGGCAACCCCGCGATTCGCGTCCTGGTCCTGTGCGGAGCCGACTCACCGGTCTTTCACACCGCCCAAGGGGTCCGAGCACTCCTGGAGAACGGCGTCGGGCCCGATCGGCGCATCATCGCCGCCCGCGGGCACCTGCCGGTGCTCGGCAATCTCCCCGTGGAGCGGATCGAGCGTTTTCGTCGTCAGGTGGTCCTGGTCGATGCGACCGGCGTCACCGACATCGCGGCGCTTGTTCGGTCGGTTGCGGATGCGGTCGTACGCGCGGCGGCGCTCCCGCCGCTCGCGGCCGCGAGCGAATCCGATGGCGAGCGCGCCGAACCGGCCTTCAAGCGCATCTCCTCGGGCGGTCATCGCGAACCGATCGGATACGACCCCAAGGGGTTTTTCCTCATCACGCTCGATCGCCCGGCCGGGGAGATCCTCTGTCGACACTACCTGAAGGACAACACCCCGGCGCATGAGATTCGCTCTCGCTCGGGCGAGCGCATCCTGCTGGGGCTGCTGCGTGCGGAGCTGGTCTCGCAGCTCGGCCATGCCGGCTATCTCGGCGCCGAGCTCGCCAAGGCCGAGACGGCTCTGCGGCTCGGCCTGGACTACGAGCAGGACCGACGGCTGATCGCACCGAGCGATGGCGCGCCGACGACCGATCACCGCCATCCGCGGCGGCGGGATCCTCGATAGCCAACTGAACCTCGAGTCATCGTCGCTCCCGAGAGCCGGCGCCGGCCGCACTCACGTCGCGGCCCACCGCAAGGGTTCCCCATCCGATGCGCTCCGGAGCGGCGATGGGCCGAGTTCGATCGAGCGACGCCGGCCGTCGATGTCGAGGACGTCCTTCTCGCGCACGCCGACGATGCGGCCCTCGCCGAGCACCCGATGCCGGATCCGATCGTTGACCGCCCACCTCGGCGAGTCCTCCCCTCCCCTCCCCTCCCCGTTCGACGCCGTGGGTTGCGCCTTCGGCACGACATAGCGTGCGGATGCCGACCGCCTCCGAATACCGATTCAGTAAGCCGCTCGCTTCGGCAGGCGCATCGGGGAGCTCCTTGCCGCGGGGTCGGTTCCGGAGAGGCGTTTCGACACTGCGTCGCCGAGTGACATCACGGCCCGGAATCGCGCGTCGAAGACAGACCGGCGGGCCGGCATGCGCGAGATCCGGGCGCCTCACGACGCGTGGCCTACCAGTGCCGCATCGCAGCGCTCGTCGGGCGTGATGACTTTGGCGCGGTGGGAAGGCCACGTCAGGCTGGGGTCGTTCCTCTTTCACCGGTGTCGGATCCCCGAACCGGGGGCATCACGCCTCCGGAGGTAGAGGCGTCATGCCCTCCCGACCAGGGGCGTCACGCCTCCGAAAGTAGGGGTGTCATACCCTTGGAGGTAGGGGCACCATGCCTCCGGACTAGGGGCGTCATGCCCGCGGACTAGGGGCGTCACGCCTCGGGAAATAGGGGCGTCATGCCCCCCGAACCGTCATATGAACCGTCATTGAACCGTCAGTGAATCGACGTCGTCGCGCGTGACCCCCGCGTGTCGAATGACAAATCGAAACGCAGACCCGATCCGGTGCGCCCGATTACGCCCGCCGGGGACCCGGCGTACGGGTCCTGACCCGGACCGCCACGTAGGGCATCGCAGGGCAGGGTCGCGGCACAGGCCAAGGCCCGGGTCGGCGAGTTCGTCGCCGACTGGACCAACAACCGTAAGCGTCGAGACGCCACCGTCATCCAGCGCCACCAAACGCTTCGTCACGAGGACAAGATCGCGATTCGGTCCGTCAGCATCCGCCACCTGCACAACGAACACGCCACCCTCCCCGGATCCACTGCACACACGATCTCGCCGGGACAGTCCGGACCCGGGCATTCTTCGACCGGCCGGCATTCCGCCCTGCCCTGCCCGGCGCTTAACCCCCTCGAGCACAGGTTATCCACAAGACCGACCACAGGGATTGTGAACAAAAAGCCCGTCGGGAACAGGATGGCCTCCCCGCTGCGCCGTCTGCGCAGCGGCCGACAGACCTGCGAGTAAAGCCGCATTTTCGAGCGCTTAGCGCCATCGCCGTCACGCCCGTCGGCCGGCACTCTGTCCGCACCTTCACCGACCGGGCAGCGGCATGCGACAGAACCTCGATTCACCCTTCGACGAGACGCCCGAGCGTCTGGCCCGGCACCTCGTCGCCTCGCTGGCCGCCCTCGGGTTGGCGGCGGCGTCGCTCGCGAACCCCGGCCTGGCCGAGCCGTTGCCGAGCGCGTCGATTGCCCGGATGGCCCAGCTGCCGTCCGGCGGTCTGCAGGCGGTGGAGACCACCGACGGGGAGTTGCTGTTCTTCTCCGAGAACGGACGCTACGTGCTGCGCGGCAGTGCCGTGGATCTCTGGCACGGGGCCAAGCTTACCGCGTTCGATCAGACCCAACGCCTCGCCGGGCGCATCGATCTGGCGCGACTGAAGCTCGACGTGGCCGATCTGGGGGCGATCGACGTCGGCGAAGGCCCCGAGGTGGTCGTGTTCATCGATCCCTTCTGCCCCCATTGCACCGCACTCTACGCCGATCTGGCGCCGCTGCGCGCGACCTATCGCTTCCGGCTGGTCCCGCTTCCGGTGCTGGGCGAGCCCTCGCAGCGCGCCGTGCTCGCGCTGGCGTGTCTGGCCGGAACCGATCCCGAACAGGCGCGCGAGGCGCTGCTCGGCGGGCTGACGGCGGACCTCCCGGAGCCCGCGGCGGGCTGCGGCGAGGTCGTTGCGCAACGCACCCTGATCGCGGCCCAAATCCTCGGGATTCGCGGCACGCCCTTCCTGATCGCACCGGACGGGCGCCTGCGTCAGGGTCGCCCGGACGACCTCGATGCCTGGCTCGCAGCCAGCGAGGAGCATGCCGAATGATCCACGCCACACCCCTTCTGCTGTGCGCGGCCCTGCTCGGCGGCTGCGCTTCGGGCAACCCCGAATACGCCTGCCCCGGCTATCCGGGCAAACCGCTCTGTCTGCCGCCGAGTGCCGTCTACAGCCTCAGCGACGGTGTCGGACCGCCGCCCGCGTCCATCGCGCGCCCGCTCCCGATGGAGACCGACAGCGGGTTTGCCGCCGGGTCCGGTTGGGCTTGGACCACCCGACTTCGCGATTAGGAGACCGCCATGACTTCACGCCTCACGCTGCCGCTCATGCTCTCGGCGCTCGCCGCCCTGAGCGGATGTGCCACCCGAGCACCCGTCCCGGAACCGACGGCGGCCCAAGACCAACGCCCCGCCGAGTATCAACCCAAACGCGCCGCCGCCTCGGCGATGCAGGCCTGGATCGCCCCCTGGGAGGATGCGACCGGCGATCTGTATCCGCCTTCCACGGTGTACATCGAGGTGCTGCGCGAGCACTGGCACTACGACGGCGCGGCGCACGGGCGCTTGACCGTGCTGCGCCCGTTGCAGGTGCAGCCGCGATCGGCCGCGCCGAGCGATGCCGCGCGTCCGGTCATGCTCCCGGATACGCTCGCGACGGATCCGGCACACGCACCGGTGCACCTGCCGCGGGAGCAAAAGCGCGGCGCCTGAACACCGTGGTCCGGCGCAGGCCGGGCGATCGGCCCACTCGAACCCGCGTGCGACGCGTGGTCCTCAACCTTTCGGAGAAGATGCTCATGTTGTCCCCGCCCCCGTTGTCCGGCCGCGACCGCCGGACCCTCCTGTTCGCGGGTATCGCCGCGACGCTCGTTGTCGTGGCGATCTCCGCGACCGCCACGGCCGGCACCACCGGCACCGAGTTCTCGGCCCTCTACACCCTGCTCACCGGCTGGATGACCGGTTTTCTGGGTCGTGTCGTGGCCGTGATTTTCATCATCATCGGCGTCATCGCCGGTGCCGCACGCCAGTCGATCATGGGCTTCGTCCTGGGCATCGCCGCCGGTGTGGGCATGTTCCTGGCCCCGGCGATCGTCGACGGCGTCGTCACCGCCACCCTGCCCGTCCTCTGATCGGAGCCTTCCGATCGCCCGGACCCCGACCATCGGGTCCATGTCCGGGTCCCGACCACGGGACCCCCCTTTCACGCGAGGTCTTCATGGTCGGATTCGACAGGCGCGCCGTCGCCGGCGCGGCCCTCGTCATGGCAATTGCGGTCGCGCATGCCGAGGTCGCCCCGCGGCTTCCCGAATCCCTGATCGGCGTGCTGCCCGGTGTCGGCGATCTCGTCGTCTATCCGCGTTCGGGCGAGGTCCACGTCTGTTGGCGCATCCCCGCGCGCGCTTCGGCGGGCTGCGCGAGCGCGCGACAGGTTCTCGACGGCGCGCTCGCCAACCACGACGCCTGGCTCACCCGTACCGCCGATCTCCTCTATCCGATGGATCCGGACATCGCGGTGCTCGATCGCGCGATCACCCTCGCCGCGGACGGCGCGGACGGTCTCTTCATCGTCGCCTATCGACTGGCACGGCACCACGCCGACGGCGCTCCGTCCCGGTCCCGAACGCTCGTCGTCACCCGCTGTGCCCCGAACCGAAAGTCCGACCTCGGATCCTCCGCGGGACCCCGGCCGACGGCGCTCTGCAGCGAAGCGGACTATTCCGTTGAACCGAACGGCGAAGCGCAGGCGGCGCACGCACGCGACGGTGGCGGACGCCTCGCCGTCGCCAGTACTGAACATGGCCTGGCCATCCTGCTCCCCGACGGTGGCGCGCTGTTCACGGCCGAAGCGGTCGACCCGCTCGCCTGGAGCGCGGCGCACATCCGACGCCACCCCCAGCCGGTGTTCGAGCCGATCTCGGCCACCGAGCAGGGTCTCGACGCGCGCGGCGCCGTCTTCCGGCTCCATCCGTCCGCCATCGACGATGCGTTGATCGTCACGCGCGAAGTCGCCGCCGTCGACGGCGCGACCCTGGTGTCGCTCGGCTCCCTGCCTGCCGACCCGAGCGACCGCTCCCCGATGGTTCGACTCGCGGAGACCCGCCTGTTCGACAGTACGCACGGGCCACGACCATGAGCCGATCCCGCACCGCCCCGGTCCAGGTGCGCTCGCCCTCCGGCACGCCCTTGAGCGACTGCGCCCGCCGCCGCGCCCGGGAGATGGTCCGGCGCGGCCGCGCGACCTGGATCTCCACCACGCCCCCGATCATCCGCCTGACCGAGAAGCCTTCATGACGAACCAACGTCGATTGACCGGCTCGCGCGCCAACGCGCTCTTCCCGACCCTCGCCTACGATCCGGACAGCCATCTGTTTCTGCTCGACGATCAATCGCTCGCCTTCGGCTATCTGTGCGAGCCCTTGTCCGCCGCCGATCAGTCCAACGCCGACCGCCTGCTGGTGCTCGGCAATCTCGACTGGCCGCCCGAGACCCTGCTGCAGGTCGCGCTCTGGACCTCGCCGGATGTCGAGGAGACCGTCGCGCGCATGGAAGGGCTGCGCATCGAGACCGCCACCGCACTCTTGCGCGAATCCACGCGCCGCACCGCCGCCTATCTGCGCGCCGGCAGCAGCGCGCCGATCTCTCCGTCCGGGGATCTACGCCTGCGCGAGCTGCAGGTGTTGGTCACCGCCAAGCTGCCGCTGGCCGCCCCGCAGCCGAGCGCGCACGAGTTGCGCGATGCCCGCGAGCTGCAGGCGACCGCCCTGCAGGTGCTGGCGACCGCCGGGATGCGCCCGGCGAGCCTCACCGCCGACCGTCATGTGCGGATCATGACGACCCTGCTCAACTGGGGTCCGCAGGCGGGGTGGCGCGACCGCATCACGCCCGAGTGCGATGCCCGGCGCCCGGTGCGCGATCAGTATCTGGACTACGACGTCGGCATCGATGTCGACGCCAAGGGGATCACGCTCGGGGAGCAGCGCATCCAGACCTTCTCGGTCAAGCGCTTTCCCGACCGGGCCGGCTTCGGGCTGGCCGCGCGCTTCCTCGGGGATCCCTTCTCGGGCTCGCGCGGGGTGCGCCACAACGCGCTGATCACCCTGAACCTGCATTTCCCGGACCCCGAGGCGACGCGGGTGAATCTGACCTCGCGTGCGCAATGGGCGGCCCATCAGGTGAGCGGCAACCTCTCCCACTACATGCCGCGTCTGGCACACAACAAGCGCGATTTCGACGCCTTGTTCGCCCGGCTGGATCACGGCGATCGCCCGCTGCAGGCCTATCTGGGGATCGTGCTCTTCACCGCCCCGGAGGAGGCCGCGGGCGCGGCCTCGAATCTGCGAACCTATTGGCGCGAGCTCGGCTTTCAGGTCTTGACCGACCGCTTCTTCGTGCTGCCGCTCTTCCTCAACTGTCTGCCGTTCGGCGCGGATCGCGGGGCGATCCGCACCAGTTTCCGCTACCGCACCCTCTCCGCCGCCCACGCCGTCGCGCTGATGCCGGTCTTCGGCGACTGGAAGGGCACCGGCACTCCGGTCCTGAACCTGATCGGGCGCACCGGTCAGCTCGTGGATCTGAGCCTCTTCGACTCGGCGACCAACTACAACGCCGTCATCGCCGCCTCCTCGGGCTCGGGCAAGTCGTTCCTCGCCAACGAGCTGCTCTCGACCAACCTGAGTGTCGGCGGGCGCTGCTGGGTGATCGACGTCGGGCGCAGCTACGCCAACCTCTGCGAATCCCTCGGCGGGCAGTTCGTCGCCTTCACCGCCGACTCGGACATCGTGCTGAATCCCTTCGAGCTGCTGCACACGTGGGAGGAGGAAGCCGACGTGATCGCCGCCATGGTGACCGCGATGGCCGCCCCGACCGAGCCGCTCGGCGACTACCGCACCGCCGGCCTCAAGCGCGCCCTGCGCGAGCTGTGGGACACCCACGGCACGGCGATGAATGTCGACCTGATCGCCGCGGCCATGCTCGCCTGCGCGGACGAGCGCCTGCAGGACGTCGGCGTGCAGCTCTACCCCTTCACGTCGCACGGCGAATACGGGCGCTGGTTCCACGGGCGCAACACGATGGACTTCAGCGCGGATCTGGTGGTCCTGGAGCTTGAAGAGCTCAAAGGGCGCAAACACCTCCAGCAGGTCATCCTGCTTCAGCTGATCTTCCAGATCCAGCAGGCGATGTACCTGGGCGAGCGTTCTCGCCAGAAGCTGGTGCTGATCGACGAGGCCTGGGATCTGCTCACCCAAGGCGATGTCGCGACCTTCATCGAGCACGGCTACCGGCGCTTTCGCAAGTACAACGGGGCCGCGATCACCGTCACGCAGTCCCTCGCCGACCTCTACGCCAACCCCACCGGGCGGGCGATCGCCGACAACAGCGCCCACACCCTGCTGCTCGCCCAGCCCGGCCATGCCATCGATCGGCTCAAGGCCGACCACCGTCTGCCGATGACCGCCGCGGGCGCGGAAATGCTCAAAACCGTGCACACCGTTCCCGGTGCCTACTCCGAGATCATGACCCTGACCGACAACGGCGCGGGGATCGGCCGGCTGATGGTCGACCCCTTTCGGCAGCTCCTCTACTCCACCAAGCCCGCGGATGTCGCGGCGATTCGGCGTCTGCGCGAGCGCGGGATGAGTGTCGAGCAGGCGATCAACCGGTTGCTGGCGGGGGCCGAGACGGAGGCGTCCGATGCCGCCTGAGAATCGCTCCGCTCCGGCTCGCAGGTCCGGCGGCATCCTGCTGCTCGCGGCAATCCCCATTGTGGCCCTCGCCGGCGGTTACCTCGGCGCCGAGATCGCGGCCCGTCCGCTGCGCGAAGCCATCGCCACCCGCCCGCCGGTGCTGATCGTCGATGTTGCCGCCGCCCTGGACGGGATCGCGCCGGAGGATGTCGGCGAGGCGATCGCGGACCTCGAGACGACCGCTGTCCGTCTCGCCGACGGGGGTGTTCTGGTCTTGGACGCCCAAGCCGTGCTCGCCGCGCCGGAGGATGTCTATGTGCGGCCGCGGGATGTGCCGCCGAGGGGGCAGCCGTGAGCGCAGGCACCCACATCGCCGACTCGCCCGCGGCCCGCCTGGCGCGCACCATCCGGCACGGTCTGCCGGTGCTGCTCCTCGTCCTGGCGTTGCTGCTGTATCTGGGGACGCGCTATCGCATCGCGATCGACGATCAGATCGACAAGTGCTTGCCGCCCTACACGGTCTTTCTGGTGGATCGCCACGACGACGCGATCGCGCGCGACGGCCTCTACGCCTTCCCCGCCGGCGAGCGTATGGCGCCGTTCTTCCCGATGCAGATGCAGGTCATCAAGCGGGTCGTCGGTCTGCCCGGCGACAGGGTCTCGGTCACTGAACAGACCACTCGGGTGGAAGAGCGAACGGTCGGCGAAGGACTGGATCTGGCCGGCACGCTCGGCACGCCCGCAGCGACGTTCGTCCGCGAGGTCGTGGTCCCCGCCGATGCGCTCTGGTTCATGGGTGCCACCCGCGACAGCTTCGACTCGCGCTACTGGGGACCGCTGCCGCGCCATCAGATCATCGGGCGGGCCTATGCGCTACTCTGAGCTTCCCTACCCTGTTCTCTTTCTCGTGTTGCTCCAGATCGCCCCGACGGCTGCTGCTCAGTCAAGCGAGCGTGCCGACCTGCGCGCGCTGCGCGATCAGGCCGGTGCCATCCAAGAGGCGGTCTCCGGCACGACGCTCCCGGACTGGCTGCGGGCGGGCTCCGGAGCGTCGGCGCGCGCGGGCGAGACGCTCGGCGCGGCCGAGCTTGAACGGATGCATCGGCAGACCATCGCCCAAGTTCCCGGCGTCCCGGACGCGACCTCAACCCCGCCGCAGACGATCACCCTCCTGGTCTCGCGCGCCTTGGGCGCGGCCGCCCTGCGCGACATCTTCGCCAGCGCGGCCCGACCCGACGTACGGATCGTCTTTCGCGGTGTGGCCGAAGGCGAGCCGTTGGTGGATTTCATGCGCGGGATCCACGCGGAGCTTGAAGGGCTCGATCCGATGCCCGCGGTCGAGCTCGACCCGACACCCTTTCGCGAGGCCGGCGCCGAGGCCGTCCCGCTGATGATCCTGTCCGGACCCGACGGAGAGATTGCACGGGTCGCCGGCCTGTCGGATCCGGCCTGGCTGCATGCCCAGGTGGCGGCCGGTCGGACCGGGGATCTGGGGGTGCGCGGTCCGGTCGAGGGGATCTCCGAACCGGACATGCTCGAGGAGATCGCGCGCCGGGTCGCTGCCTTGGATCTCGCCGCACTACGCAAGCAGGCGCTCGCGCGCTATTGGACACGCGCGGTCTTCGAGCATCTGCCGGCCGCGCGGGAGCCCCGCACGCGGGTGATCGATCCCGTGATCGAGGCGAAGGCCGACATCACCCTGCCGGACGGGACCCTGTTGGTGCGGGCCGGCGAGCGGCTCAACCCGCTCGATCGCCTGGCCTTCGGGTTGCGTCTGGTGGTGTTCGATCCGACCGAGCCGGCCCAAATCCGCACGGCCCGTGCTCTGGGAGACAGTGCCGGGGCGCTGCGCCCGGTCTATCTGGCGACCCGTTTGGATCGCGAGGCCGGCTGGGAGGGCTTTCGCGGCATCGAGGATGCCCTGGAGGAGACGGTCTATCTGCTCACCCCGGACGTGCGCGAACGCTTCGCCCTGGAGCGCGTGCCGGCGAGCGTCGAGTCCGCCGGTCGTGTCTTCCTGGTGCGCGAGCATCCCCCGGAGGAACCCCGATGAAGGCACCCACCCTGCCCCGCCTCGCCGGCCCGATCCTGCTCTGCGTGGCCCTTCTGACGGCACCCCTCGGCGTGACCGATGCCGCCGACCCTGCCTGCCCGGACGCCGAGCTGTTCTCGGGCAAGCTGATCACCGATGTCTGCTGGGCCTGTCTGTTTCCGATCCGCATCGCCGGCATGCCCCTGTTCGGCGGCACCGCTCCGGCGGGTGCCGCCACGGCCCCCTTCTGTGCCTGCAACGACGGCCTCGGCGTGCCGCATCCGGGCTTCACCGTCGGGATGTGGGAGCCCGCACGGCTGATCGAGCTGGTCCATGCCCCGCGCTGCGCACCCGCTCTGGGCGGGATCCGCCTGCCGCTCGGCAGTCGCCGTCTGCTCGGGACCGCCGGTCAAGCCGAGTACGACGCGAGCGATACCTCCTTCTACAACTTCCACTGGTACGCCTTCCCGCTGCTGATCCTGCTGGATCTGTTCTGGGACGACCGCTGCAACCCGGACGGCTATGTCGATCTGGACCTGCTCTATCTCTCCGAGCTGGATCCGACCTGGAACCACGACGAGCTGGCCTTCTTCACCAATCCCGAGGCCGCCTGGCTCGCCAATCCGGTCGCCCTGGCCGCCTGTCTGGCCGATGCCGCCGCGGCCACCGCGGGCACCCCGATCGATGCGCTCTTCTGGTGTGCCGGGACCTGGGGCAACCTCTATCCCTTCACCGGGCGCGGGCCGACACTCGGTTCGCGTGCGCGCGAGACCAGTCTGGCCTCGGCGCGGTCGCTGGCGGCCCTGCATCGCCGCGGTCTCGCGCGTCGCACCATGGGCAACGACGCGCTGTGCGGCTCCCCGATGGCGCCCTTCCTCCCGAAGAGCCAGTACAAGCTCTCGATGTTTTATCCCCTGCCCGAAACGCAGCGCGCCCACGTGATCGGCGAAAGCCCGCTGACCTGGGGGGAGTGGCGCAACATCCCCGCGGTCGGGGAGGACCATCTCTATCTGCTGTGGCGCTGGAACGACTGCTGTGCGACCTTCTGAGCGATATGCCCTCCCGGTCCGGGCCCTGGCCGGCCTCCTCTGCATCGCTCTGGCCTGGACGCCGTGGGCGTTGGTCTGGGGCGACGACTTTGCCGACGCCATCGATGCCGGCAAGGAAACGGGACGCGCGGCGGCCGGCGCACTGGCGCTGCCGGCGCTCTCCGGGGACACGCTGACGATGCCGGGCGGGGATCTGCGTCTCGACGCGCTCTTTCCCGGCGCCGCCGGGGGCGACCCGGCGCGCTTCTCGGGGCTCTACGGCAATCACCACGGCACCCTGATCCACGGCCAACAGGCACAAGGTGCGCTGATCTCCGAGGGCTCGGCGACCGGCGAGGCGTACCGCACCCTGCGCGGCTCGGTCGAGCGCTCCCGTGCCGACATGCGCATCGACCCGCTGTGGGGGCAGACCGACGACGTGCTCGACGACTTCGAGGCCATCGCCGAGACCTTCGGCCATTGCGAGACCGAGACGACCTTCGACAACGGGACCCGCGAGGTCCATGTCCCGGACCTGCGCACCTGCGATCGGCTGACCCCGCAAGGCGGCTCCTGCTCCTGGTATCACGACTACGAACTGCCCGCGCCGGACAGCCTCGTCACCGTGACGGGCAGTGCTGCACTCGAAGACTGCGGACCCGGCTGCAAGCGGGTCGTGCTTGACCGCGCCGGGGCCTGGCATGGATCCGCGGTGCTGGCCCTGCAGACGCCGTTGGAAGGCGGCTTCGGCGTGAGCGATCCGTCGCGCGTGACGGATATTCGGGTGACCCTTGCCTTCGAGGAGCGCCCGGCGCAACCCGAGCCCGAGGAGGGATTCTTCTTCGAGCGCTACCAAGGGTGGTATACGGCAAGCTTTCCGGGCGTGAACCGCGCCCGGACCACCGCGTTCGGCTATACCGCCCAGTCGATGACCCAAGCGCTGCGCAACGGCGGGCAGTTCAGTCTGCGCCACGGCCATGCCTGGACATTCACCGACGGCACGCTGCCCGAGCCGGGCTGCGCCTGGTGCATTGCGCAGGTCTACGACGCCGCCTGGACCGGCGGGATCCGGCTCGAGGTGGAGATCCACTACGTCTCCCGGCCGCTGCGCAGTCTCTGGGGGGCGAACGACGGCTGCCATGACCTGCTCGAGACCCTCGGCAGCGACTTCTGCAGCGGCACGGTCGAATGCTTGGGCTCGCCCCCGCTCGCCGCGGACGGTTGTTACGAGAATGCCGACGTGCGGATCTGCCCGGACGCCATGGCGGCCCCGCCCGTGGCCGGTCAGAACCCCTTCTGCACGCAGATCAAGGTCACCGCGAGCTGCTCGGGGTTCAACCAAGGGCCGATGCAATGCTGGACCGATCCGCAGGGACAGCTGCAGTGTCCCTACAACGACGGCGATCAACCCTCCGACTGCATTGCCTTGGAAGCCGATCCCGCCTGCGGCTTCATCAAATCCGAATGCGTCGAGGGGGCCGTCGACAACCGCGGGATCTGTTTTCTGTTCGAAGAGACCTGGGACTGCGGCACCGCGCGCACCATCCCGTCTCTGGAGCGCAACCGCACGCTCGACTGTGCCGGTCCGGTGCGCTGCCTCGGCGCGGATTGCGCCGAACTTCCCGAGGAGCAATCCGCGGACTTCGCCAAGGCGGTCGGGGCCTTGCAGACGGTGCAGATGGCGGTCTCCGACATGCAGTGCACGCCGGGCGGGAGCTGCCGGGTGTTCTCGGGGAGCGCCCATCAGTGCAAACGCGCGGTCGGGGGAATCGTCAACTGCTGCACGCGACCCCAAGGCGTGTCGCTGGCGGATTACGTCAGTCTGATCTTCGCGCTCGGGAAGATCGATGCCGCGATCATGGGGCTCGACAAAGGGGCCATGATCCGCGGTTCCTGGGAGACGCTGCGCCAGCCGGTCACCGCGACCTGGAGCGCGGTCAAGGAATCGTTCACCAGCGTGGCCAACAGCTTCACCGGCAAGACCGCGGCGGCCGCCAGCGACGCCGCGGCAGAGTTTGGAGTGAATGCGGTCAAACAAGCACTTCTGAAGCAGACCGCGGAATGGGCCGCACAGCTCTTCGGCGATGCCGCGGTCAATGCGCTCTTCTCGACCACGAGCGGCGGGGTGGCGGTCACCGGCGGCGTGGTGGCGGAAGGCTCGGTGCTGCAGCTCGGCGGCGGCACGGCCTGGCTCGGCACGGCCATGGCCTGGGCGATGTATGCCTACATGATCTACACGGTCGTGATGATCCTGATCCGCATCATCTGGACCTGCGAGCAGAGCGAGTTCGAGCTGGGCGCCAAACGCGAGCTGCGCGCCTGCCATCGCGTCGGCTCCTACTGCAAGAAGGAGGTGCTCACCTGGTGCGTGGAAAAGCGCGAGAGCTACTGCTGCTTCAACACCCCGCTCGCGCGGATCTTGAACCAGCAGATCCGACCGCAACTCGGGCGCGACTGGGGCGAGGCCGAATCGCCCGAGTGCTCCGGGATCGACATCCGGGACTTCGCGCGGGTCGACTGGACCCGGGTGAATCTCGACGAGTGGCTGGCGATCCTCTACGAGACCGGGCACTTCCCGACCCTCGAGACCCTCACCGTCGAGGACTTGACCGGCGCGGGCAGCGCGCTGACCGTCCACAGCGAGGGCCGGGCGGATGCGGCGACGCGCACCACGCAACGCAGCGACGGACTCGACAGCGAAGAGGTCCGCAAGGAGGCCGAGTCCGAACTCTGGCGCGAGACGCTTCCGGCTCTGCCTGCCGAGTAGGCACGGGTCGGGATTGTTAACCCCCGAGGTCCTTCGCCGCGGAGCCGTGAATGCGCCCGCTGCGCGCCTTCGCGCGAGCGCTTCGGCATCTTGATGCCGTCCGGAAAAGCCACACCGGTCGATCGTTCACGGATTCGAACCAGGTCAACGAACGGCTTGCCATCTTCCGCATCATCCGGATCTTACGTATCATATCGAAACGACAGATCTCGAGGACGCAAGGTTATGGTCACCATTAGTTCCGCCGAATTTCAGAGACACTTCGGCCGTTATCAGGATGTTGCCCTCACGGAGCCGGTCGCGGTCACGCGCAACGGACGCGAGCGGCTGGTGGTCTTGTCGGTGGATGAATACCAACGGCTGAAGAAACGTGACCGGCAGGTCATGCAGCTGGCGGATTTCACCGAGGCCGACCTCCAGGCCATCCGCGCCGTCGAGGCATCACCGCACGCCGCCACCTTTGACGCTGAAGTGACCGGCTAGAACAGTGACATTGCCGGAGCCAATCCCGGGTCTGGTGATTCGCTACGCCTACTTAGTGCTCGACCGAAAACTCCGTTTTTTCTCTCCCCCGCGCTCTGCTCTGAATGGCGGCCGTGGGCCGACGTATTCAATCGAGCCTCATTCGATGCCCATTCGCGCAATCAAGCCACTCAAATGAGAACGACTCGCATCGCCACCATGCGGCAGGCGCACCACTCCCGTCGGAGGAGGCGTCCGGCCCGATCGACAGGGTCAAGCCGCGCGTCGGCGGCGCTGTCGTTCCCGCTCGCGGCGCGCCTCCTCGGCCTCCCGCGCCAACAGCAGCGCGCCGATGCGCTGGAGGTTGCGCGCCACCACCGCCAAGGCGACGTAGCGCTTGAAGCCGTCGATCCCGTGATCGCGACACCGGCTGAGCCCGTGGACCTCCAGCGCATTGATGGCGGACTCCACGGCGGAGTGTTTGCGGCGCAGCTGGATGAAGCGCGGATCGCCTTCGCGTGCGCGCTCCGCGGCCGAGCACTTGCCCTTCTTCGGCAGCACCGGAAAGTCGATCACCTCGGCCAACCCGCGTTGGTTGGCGGGGCTGTGGAAGCCCTTGTCCATGCTCGCGCTGGCGACCGTCGGGAAGCGCTCCACGGTCTCCTCCACCAAGGGAACGGCGACCTGATCGTCGGTGATGCGCTCCATGACCCGATGGTGCAGGATGAAGCCGTGCTGGTCTTCGACGATCGCCACGCGCAGGCCCAGCTCCACCGGCACGCCGGCCTTGCCTTTGCTGATCCACTCGGTGTGGGGCTGGAAGATCGAGAAGACCTTCTCGGCATGCGGGATGGTCTGAGCGCACAGCACCCTGCGGCGGATCTGGTCGATCTGCCGCTCGCCGTGGGCGATGAATGCATCGAGCGGCGCGAGCCGGACGTTCGGCAGCGCCGCGATCAGGTGCAGGCGGATGCGCGTCTCGCGCGCCCGCCGCAGAAAGCCCTCGGCCAACTCCAGGTAGGCGGCATGGGCCGCTTCGATCTCGACACGCCGTGCGGCCCGTTTGTCCGGATCCTGCGCGGTGGAGCGCTTGAGGGTTTGCGCCCGCCGATAGGCTTTCTTCAGGCAACGCACGTTGTAGGCGCTTTGCCGCCAATCGCTCAGGCCGGCGTCCTCGCACAGCCCGGCACTGGTCTCGATGGCCTTGCGCACGGCGTCGTAGAGTAGGTTGATGTCGGTCGGGTAATGGACATGGGTCTCGACCACGAAGGAGTCACACCGCACCGCGAGGGGCTCGTCCGGACTGGTTTCGACCAGGGCATGGCCGGCATCCACGACCGCTTGGTTGATGCGGTCGAGCAGCTCGGGCGTGAACAGGCTCAGGTTGTCCTTGAGCGTCTGCAGGCTGTAGGTCGTGTCGTCGGCCCAGTCGGCATGGCCGAGCATCTTGCGCAGGGTGGTGTGCTGGTTGGCCAGCTCGAGAATCCGATCGTAGTCGGTATTTAGCCCCAAGCGCAGCACCCCGAGCACCAGGATCGCCCACTGCGACAGACCGGGTCGGCCGGTCTCGGGGCGCGCCTTGCCGTCCTCGCCGCCGCCCGGCGGGCGCACCTCGGCGAGGATCGCGAACACGGGTTCGCGCAGTTGCGGGAGGGTGTAGAGGTGCTGCAGTCCGCGCAGCAATTGCGGGATGTCGTCGCGCGAGCGCAGATCCAGCGCGATGGCGGCGATATCCTCTTCGCCGAGTTTCAATTGCGGATCGATGACGGTGCGCATAGCGGTTCGAATAACGAAGTTGATGAAGGCTCATGGCGCGCCCCGGCGAAAGTAGGCCGAGATCGCTGCCGAGCCCTGCTTAAATCAATAGGTTAGAATTTTCTCTGACCCTCTCGATCGAAAACCGGCGAGATCTTCGATCATGGGGTCATATTATAACCGACTGTTCTCGCGAAGGAAAGTTGGTTTCTGTTCAGGCACTACTTATGGGGAGATGCACACCGACGCGGCCAAGAGGAAGGACTCAAGGACCGCCCCTGCGCCGTGATTTTGGTCACGACAAACCAGGAGGGAGAGCGAATCGTCACGGTTCTGCCGGTTACCCACAGTCCGCCGGCAGACCCGTCCCTGGCCGTCGAGCTTCCGCCTGCGACCAAGCGCCGTCTCACACTGGACAACGAGCGATCCTGGGTGATCTTAACCGAGGCCAACCGATTTACGTGGCCGGGCCCGGATTTGCGCTTCGCGCGTCCCGGCGACTTGGCGAGCGTGGCCTATGGCGAGTTGCCCGGGGTTCTGTTCAAGGAGATCAAGACCAAATTGCTGCGAGCACTTGAGGCCTGCCGCGTCGGTCTTGTGCCGCGAACCGAATGAGAATGCCATGACCAAGCGTGTTTCGCTGATCGCGGCATCCGCCGGTCCCGGTCGACCCTCCATCGGCAACGCCGCTACCTGAGTTGGAAGCAGCTCGCCGCCATGATGCAGGACCATTGAACGGATTCCGGCAGCCGGGTCGATGATGAGGCCGATCCGACAAGCGCGAGCCGGTCGCATGCGCAGGTCGTTCAACGCCCGTCCAGCGTGGCCGGGCGTTTTTCTCCTGGCCCTTCTGCTGCAAGCTTCGACCACGCTCGCCGTGGACTGGACGCCTGCCGGGGAGTCGCAGCGGCAGGACATCAGCGTGGACCTCGCCTACGCCAATCGCACCGCGGTGCGCCCGTCCGACGGCAAACAGGTCACCGCACACCTCGCCTTCTTCGCCTCGCGGACATTCCGCTTGGAGGTGATCGATCTGGGGGCCGGCTCCGAACCGGCTCATCCGACGCTGGAGGCGGCCTTCCGCGCCGAGGGCTGTGTTGCCGGGGTCAACGGCGGCTTCTTTCATCCGGATCGACAGCCGTCCGGGCTCGTGATCTCCAAAGGACGACGGATCAATCGCTTCGAGACCGCAAAACTCCTGAGCGGCGTGATCTACAGCGACGAGCGCGGCATCCACCTCGTCCGGCGTGGCCGGTTCCAAGATCACCCGAGCATCACCGCCTTGTTGCAGACCGGACCCTATCTCGTGGAAGACGGACGCCCGGTGCGGGGCCTGTCGGCCACCGATCCGCGGCGGCGTACCTTCATCGCTACGGATTGGCGCGGACACTGGGTCATCGGTGCGATCACAAGCAGTCTCACCCTCGCCGAGCTCGGGGAAATTCTCGCTTTCCCGGACGTCCTGACGCCTTGGCGGGTCGATCGCGCCATCAACCTCGACGGCGGATCCTCAAGCGGATTCTTCTTCGACCGCGGCGCCGACCGGGCTCCGGTGACCCTGCAACCCTGGAAACGCGTAAGGAACCTGCTCGGAATTTGCCCGCGTTGAATCGTGCCGTGGGAGCCGAAACCGATCGGTCAGCACCCCCCTGTGAAGGCGGATTCCGGAAAGCGACATCGGCATCGGCACTCGGAGCCGCCAAAGAGCAGGCGCCGGCGATGCCATCACCGGCGTCCGGCGGTAAGCCGACGGTTGCCATGCGTCTGTTCGACTTGGTGGACGCGGTTTGCTGCCAGTCGAGTCGCCGGCATTCGTGGCCACTCCGCCCCATCAGCGGTCACCCAATCCCGCCGTCCTCGGCGTCCACTCCATTCTTTCTGCTGCCAGGTCGGCGTTGATTCGGGGTGACCGAATTCCGTCGAGGAGCGGCCACCGATTCGAAGAGCTGCTGCTGTCTTTCAATCAAACCCCGACCGTTAAGATTTCTTCCATCCCGTCGGCAAGGCCAACGCAAAGGGCAGGACGACGAACGAGTTTCGGGCTCCGAGACTGAAGGCCGAGGCGCAACCCGCATCGAAGCGCAGCCGCATGAGAGGTGCGAGCAACCAAGCAAGGAGTGCAGCCAGCAGCAGGCAAGCGATGAACACCGGCAGGACCGTCGGCAGCACCGGCCCCGCGGTGCACACCGAGTTCACCTGCGCGCCCGCGATCAGGAGCACCACCAGGGCAATCACAGGCACCACCTACCAGGCCAAGCCGTTCACGCCAAACCGCCCGTCCGGCATCGGCTTGGATCCAGCGCTCCGAAACCGCCGCAGGCGAAACGGGAATACCGATCAGGAGTACCGCCGCGGGCAACAGGCCCTCGGCCAAGACGGTCGCCCTGAGATTCTCCGCCGGCAGCCATCGCAGCATGGCCCGGACCAACAGGGGAACCAGCACGACGTTGCCGACCCCGACGGCCAGTACGAAACACCGATCACGGAAGGCGTCTCGCGCATGCAAAAGGACACCTGCACCAAGGTCGTAAAGAGCAGCAGATCCGGGAGCGGTCAAAGCCAGACCTCGAAGACCCGAGCGATCGGGAGACAGACTCCCCCACATCAGCCCCGCGAGGATAGCGGCCGGATCTATCCAGACCTGTTGTCGCTCGAGTGTCGTTCTCGTCATCGAGCTCCATCCAGCCAAGCGCGTCCGTGTTCCTCCGGGCGATCGAACAGAGGCGCGAAGAGCGGTCGCAACAAGCGCACCCCGCTCACGCTCAAATGATTGTCGTCGTAGTAGAGCACCTGCCCGTCGCGGTAGAAGTGACACTGGCCGTCCCGGCACAGGATCCGATGCGGATGGAGCCGGATCAGCGGCGTCTGCGCGCCAAGGTCATTCAGGGCGTCGGTGACCCACCGAGCGTCCTCCGCGAGCTGCGCGAGCGGCTGACCGATCCCTTCCGGGTCATGCCCCTTCAACACGGCTTCTGCCAGAACCGTCGGGACATCCCCGCCAGGCTCGGGCACGGGATAGACGAGCACGACCCGCCTGCCGGCCGCGGCCAGGGCGCCGATGGCGGCGTCGATGGCATCGACGAGTCCGGAGTCGGGATCATCGAAGGGGTAGATCCGATAGCGGGCCGAGAGCACCACCGTATGAATGCTCGGCGTTGCGATGATCCGATCCAGCGCGAGCCGCTGAAAGCGCTCGCAATCCTCCCGCCAGGACAAGAGCTCCCCTTGCCAGCCGAGGGCCGGCGGGCAGATCGGCATCGCCAGGCTCAGCACGGAGGTTCCGCGTTCGCGCGCCAGCTCGCCGAGCAGGGTCGCGTAGGTGGCGGCGTGGCTGTCTCCGAAGAGCGCGATGATCGGCGCGGCCTCCGGATCGCCGTAGAGGCATCCGGGGGTATCGGCGCGCACACTCTCGCACGTGAGTTGACGCGGATCGCGGTCATCCGCGGCAGCGAGGATAACGGCAAGCTCGGGAGGATAGCGGCCGAGCCATCCGGCCGTGCGCTCGGCGTGCACGCCGATGCCGACGAGGAGCGCGGCCGCGAGGGCGGCTGCACCGAAGAGCAGCGGCCGCGGCAGCACGCCGGAGCGGCCCCGGAACGGGCGCTCGATGAATCGCCAGGAGAGGATCGCCAGGATCAGGCTCGCCGCGACCAGGAGCAGCGATACCCCGAGCGGTAGGTTCGGACCCATCAAGTGGCGCGCGAAGACGAAGATCGGCCAATGCCAGAGGTAGAGCGAGTAGGAGATCAGGCCGATCAGGACGATCGGCCGCCAGGACAGGCCCCGCCCGATCAGCGACGGCCGCCGCTGGCCCGCAAGGATCAGCAGTGCCGCGCCGAGACAGGGCGACAGGGCGGCAAGCCCCGGGAAGACGGTCTCCTGCGAATAGGCATGGACGGGCCAGGCGATCAGCACCAGTCCCAGGATCGAGATCAGGTCGGAGAAGAGCCTCCCGCGCGGCAGACGCAGCGGGGCCAAGGCCACGAGCGCGCCGATCAGCAGCTCCCAGGCCCGAAGATGCGGCAGAAAGAAGGCGGCCGTCGAAGCGGGGTCGAGCCGGAGCGCGATCACCGAGGCCGCAAACGAGAGCGCTGCGATCCCGCCGACGAGCGCGATTCGAGTCCTCAGTCCGCGGCCCCAGACCAGCCAGAGCAGGACCGGATAGAGGATATAGAAGATCTCCTCGACCGAGAGCGACCAGGTGTGCAGCAGGGGCTTGAGCTCGGCCTCCTGATCGAAATAGCCGCTTTCGCGGTTGAAGAAGATGCTCGAGACGAACAGGGTCGCGGCGATCAACGATCGGGCGAAACCGCGTGCCTCGGCGGGATAGAGGATCAAGGCGGCGGCCAGTGCACTGGCCAGCAGGACCGCGAACAAGGCCGGCAGGATGCGTCGCACCCGTCGCTCGTAGAAACGCGCAATCGAGAAATGGCCCGTCTGCAGCTCGCGCGCGATGATCGAGGTGATCAGGTAGCCGGAGATCACGAAGAAGACATCCACGCCGACGAAGCCGCCTCCGAACCCCGGGATCGCGGCATGAAAGAGCACCACCGGCACGATGGCCAGGGCGCGCAAGCCGTCGATGTCGGCGCGATAGGGATGAGACTCGACCATCCGGAATGCGTCCTCCCGAGCTGCCGGTGGTGTCCGTTGTCCCCGACCGGTTTGGTCAACGGGGAATCAGCGCTGCCCGCGTTCCTGCTCGCGCGCTTCCGCACAGTCCGCGCAAAAGACCACGGCCGGATCCGAATCGAGTCGCTCGCTGTCCAATGGCTCACGACACAAGCAGCAGAGGCCGAAGGTCCCCGCCTCGATCCGTGCGAGTGCGGCCTCGATTTGGCGCCGTCGGATGCCGTAGCGTTCGTGTGTGTTCTTCGCCATCGCCTGTTGCTGCATGGCGTCCATCCGCGAGAGGCGGCCGACGCGTGTCTGGTCCAGCTCCACGGTGCCGCCCGCGTCGTTGGATTCGGCGATGTCGATGATCAAAGCATCCAGCTCCGATTGGAGTCGTTCCCCGTAGGTGCGCGGATCGGATGTCATCGGTCGGCCTCGTTCAACGTGACACGTTCAACGCAATAGGAGCGTCGGGATGCGTGCCGAGCGCAGCAGATCGGAGGTCTTGCTGCCGAAGACCAAGCTGCGCAACGGCGAGTGGCTGTAGGCGCCCATGATCAGCATGTCGATCGCCTGCTCCTGGATATTGCGGGCGATGATGCTCTCGGCGTCGCCCGGGATCAGGGCGGCCTCGACCTCGAGCCCGCCCTCTTCCAGCGTCGTCTTCGCCCACTCCAGCTGCCGCGGGCCGTCCTTGCGAGGCTCACCGGACATCAGCAGATGGATCGGCAAACCCCGAAAGAGGGGGCTGGACGCGACCATCGCCACGCCGTGCCGGGTCATGCTGCCGCCGTCATAGGCGATCATCACGCGACTGGGCTCCTGGAACCCCTGGGTGACGGCGATGATCGGCTTCTTCAGCGCGCGCACCATGCGCTCGACGTTGCGGCCGAGATCGCGTTGCGTCGTCTCGGCCGATTCCCCTCGTCGACCGAGCACGAACAGACGCACTCCCGGCTGCTGCTCGACCAGCACCTCCTCCAGATCGCCGTAGCGCTGGCGCACATCCGGCGCCGGCACCCCGACGGCGATCGCGCGCTCGCGCAGCCGATTCAGAAACAGCCGGCCCTCCTCGCGGGTGGCCTTGCTGCGCGCCTCGTCCTGCTCGGAGAGCTTGGTCAGCAGGTGTTGCTGCGCGTTGAAGCCGATGGCGCCGCTACGGTCGCCGCCCGAAGCGGTTTCGGTGTGACGGGTGATGATGTGCATCAACTCCAGCGGCGCACTCATGCGGCGCGCAGCCCAGGCAGCGGCATCGGTGACGTAATCGGCGAAGTGCGAGCGGTCGACGCAGGCCAGGATCTTGTCTTCGTCTTCTTGCATGTTGAGTTCCCCTTTTCAGACCGCGTCTGCGACGAAAGACGGTGTCACTCGCGCGGACCTCGGCTTCCCCGAGAACTCGCCGCCTTCGTCCAAGACGCGGCGCGAGTTTCCGAATCTGTTGATCGATCCAAACCGCGTCTCGCCAACGCCACGCGCGCGAGCCGAGGCCGAGCGCGCCACGACGCGACGCGTGCCGCGCCGGACGCGGTTTAGTGCCCCATCAGTTGTTCGACGGCATCGGGTTTGTCGTGCACCGCGAAGCGGTCCACCAGGGTCGCACTGGCCTGGTTGAGGCCAACGATCTCCACGTCGGTGCCTTCGCGACGGAACTTGATGACCACCTTGTCGAGCGCGCTGACCGCGGTGATGTCCCAGAAATGGGCGCGGCTGACATCGATGCGGACCTTCTCGATGACCTCTTTGTAGTCGAACGAGGCCACGAAACGATCAGCCGAGGCGAAGAACACCTGGCCCGTGACCACGTAGACGCGCGTGCGCCCTTCATGCACGGACACCGAGCCGATGTGCAGCACCTGTCCGACCTTGTTGGCGAAGAAGAATCCGGACAAGAGCACGCCCACCAGGACGCCCATCGCCAGATCATGCGTGAAGACCACCACGACCACCGTCGAGATCATGACGACGTTGGCGGCGAGCGGATGCTCGCGCAGGTTGCGGATCGAGGCCCAGTTGAAGGTGCCGATCGAGACCATGATCATCACGGCCACCAGCGCGGCCATCGGAATCATCGCCACGAGATCGCCGGCAAAGACCACCATCAGGATCAGGAAGACACCCGCGGCGAGCGTCGAGAGCCGGCCGCGCCCGCCGGACTTAATGTTGATGACCGCTTGACCGATCATGGCGCAGCCCGCCATGCCGCCGAGGCAACCCGCGCCGATGTTGGCCACACCCTGACCGACGCACTCGCGGTTCTTGTTGCTGTTCGAATCGGTCAGATCATCCACGATCGAGGCCGTCATCAATGACTCCAGCAGACCCACCACGGCGAGCGTGGCCGACACCGGGAAGATGATCGCGAGCGTCTCCCAGTTCAGCGGGATATCCGGGAACAGGAACACCGGCAGTGTGTCGGGTAGTGCGCCCATGTCGCCGACGGTGCGGATGTCCAGATCGAGCGCCACCGACACCGAGGTCAGCACCACGATGGTGACCAGCGGCGAGGGGATGAGCTTGGTGAGATAGGGGAAGAGATAGATGATGGCCAGTCCGGCGACAACCATGGCATAGACCTCCCAGGTCACCCCGATCAACTCGGGCAGCTGCGCCATGAAGATCAGAATGGCCAGGGCGTTGACGAAGCCGGTGATGACCGAGCGCGACACGAAGCGCATCAGGTTCCCGAGGCGCAACGCGCCGGCGATGATCTGCAGGATGCCGGTCAGGATGGTCGCTGCCAGCAGATATTGCAGACCATGCTCTTTGACCAGCACCACCATCAGCAGCGCCATCGCCGCTGTGGCACCCGAAATCATGCCGGGGCGCCCGCCGACAAAGGCGGTGATGGTGGCGATCGCAAACGAGGCGTAAAGACCGACCTTGGGATCG
Organism: Thiocapsa rosea; assembly: GCF_003634315.1. Lineage (NCBI taxonomy): Bacteria > Pseudomonadati > Pseudomonadota > Gammaproteobacteria > Chromatiales > Chromatiaceae > Thiocapsa > Thiocapsa rosea. Next base: position 5,098,740 of record NZ_RBXL01000001.1, read on the forward strand.
ACCCCGGCGATGATCGAAAAGGCGATGGCCTCGGGGATCAACGCCAGCGCGACGACCAAGCCCGCGAGCAGATCGTTACGGACATTGGACAGCCAGTCCTTGCGAAGTGAATTCATGCCTAAGCGTTTCCGCAGCTGATGCAGGCCGAAAGGTCGGCGGAGTAACGAATCGCGAAGGCCGCTTGGCTACCCGGTAGGGTAATGCGGTCGGTCGACCGTAAAGGTCGTGGAGAAGACGCAAGCATCAGGCGCGCGGCATCGCGTTGAACAACGGCGAGAGTCCGGGGACTCGGTTTGCGCGTGATACCTACATCGGCAGGGGACTCCGGCGGGCGAGCATGGGTGTCTGGAAATTGCCCGCGAATTCTACACGGAAAGCTGTTCAACTGTCAGCCTTGCGCCGACGAGGGTTTTCTTGTCGATCTCCGGGTAGTCGTCGGGACGAATGCCCACCCAGCGATAGGGCGTTTGACGTCCGGTATCGTCCAAGTTGCGTCTCCCGGTTCCGCCGGCATCAGGCCACCGCGGTTGGTTGCACCCCTGTCCGCTATGGGCTCTGTCGCTGCCTTCCGTTTGCGGATAATGACGTCGGTCCCTCGATGCGTTCCGCCCGCCACAGGTGCGACAGGTCGCGATGTCGTTGCCGACGCTCCGTCATGAATGTCGGCTATCGGCTCTGGAACAGTCCCCAATCTGCCCCGGTGACCACCCGTTCTGGGTCGTGACTTGTCGCTCGTTGAGGCGCGATCGACTTTCCGCTGTCAGGATTTACCTGTCCGGCAGCGGTCAGTCCTGAGCGGCGGCTTGCCGACGCTCTTGAGGCGTCTGGCTTGCGCGCACGCTGTCATGCGGATCGGTTTGGGGTATTGTTCGGAAACAACGGAATTATCCCGCTCTCCCGGATGGCCGACCACGATCCTTCCTATAAGCTCCTGTTCTCGCATCGCGATCTGGTCGCGGACTTAATCCGAGGCTTCGTGCACGAGGACTGGGTCGCGCAATTGGACTTCACCACCCTACAGCGCGTGAGCGAGATCACCGTCAGCCACGACCTTCGCGAGCGCGAGGACGACATGATCTGGCGGCTGCGCTGGGGCGAGCGCTGGGTCTATGTCTATTTGCTGCTGGAGTTTCAATCGAGCGTCGATCGCCTCATGGCGGTGCGGCTGTTGACCTATATCGGACTGCTGTATCAGGACCTCGCCGCCGCCGGCGAGATCCCCTCGGGAAGCCCGCTGCCTCCGGTGCTGCCGATCGTCCTCTACAATGGTGAGAAATCCTGGTGGGCCAAGACCAGTCTCGACGACTTGATCGAGCCGGACTTACCCGAGCAGCTGCGCCGATGGCAGCCGCAGATCCGCTATCTGCTGCTCGACGAGCAGCGGCTTGCCGATACCGAGCTGGCGGGACAGCGCAATGTCGCCGCGGCCTTGTTCCGGCTCGAGAACAGTCGCCGGCCCGAGGATATCGAGCGGGTCCTGGCGAGTCTGATTGATTGGCTCGCCGCACCCGAGCAGGACAGTCTGCGCCGTGCCTTCGTCGTCTGGCTCAAGCGCGTGCTGTTGCCGGCGCGCGTGCCGGGCGCCGAGCTACCGAACGTCAACAATCTTCAGGAGATGCGCGCCATGTTGGCCGAACGTGTGAAGACCTGGACCGAGGAGTGGAAGCAGCAGGGTATCTCCGAGGGCGAAACCAAGCTGCTGCGCCGTCAGCTGGTGCGGCGCTTCGGGCCCCTGCCGGCCTGGGCCGAGGCACGCCTCGAGCAGGCGGGCGAGGACGATCTTGAGGTCTGGGCCGATCGCGTCCTGGATGGCACGACCCTGGAAGAGGTTCTCAAGGAGCCGATCTGAGAATTCCTGAGCGGCGCTCAGCCGTGACTGAGCGCCCACGTTTACCTCAGCACTCGATGTGCTCGGCAATGTCGAGAGCGTCGTCAACCTCCACTCCCAAGTAGCGTACGGTGCTTTCAATCTTGCGATGCCCCAGCAGCAGCTGGACGGCACGCAAGTTCTTGGTTTGACGGTAGATCAACGTCGCCTTGGTCCGACGCAGCGAGTGCGTCCCGTACTCCTGCGGATCAGCGCCCATGAGTCCGATCCATCGCTTGACGATGCGCGCGTACTGACGGGCGGACAAGTGCGGTGAGCCGCTCTGCCGACTGGGGAAGAGATAATCCCCAGTGGAGAGCGCGGCCTCTTTGATCCAGGCCTGTACGGCCTCGCGCGTCTGGTCGGTCAGTTCGAATCGAACCGGCTCGCGTGTCTTTTGCTGGACAACGCTGGCCCGCGCGACCACGTGGTTGCCATGAGCGATATCGCGGACCCGCAGGGCGACCAGGTCGCAGCCGCGCAGCTTGCTGTCGATCGCCAGATTGAACAACGCCAACTCCCGCGTGTTCCCGGCCATGCGCAGCTGTGTGCGAACGGTCCAGATCTCTTGCAACTTCAGCGGCGGCTTCTGGCCAATCAGCTTACCTTTGTTCCACGGCTCATGGGCGGTTTGGGACGCAACACTGGTGGTCTTCATGGTCTGTTTCCTCGTCGAAGGAAGGGGAAACAGAAGCATGGGCGGAGATCCGGTCAGTGGCATGGCCTGAAAGCAGACACCGCCATTTGACTGCTCATGGGCAGCACGGCCCCAGGAGCAGTCACCGGGCTCGGATGAGGCTACGGCATCGACTCGTCCTTGAGCTGTCATTGGTTTCTTGATGGGCGCTGACCGCAATGTTGTTTCGAGCCGGCTCTCGACTCGCCAAGATCATGCTGATCCGGTCGGCCCGGACCGACATGGGTTGTCCTTGGGAGTCTAAGCCCGACGCCTGCTCGCGGGTGACTTGGCCAGGGTGCAACACGGGGACTTGCAGGTCGGCCCTATTTGGCCAGGTCGGACAACAAGGCGCGTCTGCGGTCCAAGAAAAGATGGATCCAATGAGGTGATGGCGGCCAGTCGGCCAGCCACCCGATGACCGCGTCGGCCGACATCGGGTGGGCGATGCCGTAACCCTGAGCCAGCTCGCAGCCGAGTTGCAGTAGCCGCTCTCCCTGCTCCGGAGTCTCCGCCCCTTCGGCGATGGTCTGGAGGCGGAAAGCGGTGGCCAGGCCCAAAATGCCTTCGATGATCGCCAGGTCATCCGGGTTATCGAGCATATCGCCCACAAAACTCCGGTCGATCTTCAACGCGGTGACCGCCAGTTGTTTCAGATAGGTCAACGAAGAATAGCCGATACCAAAGTTGTCCAGGGCGCAGCTCACCCCGAGCTCGCGGCAGTCCGCGACGACCCGGGCGACATGCGCCAGGTCTCGCATCGCACTGATCTCCCGGATTTCCAGCGCGAGGCTCGCCGGCTTGACCCCAGGATGCGCGGCCATAAGGGCGCGCAGACGCGCGACGAAATCCGACTGCCGTAACTGGCAAGCGCCAACATTGACGCTGATCGGGAGATCGACTCCGTTCGCCTCCCAGACCTCCATCTGGGTCAGCGCCGTTTCGATGACCCATTCGCCGAGCTCGGCCGCCAGCGGGTCATCCTCGATCACCGGCAGGAACTCCTGCGGCAGCAGCAGTCCGCGTTTCGGATGTTGCCAGCGGATCAATGCCTCGGCGCCGATGACATCCCCGCTGCGCAGGCTGACCTTGGGTTGATAATAGAGCACGAATTCGCGTGCGACCAGGGCGCTGCGGATGCGCTCCGGATTTTCCTGCACACCCCGGTTGCGATGATCCTGATCGACATTGAAGACGCGATAGCAATTCTTACCGGTCAGCTTGGCCTGATACATGGCGTGGTCGGCTTGACGCAGCAGTTGATCCGCGTCCACCTCGACCGGCTGCGGATAGAAGGTGACGCCGAGACTGGCCGAGATCTGCACGACGAGATCGCCGAGGGGCATCGGTGCGGATAGGGCGGCGAGCAGACGGTCGAGCAACAGCGCACCGGCGTCGCTGGATTCCAGATCGATCAGTGCGGCAACAAACTCGTCGCCGGCAAGACGCGCTACGGTGTCGCCTTCGCGCAGGGCTTGCTTCATGCGCTCGGCTGCGGTGACCAATACCCGGTCGCCGACGGCGTGTCCGTGGCGGTCATTGATCGCCTTGAAGCCATCAAGGTCGAGATAGGCTACCGCCAGGCGTTTTCCCCGTCGCTTGGTCTGCGCCATGGCCTGGTGCAGACGGTCGGCCAGCAGCAGGCGGTTGGGCAGACCGGTCAGCGCGTCATAATGGGCGAGGCGTTCAAAGCGCGCTTCGCTGTCGCGTCGTGCCTGATCGCGCTCGCGCAACTGCAGCTGCAGCCCAACGCGTAGATGCAGCACCGGTGGATTGATCGGTTTGGCGATGAAATCCGCCGCGCCGGCCTCCAGGGCGCGGGTCTCACTGTCCGGATCCTGGCTGGCGGTCACGTAGATCACTGGAATGTCCTTCAGGCGCGGGTCGGACTGAAGCGTCCGGCACAGGGTGTAACCGTCCATCTCCGGCATCAAGACATCGAGCAGAATCAGCGCCGGCAACCTCTCCTTAGCCAGGCGCTCCAGCGCCTGCGGTCCGGATAAGGCGAACTCGCACCGGCACACGGACTTCAGCGCCCGCGCCATCACCTGAACGCTGACGGGATCGTCATCGACGATCAGGATCCGGATGGCGGGGTTCGCGGGTATCACTCCAACCTCATTGAGGATCGGCGAGTCGACTGATGAGTTTACACGGCGTCAGCTCGGAAGCACCCGGATGACGACAACCGGGTCGACCACTCGCCAGGACGTCCGTCATGAGGGACGCCGTTCAGCCCGATCGCTCTGATGGGCGCTTGGCCGCCAGACGCGTCAAGGCATCGGTGAAGCGCAGCGACTGGATCATCTCGGCCAGCGCCCGGGTCGCGGCCTCACCGTCGCGCCGCGTCAGGGCCGGTTGCAAAGCCTCGAACAGATCCATGGCCGCCAAATCATGCGCGGACAAGGCGTCGCAGAGTGCAGTGAGCCCGGCAGCGTCGAGGGGCACATCCGGGTGTTCGACCGGCACGGGTTCTACGCCCTCCAGCCAAGGAGCGAGGGCGGTGAGCAGCGCGTTCAATCGCGCCTCGAAGATCGCCAGAGCGGGCGCCGGATCCGCAAGCGGGTCCGCGAGCGCGGTCTCCAGGGCCAGTGCAGTCTGCGCCAGTTCGAGTGCGCCGATATTCCCGGCGAGGCCGCGCAGGGTATGCAGCCGCCGGGTGGCGGCAATAACCTCGCCGCGCGCCAGATCCTGTCGTGTCTGCTCGGTTGCGTCGGCGAAATCGCCGACAAACCGACGCGCCAGACGCAGGAAGAACGACCCGTCCTGGTCGAGCAGACGCGCCGCCCGGTGGCGATCGATCCCGGGGATGTCGGGAAACCCCGACGGAGTTGGCGGCGGCGTGCGGACCGGACGCTCGGCGACCGGCGCAATCGCCGGTTGAGGATCGGTCCAGCGGGCCAGAACCGCGACCAGTTCCTCGAGGTCCACCGGTTTCGCCAGGAAATCGTTGACGCCGGCCTCACGCGCCTGTTGTCGCTGCTCCACCAGCACGCCGGCGGAAAAGGCGATCACTGGCAGCTCGGTCAGGCCAAGTTCCCGGCGGATCGCGCGGGTCGCGGAGAGTCCATCCATCACCGGCATCTGGATGTCCATCAGTACGGCGGCGATTTCCCGGGATTGAACACGAAGACGATCCAGCGCCTGCCGGCCATCGGCGACCAGCGTCGCGCGGGCGCCCTCGCGCCTCAGTGCGAGTTCGACCACCTCCCGATTCACCGGACTGTCATCCACCACCAGGCAGTGCACCCCGCTCAGGCGCGGTCCGGCCGGCCGCTCGACTGGCTCGGCCTGGTCCGGCGGCGCGTCGTAGACGCTGGCCCGCTCGAAGGGCAGCTCGCACCGGAAGGTACTGCCGACCCCGAGGGTGCTTTCGATCCCGAGTGTGCCGCCCATCCGCCCCGTCAACTGTTTGCTGATGGCCAGACCCAGCCCGGTGCCGCCGAAACGCCGCGTGATGCTCCCGTCGGCCTGTGTAAAGGCGGTGCCCAGGATGGCCAGTTTCTCCGGGCTAATCCCGATCCCGGTGTCGCGGACCTCCAAGCGCAGCCGCATCGCCGTGGTGTCGATGTCCTGTTGGCTGACCTGGATGCGTACCTCGCCGTGCTCGGTGAATTTCACCGCGTTGCCGACCAGGTTGACGAGGATTTGTTCCAGTCGCAACGCGTCGCCGCGCAGCCAGGCGGGGAGATCCGCCGACGTATCGATCCGAAAGGCGAGCCCCTTGCTGCGGGCCTGCTGACCCAGGAGGCTCGCGACCTGCGCCAGCACGGCCGCCGGCGAGAAGGTCCGCACCTCCAGGCGTAGTTGACCGGCCGCGAGCTTGGAGAGATCGAGGATATCGTTGACGAGCGCGAGCAGGGATTGCCCGGCCGTGCGTAACCGTTGGACCAGGTGGCGTTGCTCCGCGGACAACACCTCGCCTTCCAGCAATTGCGCCAGGCCCAGCATGGCATTGAGCGGGGTGCGGATCTCATGGCTCATGTTGGCCAGGAATTCGGATTTCGCCCGCGCCGCCTGCTCGGCCTGCACCTGCGCGGCCCTGATGTCGGTGACATCGTGGAAGCTGAGCAAGTAACAGCCATCGAAGGGCTGATCCAGCCTTGATGCGCCGGTCTGAACGGTACGGATCTGACCATCCTTGCAGCGAACTGTCGCTTCCGCCGGCGCGCGGATCGCCCCACCGCGAGGCGCGCTCTCCAAAAAGCGGCGCGCGAAGCTTTCGCGTTGCCGGCGAGCTTCAGGGTCTGGATAGGCGCGTGACCAATAATCGGCCACGGTGGGAATATCCTCCAGGGTATAGCCAAACAGCTCGGTGAATGCCGGATTCAAATAGAGGACGTTCTCCTCATCCCGAATCATAAAGGGAGCCGGCGCCGTGTCGATGATGGCGCGGGCGCGTGCCTCGCTGGCGTGCAATTTCGACGTGATCTGCTTTTCGTTCGTGATGTCGACCGTCATGGCCAAGATGTGGGTCTTGCCCTAGGTAGTTCAATTTGTGCCAAAACCGCCTTCGGTCGCTCATGCAAAATTGGTGTTTAGCCAACAGAGCGGATAGTCGGCTTGAAGAAGCACGCCGAACTCTACACAATTCTTGGATCTGCGAGCACACCGCTGCCCCCAACGTGACGGGCATCCGATCCGAGGTTCGACGCGCATGAACGATCTGAAGACTCCCATGTCCCGGCTGCTCCGTCTGTTTCGCGACGCGCGCGACCGCTGGAGAGCCAAGGCGCTGGAGCGGCAGAAGCGCTTGCGTGCGGCGCAGGTGCGCATTCGCGACTTGGAGGACAGCCGTGCCTACTGGAAAGCGCGGGCCTTGGTGGCTGAGGGCCAAGCACCTGCGAGCGCCGCATCCGGGGATGAAACCGACAAGGAACGTGGCGAGGAGCCGCCCATGGCGCTGGTCCCGACGCGTCTTGCCAACCACCATTATTCCCTGGAGGTGATTCAGCTCAGTCTGCAGTTGTACCTGCACGCCAGCTTCGGTTGTCGCGGGGTCAGTTGGGTGCTGCGCCTGTTGGCAGGCTATCTGCCGCTGGGTGTCCCCGCTTCCACCACCGTGCTGAATTGGTGCTGTCGGTTGGGTTTGGCCCGCTTGCAGCGCCCCCTGCCGCGGCGCGACGATTGGATTTTCGTCATCGATGAGACGGTGGGCCTGGGCGCGCTGAAGTGCTTGGTCGTGCTCGGCATTCCCGTCGCCCGGTTGGCCGAGACCGGCTATTCGCCACGGCATGGCGACATGACGGTGCTGGCCGTCGAGATGACGCTCAAGAGTACCGGTATTTGGGTGGCGGCGGTGCTGGAACAGGTGAGCGCGCGGACGGGTGTACCGGTGCAGATCGTCGCCGATCACGGTAGCGACGTGCGCAAGGGCATCGCCTTGTTTCGCCAACAGGCGCCGAGCTGTGTGGAGACGTATGACATCTCCCATGCCATCGCCACGCACCTGAAGGCGCACTGGCGCGATGACGCGCACTGGCAGGCGTTTTTGAAGCAGGCCGGTGCGACCTTGAGCCACTTTCAACAAACCGACCTGGCGTTTCTGCTCCCGCCGCGCCAGCGCACCAAAGCGCGTTATATGGCGATGGATGCCCATGTCGACTGGGCGCAGCGCCTGATCGGTTATCACGATCAGGGCGACTTCAGCGCCATTGGGCTGCCGTGCGTCTTCACCGCCAATGCCTGGGCGCAGTTGCGCATGGCGTGGGGCAAGCGGCGTGTCGAACCCTTGCGTGCCCTGATCGGAACACACTACGACACGCGTGCGGCGTTGTGCGAGGCGCTGCAGGCGGCCGGCGCCACGGCGCTGGACGACCTGGATGACACCTTCTGGCGCTTGGCCGATCGGGGCTATGCGCGTTTTCTCCAGGCGTTTGCCTGGGTCTTGCCGTATCGCGCGCGCTTGCCCGAGTGGACACAGACGATCGCCGTGTCCAAGACCATCCAGACGATCCTGAAAACCCGGGGACTCTCGCGCGCCACACCGGCGCTGGTGCTGGAGCAGTTGGCGGCGCAGGGACCGCTGGCGGCCCCGGTGGCCGACTTCCAGACGCGGGTACTCCAGCACGTCGAACATGAAGCGACCAAGCTTCCCGCCGGGGCGACCTGGCTGGCGTCCTCCGATATCATCGAATCGGTCTTCGGCCATTACAAAGCCTTCACCGCCCGCGGCCCGCTCAAAGAAGTCGGCAGGCTCGTGCTGCTGATTCCGGCCTTCCTCTGCGAGCTCACCGCCCCGGTCATCCGCGAGGCGATGGCATCGGTGCGCACCATTGATGTCGAGCAGTGGGTACACATGCACCTCGGACCCTCCATGCTCGCACGCCGTCGGCGCGCCCTGAGACCGGCCATGAAAACTGCATGAACATTTCTCGGCCTTCCGATGGGAAATTGAACAGCCTAGTCTTGCCCTGCATCACGATCGTGTTCGAATGGACCCATTCCCACCGTAATTGACCTCCGCCGTGGCGATAGCACCATTCGAATTGCTGCGGGCCTTCCCGGATCGTCTTGGCAGCCCACTGCACCGCGTCTTCCCGGGAGTAGGGCTCTGCGAGCCACATCCGATCGAAGTCGGCCTTGAGCGCCTCAACCGAGCCATATCCGTATTGTGCGCAGGCGGTTGGGTTGGCATCGAGCATTTCGCCGGTGTCCGCGTCGAGGATCAGGATGCAGAGCGGCGCATTCATGAACATCGCACGGAACCGCTCCTCGCTGTCCCGTAGGGCGCGGCCGGCCGCGCGGCGTTCGGTGACATCCTGAACGAATCCAAACAGGCGCGCGACACGCTGTTCCGTGTCGATGTCCGCGTGGCCGGCGGCCATCAAGACCCGGGTCGCGCCATCCTTGCGAACGGCGCGCAGCTCCAGCTCGTAGGGCGTGCCGTGAGCGAGAGCGGTCTGCTCCGCATCACGGAGTCGTTTCATGTCTTCGGGCAAATAGAGTTTCAAATGGTCCGCAAAGGAGGGCGCCCCTTCGGCCGGATCGCGCTGCAGGATTCGGTACAACTCGTCCGACCAGGTCACGGAGTCCGTCCCTGCATCCCATTCCCAGCTACCGACGTGCGCGATGGCCTCCGTGCGCGCGAGCATGGACTGACTGCGCCGCAGCGCCTCTTCCGTCAGCTTGAGATCGGTGATGTCCCGTCCGCTGGCCCGGGTGCCGAGCAGCTTGCCTTGGGTGTCGACCACCGGCTTCCAGTCGACGCTGATCCAGCGTTTCACACCGTCCTTGCGCACATAGCGAGTCTCGAAACCCGTGCCACGGCTTCCGCGAATGGCATCCCGGAAGGTCTCGCCGAAGATGGGCCAGTCTTCCTCCGCGATCAGCACCGAGACCCAGTCGGGCATCGCCAGGATCTCCTCCGGCGAATACCCGGTGAGCTGCTCCACCGCCGGGTTGACCCAGAGGTAGCGCCCGTCGAGTCCAAACCATGACTGCCAGTCCAGGGTGTCCTCGATGATGATCGCGGCGCGTTGCAAACGGCCCTGCAATGCCTCGACCTGCTGTCTCAGTGTGAGGTCGTTAAGCGTGACTCGGCAGATGGACGCCCGGTCGGCATCCATGGCGGCGATGGCTTCGAGCCGCGCCCAGGCGACCGCCCCGTCGTGATTACGCATCCGCAGTGTGCAGCCAACTGGTCTGCCGGCCGGCCCTGAGTCCGTCGCGGATTGCGTCGGCGCTTCAAAGAGCGATCGGCGAAACAGGTCGAAGACATCCCGATCCTCACCGACGATGAAGCGGGAGAGCGGCTGACCGATCAGTTCGCCTTGGGTCAGGCCCAATGGGTTGACGGCGGCGAGATTGGCTTCCTGAATCTCCCCCGATGCGGAGACCGTGCAATAGCCGACAGGCGGCCGCCCGTCGAGGTCAAGGTCACCAGTCTGAGTGGCCTTCGTCTCCGCCCGTGCGCGTCGAAGCTCCTCGATCTGCAGCTCCAGCTCAATCTGCCGGATCCGCAGTTCATGGAAGGTCCGCTGGAGGTCGCCCGGTGACAGTGCCGCGATTGCTGCCGGCGCCCGGATCGGGGTGTCGCGCGCGATCTGCTCGGCCCGCTGCCGCAGGGTCAGTCCCGGACCCGGTTCCGAGTCCTCTGGAAGGTCTGTCGGGGGGATGGTTTGTTCGGGGCGATCATCCGTGTCTGTCATCCATCACACCCAATGTTTGCATTCGACCGGCGCATCGTTTATCGGGTCCAACATACCACGGGAAGTGTCCGGTGTGGGCTTGTCCACCGCCGCCTTTGCCATTCACGATCGGACGGCTTCAGTTTGGGACCAAGTCTTCAACTGCCTCCGCTTGGCGGTCCGGTGAGCATCTCCGAATCCGACGGAGGTCCGGAATTGTATCGCGCTGTCCGAACCTACTCGCCGACGCTTCGTTCCGGCGATAACGTCGGTCCGGATGTTTGGTTTCTCGTCCCGATCCACCCCTGCCGACCGCAGCAAACCCGGCGCGTGGCTTGGGATGGACCACACCCTTCGCTCTCGAACCCGTCAGTGTCCGGAATCCGCGTGAAGTGATCGGTGACGCAAGTAGCCACGGGAGTTCACAAGGCGCGTCTTGCTGTCTGTCGCGTCGCCCGGATCGGCGACGGTTGGCCCCAGTTCCGGACACTGGAGTTTCATCGTTTAGGAGTCGGCAGTCGGGCGGACAACCGATGCTCGTCCTACTCACGCGTCACATAAACGGTCCCCCGAAAGCCCCGGGGTTCGCCGGAATTCCTATCTCCCCCGCGCGGCTGGTGCAAGCGGCGCCACCCGATCGGACGGATCGGGCTTGACTCGTCAGAACTTCCACCCGATCCCGACGACGCCGGTCAGGTTGGTCGGCTCGAGCTTGACCGTTTGGGTGCCGGAAGCGTACTCGCCGTACTCGGCCTTGTAGAGCGACCCGAAGTCCCCGCACAGCGCGACGCTATTAAACGACTTCGACCCCAGGTCTTGCCACATTGCCTCGGCGAAGAAGTACAGGTGATCGTCGAAGAGATGGCGTACGCCGCCGCCGATGCCGAGGCCCGAATAGGTCTCGTCGTAGGACAGCGCCGTGGGCCCGTACCCGTGTGAGGTGCCACACTCGGACGTGCGCATCTTCAGCTCGATGTCCGACCACGCGTAGACCACCTTTAGATAAGGTTGAGTCCGCCAGCTCGGGGCAATGTCCAAGCCGATTCCATAGCGGCTGGTCTGTTTCAGCTCCCCGCTGTCGGAGAAAAAGGTGCTGCGTTCATCCGGGCCAGCGGGCGAGTAGGTGGTAGAGCTGGTACCGTTGTCCTTCGTCTGACCGGCATCGTCGCCCGACAAGTCGAAAAAGAGTCCGATCCCGGCCACGATCTGACCGTTGTCCCAACGCCATCCGCCGGAAATCTGGCCAAGAAAGTTGGTGCCGCCTCCGTCGTTTGTCGTGTTGTACGTGTCGGTTCTCAATTCCGTAAACGGGATTCTATTGAAGCGGTTTTCGGAATATGTGCTATATGTCGCGCTGCTCTTTACATCGGTCGTCGTGCTGCGAGCGCCGATCGCGCCATCCACGTAGAAACCGCCCCAGGTTGGGTCGGCCGCCGCAGCACTCATACCGATGCCTGATACCAGTAAGCCCGTCGCAAACATGATCCCGTGAAACATTGAATCTATCCTCGCGAGTTACTGTTCGAATAGGGAAAGCGCCCTCGGGGGAATACCAAAATCCCCGCGTCAGGGGGCTGGTGGCGATTATAATCCGCTTCCCGCGTCAAGTGATCGCTGGCGTAAGCGCCTCTGGGAGTCCGCCATGCGCGTCGAGCGGTCGCAACGCTTGCACACGCAAGCGACTCCTCGAGTACCACTGACGCCTGACCGCGCCAGAACCCGGAAACTTCAGATCAACAACGATAAAAGCCACAAATTAAGCCACTGTAATCACCCCCGTATTTCAGACTAGAACTCCCCGAAGGAACGGTCCCGATATTTCGGGTAACAAGGGCTGGTACTCGAAATATGCCATTCGTCAGCACGATGACCCGCCACGTGCTGCGACGTACCTTCGTGTTGGCGACCCCCGGCGTCGCCTCTAGCAATTCAAGCGGCGGGAGCAAGCACCTGAACCACCTGTTCGCTCGTGGTCGGACTTCTGGCCCTCGACGGGACTTATCCCCCGCCCCAACTCCGGGCATCTAGGGGGCAGTACCACAGAAATCTCGTCTGCGGCTGTATCAATATAGGCCGCGAAGAATGCAATATCTCGCGGGGTGATTGCGTGGTGTCACAGAGATGGCGATGGCGGATTGCGATTTATCATTGCAGACGCATGGCATCAAGCGGCTTTGTTCATAAGCGCGGCCAAGTCCGAGTCCAAGGCTCGGTGATGGATGTGCGGGAATTTGGCAGGACCCTCGAAATTTCATACCCTTGGAAGTGCAAACTCACCGAGGGTTCGGAAAGATGTTCGAAGATCCTGCCGAGATTGACTTTAGACCAAGCGCGGCTGCTGCGCTACCCGGACGTTCGAGCCCCGGTCGGAGCATCGGCGCATGACGCGGCGCACACGCTTGGAGCAAGCCGAGCACATCGCGGCAGCCGAAGCACGGCTGTCGGCGGGGGAGACGCAACGCGGCGTGGCGGCCGCTGCGGGTCTTGCGCGCAGCACCTTGCGGGGGTGGTGCGGGGAGGTTCCGCGCGGGGATCCGCCGGCGGGCTTGACGGCTTTCGCGCGCTCCCCGGAGGGGATCGCTTGGTTGCATCGGATGGTCGTGGCGGCGCAGTTCAGCATCACCTTGCGGGCGGCGGGCGGCACCCGACTGGTGAGTGAGTTCCTGGAGCTGAGCGGACTGTCGGCCTTCGTCGGGGTCAGTGACGGCGCGCAGCACGCGCTCAATGTCGCCTTGGAGACGGCCGTGGTCACGGTGGCCGCGGAGCAGCGCACGGCGCTTGCCGAGGGCATGCCGGCGCGTGCGGTGACGGTGTGCGAGGACGAAACCTTTCATCCGGGGATCTGCTTGGTCACCATCGAGCCGGTGTCGAACTTCATTGTCCTGGAGCAGTACGCCGCGGATCGCACCGCGGCGACCTGGACCGCCGCGCTGCAAGGCGCCTGCACGGGGCTCGCCGTGGAGGTCATCCAGAGCACCGCCGACGAGGCCAAGGCGCTGCGTCGGCATGCCGAGACGGATTTCGGTGCTCACCACTCCCCGGACCTCTTTCACGGCCAACACGAGGTCTCCAAAGCCACGTCCTTGGCGTTGGCGCGCGATCTGCGCCAGGCTGAAGCCGGCGTCGCCGCCGCGCAGATACGATGGGAGGCCGAGTGCGCGGCGCAGCAGGCGTTCGAGGCGCGCGTGCCGCGCCCGCTCGGGCGTCCACCGGCCTTCGAGACGCGCATTGACGCCGCCCTGAGCGCGCTGGTCGCGTGCGAGGCCGAACGCGACCGCGCACGGGAGCGCCAGAGCGAGGCGCGCGCATTGATCCGTGAACTCGGTGTGCTGTATCACCCGTATGATCCGGCGGATGGACAGACGCAGCCGGTGGAGCGCGTGGCGGCGCGCTTCACCGCGGTCTGGACGCGGCTGAAGGGATTGGCCGAGGCCGCCGACCTGCCCGAGCGCGCCCGCGAACGCATCATGAAGGCCGAGCGCCTGACCGTGCAGTGGCTCGCCACGCTCGCGTTCTTCTTCGCCACCGTGACCGCCAGGGTCGAGGCCCTCGCGCTGTCCCCGGAGCTGGAAGCGGCAGTCCTCGAGCAGCTCATCCCCGCCATCGACCTCGAGCGCGTCGCCTCCCGCAGCACCGCGGCCGAGACCCGACACCGCGTACAGGCGGCAAGTACCGCGTTGCTCGACGCGCTGCGGCGCGCCGATCATCCGCTGCAGCGTCTCGCGCCCGAGGACAGCGCTCGGGTCGAGCAGGTCGCCGGCGCTTGCGCCGATCTGTTCCAACGCAGCAGTTCCTGCGTAGAAGGACGCAACGGCCAACTGTCGCTGCATCATCACGGGCGTCATCGTTTGAGCGACCGCAGGCTCGCCGCGCTCACGGGCGTGCACAACTTCCACATCCGTCGCGCCGACGGCACCACCGCCGCCGAGCGCTTCTTCGGGCGAACACACCCCGCGCTGTTCGAGCAGCTCCTCCTACGCGTGCCCTTGCCGCCGCGACCGCGACGCCGCCGACTGCGTCCGGCGAAACTGCCCTATCTGATGCCGGTCGCGGCATGATGGCGATGGTCGGAATAATAATGAACAAGGTCTGAGTGGGCCTCGCGCGTCTGGTCGGTCAGTTCGAATCGCACCGGCTCGCGTGTCTTGTGCTGGACAACGCTGGCCCGCGCGATCACGTGGTTGCCGTGAGCGATATCGCGGACCCGCAGGGCCACCACGTCGCAGCCGCGCAGCTTGCTGTCGATCGCCAAATTGAACAGCGCCAACTCCCGCGTCTTCCCTGTCATGCGCAGCTGTGTGCGAACAGTCCAGATCTCGTGCAACTTCAGCGGCGGCTTCTGGCCAATCAGCTTGCCTTTGTTCCAGGGCTCATGGGCGGTCCGCGACGAATAACTGGCGGTCTCCATGGTCTGTTTCCTCGTCGTAGGAAGGGGGAAACAGAAGCATGGTCTGAAGTCAGGTCATCGGCTTGACCCGAGAAGCTGTCACTCCTGGTTGACTGCTCGGAGGTCGCATGGCCCCATGTCCGGACAGTGGAGCTTTGTCAGTCGGAGTCTGCAGTCGAGTTGATAGCTGACGCTCGCCCGGTTCACGAGTCATGCACATTGTCCCCGAACTGGGAAGAACTGACTCTTCGTCGGAGCCAGCCCTGACTGAGAATCTCGATTTGCGGTCAGATCGCATCTGTCCGAGTATCCTGCGCGGACTCACGAATCGTGTCATGAGCCGGCGCACCGCCGGATGTCGAGATTCCGGAGGCGAGAAATCACGAAGCACCACCAGCTAGGCTAAAAACAGGGATCCTATGCCGATCAAGCACATCATCATTCACGAAATCAGCAAAGAGCCGTCTGGAGCTGCCACCATGACTCTGAGACAGCAGGAGAACCCGGTCAACGAGCATGCCGAGCGCGTCAGCTCGGAATTGGCAGGACTGTTCAAGGCGGTCAACATCGGCGGCTTCCATCGGCCAGAGAGCCCCGGCCTTCCGGGAACGCGATTCGAGCTGCTCCTGGACGGTGCTTTCGACGGGCGCGACTTCTCGGATTTCGTGGGGTTCTCTCACGCCGCATCGGAGCTCCTCTCGGACGAACTCAACTCCCCGCAGGCCCAGCAGGCGAAGGGCGGGTATCTGTTGCTCAATCACTCCACGCACCAGGAGAAGCTCTTCCTTTCTGTGGTTCTGCTCCGCATGCGTCAAGGCATCACCCTGGCAGACGACCTAAGTTTCACGGAGGTCGACGAGCTGAACCTCGACACCCTGCATATGGCGGCTCGGATCAATCTGACGGATTGGCGGACTGAAGCGAGCGAGCGGTACATCGCTTTCAAGATCGGCCGCCAAGCCAAAGACGTCACGCACTATTTCTCGAACTTCATCGGCTGTCGCGATTACACGGCGGCCAAGGCGGACACCAGGAGCCTGGTCTCGGTAACCCGCGATTTCTGCGTACGACGTAACCTAAGCGAGTCGGAGACTCTCGGCGTGAGGCGGCACGTCGAGGAGTTGTGCCGGGAGCGCCTGGCCGCTGGCGCCCCTGTGCTCTTGGAAGACATCTCCAACCTTCTCGATGCGCGATACCCACCACAGACCGAGGAGGATGGCGGCCTATTCCTTACGATTGCTCAGGAGGACTACGGCCTCACCAATTCGCCGGCAATCGACAAGACCGCACTCCGCGCGCTCGTCCGGTTCAGCGGAAACACCAAGAAGCTAGCGATCAGCTTCGACGCGGACCTCTTGGGGAGCGCCGTCCGTTACGACCGTAATACGAAATCGCTGACCATTATGGATCTGCCAGATAACTTGATCGACGATCTTGAGAAGACTACTGGCTGAGGCCCCGGCACATGGCCCTATATCGTCAACACCTCGATGCCTTGCACGAGGTCTGCCGAGCTTTGAGCGACCGAACCGACTCTTGGGACGGCGGGTTGGAAGGCGACCTCGCGCTCTCTCCAGACCTCCACGACGCGCTCGATCTCTTGATCCGCGGCGGCGCTCTGGATGACACGGTGCAGGTTGGCCGCGCGCAGCGAGACTGGGCAGCGCTGTCGCGCGATAGCGCAGAAGTGATTCATCTAACACTTCCGCTGGTTGACTGGGGAGTCGGCGACCACGTCGTCTACCGCAACCTCGGTGCGCTGATCGACCGCGGTCAGTTCTTAACCGCAGCGCCGAAAACCTTCTACCTGATCGACGAGGACGTCATCGTCCCACCCGACGCACCCGATTTCCGCGTAAGCAACTACCTGCAAGTGGTCGCGCTGGCGGCCTTGCTGACCGAGCAGGCCGATCATGAGGATCATGCCGGTGGAAGATTGCGACTTATCTTCCTGCACAAGGTCTCCTTGGCCCTCCCTATCGTCTATGGCACGGAAGCTCTCGCAGAGCCCATCGAGGGATTGAAGACCTTGCGGGAACTGCTGACGTCGAGCGAGCACCGCGAGCAGAAGCGCAGCATCCTCAAGGCCGTGCTCCACGACCTTCTGGTGGGAGAGAAAGAGGCCAATCGGTTTCACCGTCTGTTGAGGCACCTAAAGGAGCTGTCACAGACCTTCCGCGAGCGCTACCAGCTCTTCGTCTGCGAGTTCGATTTCGAGGAGGTCCGCGAAGAGCTGGAAGAGAAGCAGCGAGATTACTTGGGGCGCCTGAACGGCGCTTTCACGGACCTTGGCGCCAAGCTGCTGAGCATCCCGGCAGCCTTCTACCTTGCCGTCACCAAAATGGAACTCTTGCCGGCTACGGGTAGTGGCTTCGAGGCAGTGGTTCTGAACAGCGTCGTAACCCTCGCCGTCATTACCGTCAGTGTCTACATGCTGATGCTGATCAATAGCCAGCAGCACACGCTGACCGCGACGAGCGAGGAATACACATCTTTGTTCGCCCGTTGGCGCGAGCGCCTGAAATTCCCGGAACAGCAGGAGGGCATCGACCGCATCCGCGCTGCGTTGAATCGACGCCGGCGGCGGGTACGTGCCTATTTAGCCATTACCACCGCCAGCGTGCTGGGCACCCTGGCCATCACACTGGCCCTCTATTTGGTGCGGTTGTTCCGCTGGGAGTCCGCTATTTGGGATGCGCTTCGCGCGCTCAAGTCGGGCGTGCTCCCCTGAAGAGTGCCACGAATTTGGAGAACGCGGGCGTCGTCTGGGCAGTCCAGATGCCGAAGCGCAGGCCGCTTCAGCGCCGCATCGATTCGCTGAGCAACCCCTGGCCCTTTTGCCGCGAGTTCCTGGCACTTCCACTGCAAAGCAGTCCGGGCGTAGGAGTTGAACATCGCGACACGTCGCCGCCGCAGCGCCATTTCATCCAGCTCCCAGGCAGGCCGCGTTCCATCGACGCTTTCCTTAACTGCGGGTATCCGCTCGAAACTTCGAATGGGATCAACCAGCTCCGGTGTGTCGGCTATGCGGGATTCTTGCGGCATCAAATGCAATGGCCAATCTGGCAGACTCCCAAGTGAAGGGATCGCTGGCGTGAGCAGCCCTGGGAGTCCGCAACGCGCGTCTTGCTGTCTGTAGCGTCGCCGGGATCGGCGAAGGTTGGGCCCCAGGAGCGGTCACCCGCGTCTGGAGGTCTGAGCCGCCCCGACAGGCCAGAAGCGGACATTCGGCGGTTAGCCCGACTTCGACTATTCGACCCTGGATTTCGCGATTTTCGGTCCATTTTGACCCTGGTTAGTCGGTTAAGTATCTGATGACGCTGAAGCGGTTCATTCAAAAACGGCTGTAGTGCCGACCTTGGTCCTTGAGTGAGCGCGCGGAGCCGAGGACACTCTCGGCATGTTCCTACGCTCCAAACTTCGCAAGAAAGACGGCAAAGAGCACCGCTACTGGAGCAAGACCTTCCAATGCAACGCCTGCCATCATCAGACCTCGCTGATCGCCGGGACCCTGTTCGAAGGCACCAAACTGGGACTGACCGTCAGGTTCCTGGCGATCTATCTCATCGGCGAAGCCAAGACCGGGCTCTCGCCCTTGGCGCTGAAGCGCGACCTCGGGGTCAGTTACCCCACCGCCTGGCTGATCCACCACAAGCTGATGCAGGCGATGGTCGAGCGCGAAGCCGCCACGGTGCTTTGCGGAACCGTGCAGGTCGACGACGCCTATCTCGGAGGTGAGCTCGTCGGCGGCACCGCGGGACGGGGCTCGGAGAACAAGGTGCCCTTCATCGGCGCGGTCTCGCTCAACGATCACGGTCATCCGCTGCGCGCGAAGTTCACCCGAGACTGCCCGGCTTCATGCGGACCGCCATCGCCGCGTGGGCTGGCGCGAACCTCGCCCCCACCAGAACCGTCGTCTCCGATGGCCTGGCCTGCTTCGCCGGCGTCACCGACATCGGCTGCACCCACCAGCCGACCGTCGTCGGGACGCTCAAACCCAAGGACTTGACGATGTTTCGCTGGGTCAACACCGTTCTAGGCAATCTCAAGACCGGCTTCAGCGGGGCTTACCACAGAGTCGATTTCGGAAAATACGCCGCGCTTTACCTGGGCGCGATCGCGTATCGCTTCAACCGCCGCTTCGATCTGCAGGCGCTGCCGACCCGCCTGTTGGTGGCGGCGACCGCTTGCGGCCCCCGCCCCGAATCGTGGATCCGGCGCGTGGCGGAAGCTCCTTGCTAAACAGGTGTCGCCAAGGACGGCGACAGCGGCGCCTGGCGCGGGGCGCGAACGCATGGGCCCGGACGCGGTCAAGGTGATCGACAAAGAGCGCGCGGCTACCGCCAAATGCGTAAACGCCCGGGCGCACGAGCGCGGCCTGACCCGGCTGCGGGTGTGCGGCACCCCCAAAGAGCGCTGTGTATTCCTGTTGTCGGCGCGCGCCAGATCACCATCGCTGTCGGCGACAATGTCCGCGAGCGACTGGACACGACGTTTCAGGCCGGGATGGCGGTTGAGCAACGCAAGCAGCTCGGCATCATCGGACGAGGGCATCATCACATGGGTGTCTTCCTATTCCGCTATGGCTAGTTGTAGCGGTATCTTAAGACAACTTATCCGTTTCGGTCGCACCCTTTTTGGCGCCTTCCGTGCGGCCCTTCCACGCCCCGATGCTGCTGGACAGGCTGCGGGTTTTTTTCGGCATATCAGAGGCTATCCCGGCCGGGGAGGTCTCGTCGCAAGGCATCCTTGGTCATTCCAAGGGTACCGGGATGGCCTTCGCAAGGGGCAGTCCGGCGGCGGCCCAATCGGTCGTACCCCCAGGGTACCAATAGACCGCCCGATAGCCATACCCTGCGGCACGCCGGGCCGCGTTCCAGGACATCCAACAGTCTGCCTTGCAGTAAATGACTAGGCGTGTATCCGGTTTGTCGTCAACGAGTCGGCCGAGATGCCTTTTGAAATAGGCGTCCAATTCCTCGGACAGTCGGCCATAGCCGACGTTGGGCAGCCAGACGGAGCCGGGGATATTTTCATGCGATGGCGGCAGCCACAGTGTCGCGGGCGGAAGCCCCTCCGGCCGCGCCGGCATCGGCAAGACATCGATCAGGACGATCGCGCCTTCAATCATGAGCGCCTGGAGTTGATTCGCTCGGAAGAGGGTTTCGGCGCCAGGGCAGCTTGCCGGTACCGGAGCCAGAAATGCAGCGATCCGGTAGCCATCCGAATCAAACAAGGACTCCTGCATGAGGTCCGCTGCGGCTGCGAGGTTCAGGGCCATCATTCCCCAAAGCCACAACACGGAGCGACGCCACCGGCATGAAATGGACGTCTGCGCGCCTTGCCCAAGGGGGCTGAAGTGAAGGTAGCCTACTTCCCGAGCCGCACGCCCTGGAATGACGGGGCGATCACTCGGGAAGAATCGGATGATTCGCCTGGTCGAGTAGAGGCACATGATAGTCGAGCAGGATCGCTTGGATCCGCGGAGCCAAACGATTCAACAGAGTGTTGAGCTCGTGCTTCCACTCGGTCTCGCGATCGCGAATACCCATCGAGACGTTGAAGGCAAGCTGGACCGACTCGATTTCTCCGGGTAAAGGCACAACGGTCATAGGGACCGCCTGACGGGCAGCATAATACCCGGCGATCGGGCCCCAGACCAGTGCAACATCCAGATCCCCGGCGGCGACGTCCGTCACGGCGTCACGGGCCGGCGCATAGAGACGAGGGTCCACGGCCCGCTCGTAGGAACGCGTCTGATCCCAGAGACCATAGCGCGTTAGAAGGGTCGCCGGTGCAGTCCCGGCGACAACGCCGATCCGAAGTTGGTTCAACTTCAACTGAGGATCATCGAGCGCAGTCAGGGTGAGCCCCGAGTCGCTGCGATAGACCAGAGTATAAACCGAACGATAATAAGGGTTGGTGTTCTGCACCAACTCATTCACGGAGGTGATTCCCATGATCAGATCGCAAAGTCGCATCCGGATCGTGTTGCGCACGAATCCGACGGTCTGCGGCCACCACCGGTAGTACAACGGGCGTCCCAATTCGTCCGCGATCAACTGCGCTATCTTGTTCTCGAAGCCCTCGTACCGATCATTTGAGAACGGCAAGTGATTGGAATCTCCGCAAACCGTCAAGAACTCGCTGCTGCGCGCCTCGCGATCAGCACCAGTAGCTTGAGCCGCAGCGCTAGCCGCAAGCGCCAAGAGGCACACTGCCCCGGCAAGGAGCCGACCGCGTCGCCGACACCGGGGACGGTCGAGATTGTTCACGGTTTGACTTTCGGGAAGTTGGGAGGTCTTGCGGTGCCCACCACGCCGTCGGAGCGCGCCTTCAAGTAAGCATATAGATCACTGATATAAGGCAGGACATTGAGATTACTCGCGAATCCCGGCATCACCCGCTGATCCATACCTGTGCGGCCGTTGATCACGACCTCAACAAACTGGTCAAAGGTTAAGACCTCCATGGATTTCATGAGCGCCGGGGCATAGGCGCTACCCATACCGGCAGGGCCATGACATGTGTGGCATTCGGAATGGTACCGGCGAAAGCCGTTGTACGTGCCGAAATCGACTTTGTTGTCTTCGACGTAATACGGAGTCTCGGGGGAGAACTTGAAGCTCGAATAGTCCGCCGAAATCGCCGGTGAAAATAAAGCGCCGCCAAGCAACGCGGCGGCCAGATGCTGCGCCGCCGTGGCCCTGCGATGTCCCGGAAAGCTCGTCAGGTTCATGATCTTTGAAACTCAATGGTCA
Organism: Thiocapsa rosea; assembly: GCF_003634315.1. Classification (NCBI taxonomy): domain Bacteria; kingdom Pseudomonadati; phylum Pseudomonadota; class Gammaproteobacteria; order Chromatiales; family Chromatiaceae; genus Thiocapsa; species Thiocapsa rosea. Next base: position 5,120,560 of record NZ_RBXL01000001.1, read on the forward strand.
TCCGCGTGGGAATTGCCGCCCCGCGCGGCTGAAGCCAGCCGGGGCGGCAGGGGTGCGAGGTCGGGGCGACCTCAATTCGGGATGGCGAAAACCGTCAGTTGCCCGCCCAACTGGGTGTAGTCGCTCAGGCTGGAGTAGGCCCCGACCGCCCCGAGGCCCTCGGTGGGTTCGGTCAGCCCAGCGGCCATCCCGATTCCCGCCCAACCGCCGAGACCGGAGAGAACGGCGATGTACTGCTTGCCGTTGTGCGTGTAGGTATTGACGTTGCCGATGATGCCGGAGGGCGTCTTGAAGCGATACAGCTCCTCGCCGGTCTTGGCATCGACGGCTTTGAGATACCCCTCCAGCGTGCCGTAGAAGACGACGTCCCCGGCCGTCGCGAGCGCCCCGCTCCACACCGAGAACTTCTCCGGAATCGTCCACTTGATCTCGCCCTTCACCGCATCCCAAGCGATGAAGTTACCCAGGTGATCCTTCCCCTCGGGCGGGAACATCGACAGCGTCGCCCCGACATAGGGCTGCCCCGCTACGTAGGAGACCTGGAATGGCTCGTAGTCCATGCAGACATGGTTGGTAGGGACATAGAACATCCCGGTCCGCGGCGAGTAGGATGCCGGCTGCTGATCCTTGGTGCCCAAGGCTGCGGGGCAAATGCCCTTGGTGTTGACGTCCTCGCCGTTCGCGGCCGGGGAGAATTCCGCGACCACTTGCGGGCGACCGGTGTCCATATCGATATGGGTAGCCCAGTTTACGACCGGGTCGAACTTCTCCGCGACCAGCAACTCGCCGGTCAAGCGATCCATCGTATAGGCGAAGCCGTTGCGGTCGAAGTGCACCAGCAATTTGCGCATTACGCCGTCGATCTCTTTCTCGACCAGCAGCATCTCGTTGACACCGTCGTAGTCCCATTCGTCGTGCGGTGTCATCTGATAGACCCATTTGGCCATCCCGGTGTCGGCATCACGCGCGAAAATGGTCATCGACCAGCGATTGTCACCCGGTCGCTGATTGGGATTCCAGGTGCTCGGGTTGCCCGTGCCGTAATAGACGAGATTCAGCTCCGGATCGTACGAGTACCAGCCCCAGGTCGTGCCCCCGCCGATTTTCCACTGGTCACCTTCCCAGGTCGCGGTACCCGAGTCCTTGCCGACCGGCTTACCCAGATGCGTCGTCTTCTCGGGATCCATCAGCGTATCCGAGTCCGGACCCATCGAGTAGCCGCGCCACACTTGCGCTCCGTCGGCCGTGTTGTAGGCGGTGAGATAGCCGCGCACACCGAACTCGCCCCCGCTGATGCCGACGTAGACCTTGTCCTTTACCACCATCGGGGCTGCGGTACCGGTTGCCCCCTTGGTCGGATCCCCGTTCACCACCGACCAGAGCTTGGTGCCGGTCTTCGCATCCAGGGCTACCAGGGTCGTGTCTGCCTGATAGAGAAAGATCTTGCCCTCCGCATAGGCCAATCCGCGATTGACCGTATCGCAGCACATGACCGGGATCACACTGGTGTCCTGGCGCGGCTCGTACTTCCAGAGAATCTTGCCGTCGTTGTTGAGATCGAGTGCAAAGACCTTGTTGGGGAACGGCGTGTGCACGTACATTACATCGCCCAACACTAAAGGACCGCCCTCGTGGCCTCTCAACACACCGGTGGAGAAGGTCCAGGCGACCTGAAGGTCCTTCGCGTTCACCGCATTGATCTGGTCAAGCGCACTGTAACGCGTGCTTGCGTAGTTGCCGTTTTGCATCACCCAGATATTCGGGTCGTTCTGAAGCTCGGTTAAACTCGCCTGAGCGAAATCACTGGCGACGGCCAGCTGCGGTTTGGCAGTCGGCGCAGCCGCCGAGCCATCTCCGGCCGGGGTTGGCGCGGTCGCCGCAACAGCCGCAGCGGGCGGTGCGGCTGCATCCGTACGTTGCTGACCAGCCCTGTCCCCGACGTAATAGACGAGTCCTGCAGCGACGACCACCAAAACAATTTGATTCTTCATGAGTGTCATGAGCCTCAAGACCTCCTCGATCGGGATGTGTTATGGATTGCAAATACCTTTCCGGCGCAACCTCACGAATTTATCTCCAATGTATCCGTGCGAGCTAAGGATCGGCACTGTCGATATACGGATCGCTCGACTCAATTCCGGCCGCCTGCTGATGCACCACGGTCCGACGGTTCGATATACCGAATCGGGCGAGCTGCAATCGTCGGTTTGCCCTTGGTTGGCTGACATCCGATGCCATATCAGCAACTGTTATGCCATAATAGATTGAGCTGAACAGCGCCGAGAGGCTCGGCACGGTTTCGGATCCGGGCGATGAGTGCATGTCTCGCAGAGCAGCCCAGAGCACTTGGCGGGGCAAGGCATCGCAACGCGTATTCGAGAGCGAATCGTCAAGGATGGCCATGGGCGTTCGCTAGAGGTGCCTTCTTCGGGCAGAACCGAGATCTCTCGCGGTGCGCCGATGTGCTCACGTGGCGTGTCATACCTGTATCACCGATGGAGCACACTGTCGGTCTCGGTCACGGGAGTCTCGGCCATGAATCCGCTTTATCTACCGATCGAGCCCTACGCGATCCATCATCTAGATGTCGGTGCGGGGCATCGCCTGCATGTGGAGGAGTGCGGCTGCCCCGAGGGCATCCCGGTGATCTTTCTGCATGGAGGGCCTGGTTCGGGGTGTCGAGCGGATCACCGCCGCTATTTCGACCCCGGGCACTATCGCATCCTGCTTTTCGATCAGCGCGGCAGCGGGCGCTCGACCCCGGCCGGCTCAAGCGACCACAACGAGACCGCCCACCTGATCGAGGACATGGAGCGGATTCGGACGGGGCTGAAGGTCGATCGCTGGTTGCTGTTCGGCGGGTCATGGGGCGCGGCCTTGGCGCTCCTCTACGCGCAGACCTACCCCACCGAGGTCTTGGGGCTCGTCCTGCGGGGCACTTTCCTGGCCAGACAACGCGATCTGGACTGGTTCTTCGGACCGGACGGCGTCGCTCGCCTGTTGCCGGATGCCTGGCAAGCGTTTCTCGCTCGGATCCCGGCCGGGGAGCAGCAAGATCCGATCGGGGCCTATGCTCGACGCCTGCACGGACCGGACAATGCCGTCGCGATCGAGTATGCACTGGCCTGGGCAGCCTGGGGCGATCGTGTCGTCACCTGGAACCGGTCCGCTGTGTCGGCGGGCACGGACACCGCCCGCATCCTGGCGCAGGCACGCATCGAGTCACGCTACGCCCGGCATCTTTACTTTCTAGCCGACAACGCCGTTTTGGAAGCGGCTGCGCGGTTGCCGGCCGTGCCCCTCGTCATCGTGCACGGCGCTCGGGATTTGGTTTGTCCCCTCGAAGGGGCTTGGGCTTTACATCGGGCCGTTCCCGGCTCACGACTCCGAGTGGTCGAGGAGGCCGGTCACCCGGCCTCGGACCCTGCAATCATCGACGCCTTGGTCTCCGAGACCGACCGATTTCACACACGTCCCGCGTCGGCGTGAATGGACTCGCGCATCACTCCGGCCGAACCTAGGGGTGGCTCTCGATCCGTCGCTTGGAGTTGCGCATGTTGCGGAAGACCAGCGGCACGGTATTCCCCGACGGGGCATCGGCGATCGCCTGAACCCGACGCCCAAGTTCGGCATGATGGGGTGATTTGGCGCAGACCGGGTCTGCGTTGGCGGCATCGCCGGTCAAGAGATAGGCCTGGCAGCGGCAGCCGCCGAAGTCCTTGGTCTGCTCCGGGCAGCTCCTGCATGGCTCCTTCATCCAATCGAATCCTCGGAACCGATTGAAGTCGGGCGACGCGTTCCAGATCCATTCGATGCCATGCTCGCGAACATTCGGAAAGCTGAGTCCCGGAAGGCTTCCCGCCGCGTGGCAAGGCAGCGCGGTCCCGTCCGGGGCGATCGTCAAAAAGATGGATCCCCAACCCTTCATACATGCCTTGGGTCGATCCTCGTAATAGTCGGGGACGACGTAAAGAATCTTGATGCGGCCCGCGAACTCTTGCTGGTAACGATGCGCAACGGCCTCGGCGCGCTCCACCTGCTCCCGGGTCGGCAGCAACTGGTCACGGTTCAGCAGTGCCCATCCATAGTACTGGGTCGTCGCCAATTCGACGTAATCGGCCTTGAGGGCGTAGGCCATGTCGAGGATCTCCGCCACCTGGTCGGTGTTGTGCCGGTGCAGCACGAAACAAAGCACCATCGGATAGTCGTAGGCCTTGACGAGCCGGGCCATCTCCCTCTTGTGATGGAAGGAATCGTTTCCGGCGATGAAATCGTTGAGCTCCGCGTTGCTCGCCTGGAAGCTGATCTGGATATGATCGAGGCCGGCATCCTTGAACGCACGGATGCGCCGTTCGTCCATACCGATCCCGGAGGTCAGCAGGTTGGTGTAGAAGCCCAGCGCGTGGGCCTCGGCGATCAGGATCTCCAGATCCTTGCGGACCAACGCCTCCACGCCCGAGAAACCAAGCTGAACCGCCCCGAGCGCGCGTGCCTCGCTAAAGACCCGAACCCACTCCTCCGTGGTCAGCTCGTCGCGATAGCGGGCGATGTCTACCGGGTTGGAGCAGTAGGGACACTGTAGCGGACAGCGGTAGGTCAGCTCGGCCAGCAACCACAGCGGCCTAGGCGGAGCGAGGCTTGATCCACTGGTTCTCATGAGCGACCCTCAAAAAGGTGTAGACGTCGTCGGGAAGGCTCTCGACGCCGGGGAACCACACGCAGAGGTCATCGATGATCTGCGCGACCGTTCGCGTGCCGTCGCAGCGCTTGAGGATCTCGCCGGCCGGGCCGTTGAGCCTGACCATGCCTTCCGGATAAAGAAGTACGTGACAACCCTGGGCCTCCTCCCACTGGAGCCTGAACATCGGCATGATGCGCGGGACAGCGTCGGCGTCGAGCGCCGTGCTCATGGACGCTCACCGACGTTGTGATACGGCGGGCGCTTGGCGATATAGGCGATCCACATGACGTCGAGCATGGTCCAGAGGACGTCGAGCTTGAATTGGAGCACCTCGAGCGCCCGTTCCTGATCGGCGCGGGTGCGGTAATAGTCCAGCGTGATGGCGAGGCCTTGCTCGACATCGCGACGCGCCTCAGTCAAGCGCTTGCGGAAATAGGCGTAACCTCGGGGCTCGATCCAGGGGTAATGCGTCGGCCAGGCGTCCAGCCGCGCCTGATGGATCGTGGGCGCGAACATTTCGGTCAGCGAAGAGCTGGCGGCGACCTGCCAGGGTTGGCGGCGTGCAAAGTCCACGTAGGCATCGACGGCGAACTTCACCCCCGGCAGCAGATGCGTGTGAGACACCAGCTCCGCGCGGCTCAAACCCACCGCCTCGCCGAGTTCCAGCCAGGCTTCGATACCGCCCTCGTCACCCGCGGTTCCGTCGTGGTCGATGATGCGCTGGACCCAGTGGCGACGGATCTCGCGATCGGGACAGTTGGCGAGGATAGCGGCATCCTTCATCGGAATGGCGGTTTGGTAGTAGAAGCGATTGGCGACCCAGCCTTGGATCACCGACTGCTCGACCTGCCCGCTGTTCATCAGGACGTGGAGCTCATGATGGATATGGTAGTAGCGCTCCTTGTCGCGCAAGCGTTGCTCGAACTCCTGCCGTGACCAGGGGATGTCAGTCGCATTGCTCATAGGCGCTCCTCGATCGCTAGAGCTCGATGTCCATTCCGTCGTAGGCCACTTCGATCCCTGCTTGTTCGAGGGTGCGGCGCTCGGGCGATGTCTCATCGAGGATCGGATTGGTGTTGTTGATATGGATGAGGATCTTGCGCGTGCAGTCCAGGCGGCTCAGATGTTCGATCAGACCGCCGCTGCTCGCCTGCGCGAGGTGGCCCATGTCGAGACCGCGTTTGTCACCGATGCCGCCCCGGATCATCTCGTCGTCGGTCCAGAGCGTCCCGTCGATCAAGAGACAATCCGCGGCTTCCATCTCCCTGAGGATCTGCGGGTCGATGCTGCCGAGACCCGGCGCGTAGAAGAGTCTCCCGCCGGTTGCCGAGTCGCGGATCCGCACCCCGATGTTGTCGCCAGGGACGGTGTTGTGGCGATGCGGCGAGAAGGGCGGTGCCTCGCTCTTCAGGGGCACTGCACCGAAAACAAGCCCCTCGGACCCGGGGATGACGAAATCCCCTCCATGCGGAACGATCTCATGCCAAATGACCCCGCGGAAATGCGACAGGACGGTGAAGACCGGGAAGCCCGTCGTCAGGTCCTCATAAACCGCCTCGGTGCAGTAGACATCCCAGGGCGCGGTGTGCTCGCGGAGCATCAGGAGGCCCGTGGTGTGATCGATTTGGGCGTCGACCAGTAGGATGGCACGGATGGCCGTGTCCCGGACCCGGCGCGCAGGCTGCAGGGCCGGAAATGACTCGAGCTGGGATCGGATATCGGGGGAGGCATTGAGGAGGATCCAGTCGTGCCCGTTCGCACTGACGGCGATGGACGACTGGGTCCGGGCGTGTGCCGCGATCCGGCCGCTGCGCACCCCGGCACAGTTGCGACAGTTGCAGTTCCACTGCGGGAAACCGCCCCCCGCCCCGGAACCCAAGACGCGAATTTTCATTTAGCGTAGTCGACTCAAGGGGCAGCGGATCCGTGGCGATTGAAGATCCGCCCCCTCGGCGGCAACCGCTGCCGAGGGCGATCCGACCCGAGGGCCTACCGATTGTTGATGTAGAGGTTGATTTCGAAGCCCAGACGTAAGTCTTCGTAAGCAGGGGTTGTCCAGATCATCGCGAATTGCTCCTCGTCGCTGTTGGGTCGGGTGAATGTCGGTTCGACTGGCCTCGACCTCGTCGGTCTGCCGGTCACGCGCGCCTCAGGCGTCGGAGGTCGCGACAAGGAACTACGCAAAAAACGAGCCAGTCTTGGCGAACTCATCGCACGGACCGCTCTCCGTACAGCTCCGCGCGACCCCGCCCGCACAAGCTCGGGCACCGCCTCGCCGACAGGTCGCTCTGTGTCATCGTTGAAACAGTCTGCTCAATGTCTGCGCCATCGGGAGAAGCCGACTTGATTGACCCGGGCACCCCGGAGGGAAACAGTCTTCGCGAAGCCAACTTTAGGCCGCAGGCCTCCCATGTTTCGTTCGTCCGCAGGGGCGTTTGACTCGAGCGGCCCGACCCGGCATTGGGAGGCTAGTCGTATTTCAGATACTTGAAGCGAGGATCGTCCGGTGTGCCCTCCAACGCACTGCCGGCCTCCGGCCGCCAAGTGATTATTTCCTCGATCTTACGGGCCAGCTCGAAGTCTTTGTCGGTCACGCCCTTCGCCGAGTGGGTGACCAGTTTGACGATGACGAAGGCATAGGACACGGTCAGGTCCGGGTGGTGCCAAGCCGCCTCCGCCAAGTGGCCGACGGCATTAACGACCATCAGCGTGCTTTTCCACCCGGCGGTACGGTATTTGCGCCGCAGCCAGCCGTCCTCCAAATACCAGTGGGGGAGCTCGGTCGCGATGCGCTCGCGAATCTCTTCCTCGCGATAAGTCTTCTCGTCGGACATGAATGATGCCTCCGTTGACATCGGGCGAAGCCTCGGCCTCAGTCCGCGGGCTCTGCGGACACCAGCAGATCCCGCACCGCTCTGACGATCTCCTCGACCGGCAGACCGTAGGGGAGGATGCGAGCGAGACGGCCCTCGGGATTCAAAACATAGATAGAAGCGGAATGATCCAGCGTGTAATGCCCCCCCGCCCCCTCGTCCACGAAGGCGTAGCGCACACCGAAAAGCTCGGCGACCTCTCGGAGTCGCTCGGCAGATCCGGTGAGGGCGATCAATCGTGGGTGGAAGAAGCCCGCGTAATCGCGCAGCCGCGACGAGGTGTCGCGCCCCGGATCGAGCGAGACGAAAAGTGGCTGCACACGCTCGGACTGGTCGCCGAGTCGACGCAGCGCCTCTGCGATCATGGCCAGTGTCGTAGGACAGATATCCGGGCAGAAGGCGTAGCCGAAAGTCAAGATCACGACCCTGCCGCGCGCGTCGGCCAAAGCGAAAGGCGCCTCATGCTGATCGATCAAGGTAAAGTCCCCGCCCAGAGGTCCCGCCGATACATCCTCTGCGTCGATCATGAGCAGGACGACCAAGGCCGCAAGCGTTCGTGATAGGGACATCGTTGGTTCCTCCAGCCAATGGATCGAGGCAAACCTCGTGCCGGCAGGCATGACGCCTCCATACCGATTGCAGCATACAGTCGCCGATGCGCGCCTCCGGGCGCCTTGAGATCGACGGGGTAGCACGTCCGGCGCGCGACTGCCGGACACCGGTGTCTCGGAAACGGAACAGGCTACGGACCCAACGCATTCAATTGAACCGACGGATCACGAATTCGCGCGAGCAGAGTTCGGGCCGCTTCGGCACTCAGGCATGGCGCGATAGTTGCGCGGCGGTTCTTTATAACGGGATCGTCCAGCGCCGAATGGCGATCGATCGGATCGCGGCCTCGCGAAACGACCCCGACAAAGAACTAGAAGAAACGTCTGGAGGTAAGAACGATGTCGTACACCACTCTCCGATACCGCGGCACGAGCACCCTGATTATCCTCGGCATCTTAAGCGCAGGACTCGTCGGCCTGGCTCAGGCCGACGAGACGTGTGTCTCGCCCTACTCGCCGAAGATCCTCGGCCAGGAAGACGTCGCCTATGTCTGGACCCTCGGGGTCGAAGGAATCGGCGATGAGCAGGACAAGCTGGTCACGGTCGATACCAACCCCGATTCCACGAACTTCGGTCAGGTCATCCATACGGTGTCGGTGGGCGGGCGCAACGAGGCGCACCACTCCGGCTACACGGATGATCGACGCCACCTCTGGGCCGGCGGGCTCGACACCAGCAAGATCTTCATCTTCGACGTCCACTCCGATCCGGCAGCCCCGAAGCTCGAAAAGGTTGTCGAGGATTTCGTGAAGGCCAGCGGCGGTGTCGTGGGTCCGCACAGCTTCTTCGCCTTGCCCGGACGCATGATGATCTCCGGCCTCTCCAACAACGCCGACCATGGCGGACGCACCGCACTGGTGGAGTACACCAACGATGGAGAGTACGTGGAGACCTATTGGCTGCCGACCGACGACAATCTGCAAGGCGCCGAGAAGACCGGCAACTATGCCGACGGCTACGGCTACGACGTGCGCTTCCTACCGGCCAAGAACATCATGGTGACGACCTCCTTCACGGGGTGGTCGAACTACATGATGGATTTCGGCAAGATGCTGACCGACGAGGAGGCGATGAAACGCTTCGGCAACACGGCCGTGGTGTGGGACCTGCACAAGCGCCAGCCCCTCAAGGTCTTCGATGTCCCGGGGGCGCCGTTGGAGATTCGTTGTGCCTGGGGCAACAACTACTGCTTCACGACCACTGCCTTGACCTCCAAGATCTGGCTGATTTACGAGCATCGAGAGCAGGGCTGGACCGCCAAGGAGGTCGGCACCATCGGGGACCCCTCGCAGATACCCTTGCCTGTGGCCTTCTCCATCAGCTCCGATGACCGTTTCCTCTGGGTCAATACGTTCATGGATGGCTCGACTCGCCTGTTCGACGTGTCCAATCCCTTCGAGGCCAAGCTCGTCGAGACCTTCAAGATCGGCTCTCAGGTCAACATGGTCTCGCAGAGTTGGGACGGCACGCGGCTGTACTTCAGCTCCTCGCTGCTGGGCAACTGGGACAAGAAGGACGACCAAGACGAGCAGTTCCTGAAGATGTACCGATGGGACGGCGAGAAGCTGAGCAAGGGCTTCGAGATCGATTTCTACGAGCAGAAACTCGGCCGCGCACACCTGATCACCTTGAATGCACGCGCGCTGTTCGACGGCAATATGGCCTCTGTCCCGGCCATGACCGGCGCCCTCGCGGCGACAAGGTCCGACGATTGAGTCGAGCGTGCCGGGCCGGGCATCGCGTCGGCGCCCGCCGAGCGGGCGCCGTCGACCGGGGCCGGGCAACTCCATGAGCTCGCGATGCCTCCGCGCCCTGACCTTGGCGGTGCTGTCGGGCCTCGTCTGCCTCGATGGCTCCGCCGGGTCTCCGGCGACCCTCGACACCGAGAGGGTGCCGAGTGCACCGCCCAGGCCCCAGGTCTTGGCGCCGGGCTACGCCAACCTGCGATTCGCACCACCGGAGCCGGGCGCCTATCGGCTGCCCGTGATCAGCCGAGCGGCGGACGGCGGCCTGCTCGACACCGAAGGCGAGCCGGTTCGTCTACACGACATCTACGACGGCCGTTACGTCATCCTGAGCTTCATCTACAGCTCCTGCAGCGATGTCAACGGCTGCCCCTTGGCGACTTACGTCCTCTATCGGCTGTTCCAGAGGATCGCGCGGGATCCCGCGCTGGCCGAGCAGGTGCGACTGCTGACCTTGAGCTTCGACCCCGTGCACGACACCCCCGAGGTGATGCGGCTCTACGGCGCGGGCTTCATCGGACAGGGCGCGGAGTGGGTCTTCCTCACGGCCGAATCCGAGGCCGCGCTCGACCCGATCCTCGCGAGCTATGGGCAGTCCGTGACCCGGATGCCCGGGGGCGGATCCGGCGAGGTCATCTCGCACGTGCTGCGCGTCTTTCTGATCGATCGGGAGAAACGAGTGCGCAACATCTACAGCACATCGTTTCTGCATCCGGATCTGGTCCTGGCGGACCTGCAGACCCTCGTTCTCGAAGCCCGCGAGGGCACAGCCCCTCGACCGCAAGACCCCGCCGTCGAGTCCCCGCGGACCCGTGAGCTGCTGATGCAGACCCGCCATCCACCCCTTGGTCTACCCCCCTTACCCGCGCCGCCGCAGACCTCCGGAAACACGGGGCTCACCGCGGCCAAGATCGATCTGGGGCGTCGTCTGTTCTTCGATCGCCGACTGTCCGCCAACGGCACACTCTCCTGTGCCATGTGTCACATCCCGACACAGGGGTACACCAACCACGCCATGTCGCGGGCCGTCGGCATCGGCGGACGCTCGCTGCGGCGCAACGCCTCGAGCCTCTACAACGTCGGTCATGTCGACCCGCTCTTCCCCGACGGTCGCGAGCGCTTCCTCGAGAGTCTGACCTGGCAGGAGCTGCTCGACCTGAACCGCATGGGGAATCGGTCCGTCGCCATGGTCTTGGACGAGATCCAATCCGCGTCGGACTATCGCGGGCTCTTCGAGGCGGCCTTCGACGGTCGGCCCGCGGGGCTCGAGACCCTCGGCGAAGCGATGGCGACCTATCTGCGCACGCTGGTCTCCGGTCAATCACCGTTCGATCGTTGGTACTACGGCGGGGAGCTCGGCGCCCTGGATGCGTCGGCCGAGCGCGGCTTCGAACTCTTCACGGGCCGGGCCGGATGTGCCGACTGCCATCGGCTCGGCGATGACCATGCGCTCTTCACGGACCAGCGTCTCCACAATACGGGGATCGGCTGGGCTCACTCGATGCAGCCGCAGCCACGCCGACGGACCCTGGAGATCGTGCCCGGCGTGCGGATCGAGGTGGACCTGCAGGCCGTCGCCGGGACCGAGGAGCGCCCTTACAACGACCTAGGACACTACGAGGTGACGCAGGACCCCGTCGATCGCTGGCGATTCCGCACCCCGAGCCTGCGCAATGTCTCGGTGACCGCCCCCTATATGCACGACGGCAGCCTGACGGACCTCGACGCGGTCGTGGCCTACTACGACCGCGGCGGCCATCCCCACCCCGAGTTGGACGAGCGGATCCGACCGCTCGGTCTCTCGGCGCAGGACCGGGCGGATCTGGTGGCCTTTCTGCATGCCCTGGAAGGCGACAATCTCGCCCTGATCGAGGCCGACGCCGCTGTCGCGCCGATCGGGATGCCCGCCGGTCGCAGAAGCGATTGAGCCGGGCGCATCGGGCCATCGCAGAACGCCTTGAAAAAGCTCAAAGGCTCCACTTGAGCGCCAAGGTTCTCAAGGGTTGGAATCCGACTCACTACTTGCGGGCAGAGTGAACCAAAAAATGCCTTCGACCCGTTGTTGTTCCGTGCCCCATCGACGCCTTTTCGGATCCGGTTTCAGGGGCTAGCGTGATGGGAAGGACTCGGAACCCCCGGCCATCGATCTGCCGATCAGCCGTGCTCGCGGCCGCTCTCCTCTGCGCGCCCGGGGCCATCGCAGTCGTCGATGGCCCCGGCGATGACCGGACCGGCTACGAACGGCCCGATTACCAAACCCGCTCGCGCGCACTCGCGGCGCGGGTCGGCGTGGAGGCGGATCTCTCGGCACGGGTCCGAACCCCTCCATTGGGCCTGCCCCCCGTGCCCGAGCCGGCCGACAACCCACTCACCGCGCAGAAGATCGCATTGGGCCGCAAGCTCTTCTTCGACCGCCGGCTCTCGCTGAACGGGACCCAATCCTGCGCCATCTGCCATATCCCGGAGCAGGGATTCACGAGCAACGAGCTGGCAACCGCGGTGGGTCTCGAGGGACGCGACGTCGGCCGCAATACCCCCACGCTCTACAACGTCGCCTATCGGCGCGTCCTCTTCCACGACGGGCGCGAGCGCACCCTGGAGCACCAGGCCTGGCAGCCCATGATCAACCCGCTGGAGATGGCGAATCCATCGATCGGTCACGTCCTCGCGCGCCTGCGCGACCTTCCCGACTATGCAGGGCTCTTCGAGCTCGCCTTGGATGGCCGTCCGGCCACCATGGACGGTGTCGGCATGGCGCTCGCGAGTTACCAACGGACCTTGGTCTCCGCCGATTCGCCCTTCGATCGCTGGTATTTCGGCGGCGACGCGGACGCCCTGAGCAAGAGCGCACAGCGTGGCTTCGCCCTTTTTACGGGCGACGCCGGCTGCCACGCCTGTCATATCGTCGGCGAGGATCATGCACTCTTCACCGATGACGGTCTGCACAACACGGGGACGGGGTATGCCCGTGACATGGCGCCGACGCATGCCTCGGCGCCCCGTCCGGTGACCCTGGCCCCCGGCGTCTTCGGAACCCTGTCGCCGGCGGCCCTGGCCTCGGTGTCGCGGCCGGGCCGAAGTCACGATCTCGGGCGCTATCACATCACCGGCGATCCTGCCGACCGCTGGCGATTCCGCACACCGAGCCTACGCAATGTCACCCTCACGGCGCCCTATATGCACGACGGCTCGCTGCGCACCTTGGCCGAGGTGGTGGATTTCTATGACCGGGGCGGCGAGCCCAATCCGCTGCAGGATCCACGTCTCCGCCCCCTCGGGCTGACGCCCGAGGCACGGTCCGATCTGGTCGCCTTCCTCGAATCATTGACGGGCGAGTACCGGACCCTGGTCCTGGATGCCTTCGCGGCGCCGATCGGCGAGGCGGGGGGACGATGATCCCGCATCCGCCGGATGCTCAAGGCGCCCACACCAGGACTTCTCCCTGCCCGCCGTTGGCGAGGTCGCCGAGCCAGCGGTCGACAGTGATGCCGCGGGCATCCAATCGGGAGAAGGGACCGTCGCGGGTGGCCAACGCGTCGGCGAAGAGTCTCAGGAACCCGAGCGCATGGGGGCCGTTGTGGTTGAAGGTCGGCGGTAGGCGCGGCTGCGCGGTCAGGAGGATCGTGCCGCGACGCATCGCGAACCCGGTCTGTGCGCCGGTCCGACCCAGGACGAGGATGGTGCCCGCGGTCATCCGGGATGCGCAATAGTCGCCGGCATCCCCGGCGATCAGGATCAGACCGCGCCGCTGATGGTCTCCGACGCGATCGCCGGCGTTGCCGTAAACCTCGATCCGTCCCCCGCGCAGCCCCCGACGCTCGCCGGGGATGGCGGCGCCGAGAAAGTCCCCGGCGTTCCCCCCGATGTGCAGTGTCCCGCCGGTCATCCCGGTGCCGGCGAAGATGCCGACATCTCCGCTCACCCGGATGCTCCCGCCCCGCAGATCCCGCCCCAGATAGGCCCCGGCGCGGCCCTCGACTCGAATGGTCCCTCGGGTCGATCCCGCTCCGATGCCGTCCAGGCGATCGCTGTCGGAACGGATCACGAGATCCTCGCGCGTGCCCTCGTCGACAGTAAAGAGATCACCGGTCGGGACCTGTCGATTCCCGACCCAGAGCGGCAGACGTCGGATCGCCTCCGCGGACGACTCGGCAAGCCGACCGGGCGTGAAGGCCGACATCTCGATGCGCTGGCGCGGCGCCTCCCGCAGGGTCAGCGTCAGCGGGCTCATGTGAGGATCTCCCGCAGGTGAAAATGAAACGGACCCAGCTTGCCGCCATAGTTACCGGCCGAGATGCGCAGCACCCCGGCGTCCGGCCCGAGGTCGCAGACGGCACGCACGCCGACGCGTGTGGCCTCGCGCACGTCCGCCTCGGTCAGCCCGTTGATGACGATTTCGAGCACGGCGCCGGTCTCGGCTTCGAGTCGGGATCGCACCAGTCCACGCAGGGTCGGGCAATAGGCATCGTTCGTGGAGGCCATCAGTGCCTTGTACTTGGAGCCGACCTTGGAGCCGGAGCGGGCAATACCGCCGGGGAAAGGCAAGAGGACGTCGGGCAGCCGTCGGATCGCCTCGACCGCCCGCTCGCAGGCCGCCAGCGCCCCGGGTAGCGTGCGCGCCAACACCAGGAAGTTGCCGCCGCCGACGGCGCTGGTCCGCGCGGTCATCTCTTCGCAGAGGAACTCGCCGTCCATGACCGGGACGCGCCAGAAACGCCGACCTCCGATCTGTTTGGAAATCTGATGACCATCGCCGAAGAAACGCAAGCTCTTGCCGAGCGGGACCGGCTTTTCGCTCGCCATGCCCGAGAACACAGCTGTAGTCGGGCAGGTGAGGACGCACTGCCCGACACGCCGCTCGACCTGCTTGGCCAGGTCCGACCCCGACATGGCGAACAGCAGCACGCTGATCCCCGGGCGGCCGTCCGGCGTCTCTGCTTGGGGGATCTCGGACTCGATCCCGGCCTCGACCCCGCAGCCGATGACCGAGGTCGCAAAGCCGGTCATGGTCTCACCCGCCACACGTGCCCAATGGGGGTTCAGCGCGGTGATGATCAGGCGCGTGGCCGTCATCCCGAATGCCTCGGCGAAGGTGTCGTCGATCGGGATGCCGTTGAGCCTCATACGCCACCTCGCGGCCGGCAGGCATGGACCTCGATCGGGCTGCCGATACCTTCCGCCATCTCGTCGTCGGAGATGGCGAAGTTGTCGAAGCTCATCGTGTGATAGCGGTCGAACCAGTCCGAGACGCGCTGTTCGATAGCCCGGTCGTACTCGGGGCGCACGACCTGGGTCGCCCCTCGCACCACACGGACGATGGCCCCCTCCTCCACCACGACCTCACCAGCCTTGAAGACCAGCATGGGCCGCGCGAAGGTCTGCTCGGGGTCCGCCAGCGGATGATAGACCGTGATGTCGGCACGTGCGCCGCCGCCCAGATGTCCCCGGTCGGTCAGTCCGAGGAGGCGGGCAGGACCGGCCCGGGTCATGATGGCGATTTCGTCGAGACTGTACTCCCGTTGCAGGGATCCCAGACAGCTCATGGCAGCGGCCTCCGGGTGGATCCGGGCGAGCTGCTCGTTGCGGAAGCCCCGATCCATCAGGAGGCGAATCAGCCTGGGGTAGCTGGTAAAGGGGGCGCCGTTGGGGTGGTCGGTCGTGAGGAAGACCCGCCAGGGGTCGTCCACCATGAGGAAGAGCTCGAGGCCGATCGCCCATTGGAGTGCATTGACGAAGTTCTTGTCGCGATAACGGAAGGGCACGACCCCGCAGCCCGCCTCGCACTCGATGTCCATGCAGGTCCACTTGCCGGGATGGGCATGGCGATGATTGGCATGCTGGTGCATCGTATCGCCCGAGATGGTCACGGTCTGGCCGAACATGACCTGACCCACGTCGATGCTGACGTTGCGGCGCCGATTCACAGCTTCGGCGATCTCGGCGGCAGCCGAGGAAAAATGGAGATCGCCCTGCGTCCCGTAGCTGTGGAATTGGATATGGGTTAAGTGGATCGGCAAACCTTCCGCCGCGTCCATGGTGGCCAAGGTGGCGCTGTAGTTTCCGGGCACCCCGAGGTTGCTCGCATGCACATGGAGCGGATGCGGAACCCCGAGCTCCGCGATCGCCCGGCTCAAGGTGCGCAGAATGTCGCGAGGACGCAGTGGGTAGTGCGGGTGCCGCTCGTCGACGTCCAGCGACCGGGCGTTGAACTTGAAAGCACTGATACCGCCCGGATTGACGACCTTGATTCCGATACATTGAGTCGCCCGCAGGGTCCAAGCGACATAGTCGTTGATCGTCTCCTGGCTCGCGCCCTCGCTCATGAGTTGCAGCAGCAGATCGTCATTGCCGAGCAAGGCGTATCCGCCGGTATCGAGCATCGGGGTGTCGGCCATCTCCATATGGGCCTGCCGCGCATTGATGGGCAGCACCGCCGGCTCGAAGCAGGTGGTGTAGCCCATCTCGGAATAGCGATAGCCCGCGGCCAGGCTCGCGGGCGCGGCATGCCCGCCGCCCGAGCGGGTCAGGGCCGTGCGTGGACGCACATGGGCCCGCTGATCCTCCGGCAACATGGTACGGGCGATGTTGACCTTCCCCCCGCCGATATGGGTGTGAAGGTCGATGGCGCCGGCCATGACGAGTTTTCCGTCGAGCGCGTAGGTCCGCTGCGGGACTTCCCCCGATGGCGCCTCGGACAGGATGCGGCCGTCGCGGATGTAGAGATCGCGGACCTCGCCGTCGACCCCGTTTGCCGGATCGAACAGGCGGCCGCCGGCGAGCTTGGTCAGCACGGCAGCCGCTCCTTCAAACCTGCGATGACCTCGGCCACCGACGGCAGGCCCAGGTCCCGCATTCGTCCCAGAGGCAGCGGGCAAGACGCATCCGTGCGATACCAATGTCCGGGATGGTCGATACCGGGCAGGCCCACCGGGATGGAAACTTCCGGCGTCCAGTCCAGACTCATCCCCGGGTAGCCCAACAGGATGGTGGGTCGAACGCTCGGGGGAGGTCCAGACGGCGTCGGGAGCGCAGCAACCCACACCAGCAGGTCGCACTCGTCGCGGGCGATCAGATCCTGATATCGGTTGAGCATGGGATCGTAGGTCGCACGACCCTGTTGCAGGCCTACCCGCAAGGGATAGCCGATCTGCCAGGTGCAGACCTGGCTGGCCGTCAGATCTCCGAGCGTCCCGGACAAGGGCAACGCGGCGGCGCGGGTGGTTTCGTTCAGATCCCGAACTAGCTCGACCAGCGCCTGGACCGTCAACTCGGCATGGGGAAAATCGAGCTCCGCGGCCGCCCAGATGACCAAGGCATAACGAGCGACGCGCAGTCGCTCAGCCAGATCCACCAGCGAACCGCCCGGGATCCCGGAAACAGCATCGCTACGCACCGGGCGGCCCGAGAGCATGCCTCGCAGAATGCCCGCAACGCCCGCCAAATCCTCGAGCGCGACCGGGATTCGGATGGGTTGCAGTGCTTGAAGTGCTGTCGGAACCGGCGACGCGTCCGGGGGGGCGAGCCATACGAGACGCCGGTCCTCCGGGGACGAGAACAAGGCTTCAGTCGGGACCAGCACCCGTTCGATGAGACGCGGAAACTCTCGGAGGCACTGGTTGCCGACCATCAGGATGAGATCGGCACGGTTTCTCGCCTCGGTCAGGGTGGTCGTCATCCAACCGCCGTCCTGGAGGACGAGGAGGTTGCGGAAGAGCGCATCGCCGTTGTGGTGATCCAGCACGGCACCGCAACGATCGGCGAGGTCCAATACGGCCCGCATGCCGTTCACATCCGTCACCAACCCTGCGAACAGCGGAGCATGGGCCGCATGAACCAGCCCGGCCGCATGCTGGAGTGCCTCGACGAGGGGTACCGGTCGGCCCCGAATCGCGGGTGTCGATGGGGGCAGATGCGCGATACTCGAGAAGGCATCATCGGCCGAACGGCATCCGGTCGGCTCGACAAGATGACCGTCGCCGGCGCCTCGCAGATTGTCGCAGGCCAGACCGCAGAAAGGGCACGTCAGGTTATCGCGGCGACCGGCCGGTTCGGCATTCCACATGGTGTTCTCTGCGCTGAAGGTTCGATGCCCTGCGCGGGCCGGGTAGTCGAGCCGACCAAATCCACGGTCGCATCGGGGTCGTGAATAACAAATCCGATCCGAATTGTCGGCAAGACCAACTGCAAGGCGGTCGAGCGGGCAACCGGTCGACCCGCTACGGGTCATAGCACCAATCACGCCAGATGACCGAAACCTGCGGGGCCGCCAGCGACGTCACCCCTTGAGCCATTCCTCCCGCAGCGGGCAGGCAATGACGACACGGACCGCCGCGTCTTCTCGAATCCGCGATGCAGCCGATGTGGCACCGCGGTCGTGACACAGTGAGTCAAGGGCGGGACACCATAACCAAGACCAGATCGAGACCGGGTGCGCCACGCTCCGCATGCGGCGGGCAGTGGCCCGAAGAAGCGCAGGCCCCGCCGAGCGAGTGTCAAATCAAGCGGGATAGGTATGGAATTTGCTTTCAGCCTCCTTAACATTGGAATCTACAGGAGTCGCGACGCCACATGCCCAACCGCCGATTCGACGCCATCGACGTGGAGGCGCCGGCCCGACTTCACCTCGGATTCCTGGATCTGAACGGAGGGCTGGGCCGGCGCTTCGGTAGTCTCGGACTGACGATCGATGGTTTCGCAACTCGCCTGCGTGCGCAACGTGGGGAAGGCATCAGCGCCGATGGTCCGGGCGCCGATCGCGCCATCGCGTTCGCAACAGCGCTCATACAGGCGCGAGGCTTCAGCGGCGGTGTCCGGATCGACATCGAGGAAATCACCCCGCAGCACACCGGAATGGGATCCGGCACCCAGATCGCGTTGGCCGTAGGAACCGCATTGGAGCGACTCTATCCCGAGATCCACGCGGAGGGCACGGATTGTAGGGTTCTTGCACGAACGCTCGGCCGCGGCCAACGTTCCGGAATCGGGATCGGTGCATTCGAAAAGGGCGGGTTCATCGTCGACTGCGGCCGCGCCGAGCGAGGGGAGGTTCCCCCCGTGGCTCTGCGTCTCCCGTTCCCGGAGGATTGGAGAATCCTGTTGGTGCTGGATCAACGCGGTCAAGGCTTGCACGGCGACCGGGAGGTCCGCGCCTTCAAGGCACTCCCGCTGTTCCCCGACGATGCGGCTGGGCGTCTGTGTCGAGTCCTTTTGATGCAGGTCGTACCGGGCCTGATCGAGCGACACCTGGATCCCGTCGCCGAAGGCATCGGGGAAATCCAGCGAGTAATCGGCGAACACTTTGCGCCGGCCCAAGGCGGTCGCTTCGCGTCGCCTCGGGTCGCGGCGGCGCTGCAATGGGCTGCCGCCAAAGGCTTCGCCGGGATCGGCCAGAGTTCATGGGGGCCTACCGGCTTCATCCTGGCGCCGGACGAGTATCAAGCCCGATGGTTGGAGCAGGGATTGAATCAGCACTTCGGCGAGCTGGCTCCACTGCGTTTCCGGATCGTCACCGGACGCAACCTGGGTGCCGCTCTGAATCCGGTGCATACACCCCTGCAATTGAGGCGCACCCACAGATGATGACCCGACGGCGGACCGAAAAGGTCGGAGCAACCGATGGATAAACCCTATCTCTTACACATGTTCACGCCGGCCCGTAACCTCAGCCCTTTCGACGTCAACATGGCCTACGATGCCGGCTGGGACGCCTGTATCCCTTACACAGGGGTGACCCTGGACGATGTCTCCGCATTGGTCCAGGACGCCATCTTCTCGCGCGGACCCAAGGGCGTTGCGCGTACCGGCATCTTTCTGGGCGGACGCGATATCCATCTGGCGATGGACATGCTCACGGCGGCGCGCGCGGCCATGGTGCCGCCGTTCGAGGTCTCGGTCTTCGCCGACCCCAGCGGCGCCTTTACGACCGCCGCAGCCATGGTCGCAAGTGTCGAGGCACAGCTGCTCCGAGACCCGCCGGGCGGACTGAGCGGGCGACGTATCCTGGTCTTCGGCGGCACCGGGCCGGTCGGCTCCGCGGCAGCGATCCTGGCCGCACGCGCCGGCGCCGACGCACTGATTGTCAGCCACCAGGGCTTGGCGCGAGCCGAGGCTGCGGTCCAGACTTGTGAGGAGCGCTACGGCGTGACCTTGTTCGCCGCCGATGGCAGCAACGATGAACACCTGATGGATCTGATGACGCAGGCCAACGTGATCTTCAATGCCGCAGCGGCCGGCGTGCAGGTGCTCGGCAAGCCGCACATCTCGGCGGCCGGGCGCTTGAAGGTCGCCTGCGATGTCAACGCAGTCCCCCCCGCGGGCATCGAGGGCGTCGGGGTGAATGACGAGGCCGTTGTGCTGGCGGCCTCCCCCGGGGGCGCGGTCGGCATCGGCGCACTCGCGGTCGGCAACATCAAATACAAGGTTCAGCAAGGTCTGCTCCGACGGATGCACGACTCCGGCTCACCCCAGTACCTCGGTCTCGACGAGGCCTTCGAGGCGGCGCGCCGACATGCGGGCTGAGCCCACGGAGCTCGTGTTGATCGCCAACAGCGCCCGCGCGCTGGCCGAATCGGCGGTGCGCGGCGGCTATGGTGTGCGGGTGCTGGATGCCTTCTGTGACGAGGATACCCGAGCGCTTGCACCCTGCATCCGGATCGGGATGCTCGGTCAGGGCCTGGACCCCGAGCACTTGACGGCCGAGATCGCGCGTCTGCCCTTGCTGGATCAGGGCGCCGGGATCGTTTTCGGGGCCGGCCTGGAGGCATCGCCTTCGGTGTTGTCCGGACTGACCGGAACACTGCGGCTGTTCGGAAACGACCCGGAGGTCCTGGCGCTAGTGGGTACGCCGAAAGCCTTCTTCGCGCTACTTGACGATTTGGAGGTCGACTACCCGGAGTCTCGTTGGGATCCGCCTGACGCGGACGACCCGATGCCCTGGTTGATCAAGATGCCAGGCGGCTGTGGCGGTCTCGGGGTGCGTCCCTGGCGCGTCGGAGACCGACCTCCGGGGGATCCGCACTACTTCCAACGCTTCCTCGCGGGTCGCCTGATGTCGCTCCTCTTCATCGCCGACGGCGAGATCCTGGCGGTTATCGGTTACAACCGCCTGCTGGTGGAAAGCAGCGATCCGGACCTGCCCTTCCTCTATGGCGGCGCGATCACCCAAACCGCCCCGGACGAGGCCGCGCGGTCATCGATCGAACGTGCCGCCGCGACGCTGGTCGGCGCCCTCGGGCTGCGCGGGGTGAACAACCTGGATTTTATTCTGCATGACGGACGGCCCTTTCTCCTCGAGCTCAACCCGCGCCCTTCCGCGACCCTCGCGCTCTACGAAGGGTCATGCGAGGGGGGCTGGATCGGACACCATATTCGCGCCTGCCTGGGAACGCTCCCCGACGTGGCGCCTGGCTCCGGCATCGACGTGAGCGGGCAACAGGTCATCTACGCGCCCCATGACCTTCGGATACCTTCAGGGCTCTGCTGGCCGGACTGGTGCCGGGACCGTCCGGTCGCCGGCAGCCAGGTGGACCGAGGCGCCCCGCTCTGCACCGTCATGGCCTCCGGCCCGAGCGACGCGGAGGTCGAGGTCCAACTGTCCCTGCGTTCATGCGACATCCTGGCCCGCATCGGTAACACGCAAGAGGCCGACACAGGGAGCGAGCTTGCGACATGAACCCGGACCAACCCAGCATCAACAGGCTGAGTGCGCCCCTTGTCGACGACCTCGTCGCGGACGCCGATCGCTTGCGACTCCTTGTGCATCGACTCGACAACGGTTGCCGGTTGATCGATGCCGGCACCTCCGCCGCGGGCGGGCTGGAGGCCGGACGCCGCATCGCCGAGATTTGTCTCGGCGGCTTGGGACAGGTCGGGCTGCGCACCGGCGGGGCGCCGGGCGGTTGGGCGATCGGCGTGGAGGTGATCACGACCAACCCCGTGCTGGCATGCCTCGGCTCGCAATATGCGGGCTGGAGCCTGAGCCACGGCGAGGGCAAGGGCAGCTTCCATGCCCTGGGGTCCGGACCCGGTCGGTCGCTAGCCCTCAAGGAACCCTTGTTCGCGGAGCTCGGGTATCGGGATCGCGCCGAGCAGACCAGCCTGGTGCTGGAGGTCGACCGCATCCCGCCCGAACCCTTGGTCGAGAAGATCGCGCGCGACTGCGGCATCGAGCCGTCCGGTCTGACGTTGATCCTCACGCCCACCCGAACCCTGGCCGGGACCGTCCAGATCGTGGCCCGCGTCCTCGAGGTCGCACTGCACAAGGCCCATGCGCTCGGTTTCGATCTCGCAGCCATCCGAGACGGGATGGGCAGCGCCCCTTT
This sequence comes from Thiocapsa rosea, assembly GCF_003634315.1. Classification (NCBI taxonomy): domain Bacteria; kingdom Pseudomonadati; phylum Pseudomonadota; class Gammaproteobacteria; order Chromatiales; family Chromatiaceae; genus Thiocapsa; species Thiocapsa rosea. Next base: position 5,142,791 of record NZ_RBXL01000001.1, read on the forward strand.
GCCACCGCCCGCGCCGGACTTCGTGACCGCCATGGGCCGGACCAATGACGCCATCCTCTTCGCGGGGCAGGTCCATCTCTTCGTCACCGGCGCGGACGATGCGGCAGAGGACTTGGCGATGCGGCTTCCGAGCAGCGCCTCGCGCGACTACGGGCGACCCTTTGCCGAGATCTTCGCCGCCTACGGTCACGACTTCTTCAAGATCGATCCTCTCTTGTTCAGCCCTGCACGCATTCTGGTCACCGCCTTGGACAGCGGTCGGACCTTTGCCGCAGGCGGGATCGACGCGAACCTCTTGGCCGCATCCTTCGGGCTGGCTCCATGAGCGCGCTGCGCCTGCCCCATCGGGATGTCGTGCACTGTCCCTTGGACGACGCTCGCATCGCCGTCTTTACGGACGATCCCGGCTGGCATGGGGAGCGTCTGCGACGGGCCTTTGCGGGGCGTGGCCGAGAGGTCGGGTTTGTGTCGCTGCAGAGGTGTCATTTCGATCTGGCCGAGGGGACATGCGCCGTTCGATTGCCGGGTTTCGAGACCCTGCCGGCGGCCGCTTTCGTGCGGGGCATCCCGGGCGGGACGCTCGAAGAGGTCGTCTTCTACCTCGACATCCTGCATGCGTTGCGGCACCTCGGCGTCCGTGTCTACAACGATGCGCGCGCGATCGAACGCAGTGTCGACAAGGGGATGACCAGTTTCCTGCTGAGCGCGGCAGGGATCCCGACCCCGCCGGCATGGGTCATCCGGGACCCGGCGGAGGCGCGCCGACTGATCGCGCGGGAGTCGGGAGCCGGTCATGAGCTGGTCCTCAAGCCCCTGTTCGGCTCGCAGGGAGAGGGGCTGATGCGACTTGGCGGCGGCTCCGCAACCCTACCCGATCCGCCTGCCTGCAACGGCGTCTATTACCTGCAACGCTACATTCCGACCGGCACGGCTCAGTCACACGATTGGCGCGTCTTCGTCATCGGCGGTCGCGCCGTGACGGCCATGTGCCGTATGGCGCAAGGCTGGATCACCAATGTCGCCCAAGGCGCGACCTGCCATCCCGCCGTCCTCGACCCGGAGCTGAAGGACTTGGCGGAGGCGGCTGCGGAAACCCTCGAGTTGGACTATGCCGGTGTCGATATCCTGCGCGATCCCGACGGCCGCGCCCGGGTCATCGAGGTCAACGGCATCCCGGCCTGGAAGGGGCTTCAGCAGGTCTGCGGGATGGAGATCGCGGAGGCATTGGTTGCGGATGTCATGCGCCGGGTGAAGGAATGCGCGCCGCTCATGGAGATCGCCGGCTGATGGCTGCCCGTCTTAAGGCGAACATGACGCACGCCATGCCCGGACGCAGCCGCATCGCTCGGGCCTATCGCGAGGCCTGCGAGCTCGAGCTGGCTGCGCTCAAGCCCGGGAACGTCCATCGCGCCGCCGACGGGCACGGCATGACCCTGACCGACTTCATGCGCAGTGCCGAGGTCAGCGCCGGCCCGTTGACCGAGCCGGGCCTTGGCTTGGGCGAGCGCGCATTCCGCGCGGTCGCGGCCACCCGGGAGGCGGTTGGCTGCAACACCAATCTCGGCATTGTCCTGCTTTGCGCACCGCTGGTCCAGGCGGCATTGGATCCCGGCGATTCGGGTCTGCGTGAACGGCTCCGCCGCACCTTGCGGCGCGCCGATGCTCGGGACACCGACGGACTCTTTCGCGCCATCCGCTTGGCGGCACCGGCGGGCCTCGGGGTCGCCGAGCTGCACGACGTTGCGGGTCCCGCGACAGCCCCGCCCCTCGAGGTCATGGCCTGCGCGGATTCAAAAGACCTGATCGCCCGCCAGTATGTGACCGGTTACGCCGATCTCTTCGAACGGGCCGTGCCGCTGCTGGTCGAGTGCGAAGGGCGCTGGGGCGACCCGGCTTGGGCCGCCGCGGCCGTCTACATGGATACCCTACAGCGCTATCCCGATTCCCATGTCGTGCGTAAGCTGGGCCCGGCGGTCGCGGACGAAGTACGTCGGCGAAGCGCCCCCATTGCCGACGCGCTGTGTCGTGCGGGTCGACCCGAGGCTTTTCGCAAGACCATGTCGCGGCTGGACCGGGAGTTCAAGCAAGCCGGCATCAACCCCGGCACCTGCGCCGATCTCACGGTCGCCTGCCTGCTGATCCGTCGTCTGGAACCCCTGTGCTCGATGTCCGTTCAGACGGCGACCGAACGCCGCTTCCGTCACCCCGGTTCCGCTCTGCCGGCATCGGGAATTTCCATCGAGAGCCCCTGAAGAGCGAAGGAGAACCTGCTATGTCCGTTATCAATAAGACCCTGGTCGGTGAATCGCTGGTCGGCGAAGGCAACGAAGTCGCGCATATCGACCTCATCATGGGACCGCGCGGCTCCGCGGCCGAAGCGGCCTTCTGCAACGCCCTCGTCAACAACAAGGACGGCTTCACCAGCCTGCTCGCGGTCGTCGCACCCAACTTGGCTGTCAAGCCGAACACCGTGCTGTTCAACAAGGTGACCATCAAGGGCGCCAAACAGGCCGTGCAGATGTTCGGTCCGGCCCAGCGCGGTGTCGCCATGGCCGTTGCCGATTGTGTCGAAGACGGTACGATCCCGGCGAGCGAGGCCGACGACACCTTCATTTGTGTCGGCGTCTTCATCCACTGGGATGCCGAGGACGACACCAAGATCCAGGACTACAACTACCAGGCCACCAAGGAGTCCATCCAGCGCGCGGTGGCGGGCGAGCCCACGGCGAAGGACGTCGTGGCCCGCAAGGGGAGCGAAGCCCACCCGTTCGCAGCCCACGTGTGATGCATCGGGGCCGCGGCACCCGATGGTGCCCGGCCCCCGAGGACCCAGGTGTCCGCCACCCGGCGCGCCCGCGCCCGCTCCCCGAGGAGTCTCTTGTATGTCGCTTCCCGATTCTCGTGCGGATCCGGCACAGTCGTCCCCCCGGCATCCGCCGGAGCCTCTAGGGCTCACGCTCCAGGAGCAGGCAATCCGCCGTCACCTGCCGCTCGAGCTCCTCGTGGACCGGTCGGCCCTGACTCACCGGGATCGGCTCGGGGACTATCCATCACCCGGCGGATTCCCGTCCGAGGCCGCGCGGGCGGTCCTTCTCGGACTGCGGTGGGCGGGATTGCTCCGCGAGGATGCCGATTTCGTGTGGATACCGGGCGAGATCCGTCGGCTCGAGCTCTTGCTGTGGGACCTGTCGTCCCTGCAGGACTATGGCTTTCGATTCCGTCAGGACTATGTCTATGCCGGATCGACCCATCGGGTCGTCGCGCTGAATGGCCTGAAGGCCCCGAAGGCCAACGTGGAGCACTTCCGGTCGCTCGGTGTCTGTCCGATCGCACCGCCGGATTTCCTGGCGAGTTTGGCGGTTTTCCTCGCGCATGTCGGGGAGTTGCACGCAGGCTATCTCTTCCTGCCGTTCCAGCGGGCGGATCAGGGGCGCGCGGTCGCCGTGGAGCTCACCCGGCACGGCATCGGCTTTCAGGAGCTGGACGCGGCCGACGAGCCGCAGGGTTTACTGCTGCGCAGCGCGACCTTGGCGGACGCTCGCTGCCTGCTCGACCTATTGCGGGATCGGCTGCAACCCATGCCCGGCGCCCTGGAGCGTTTCGAGCAGACCACGCCGGAGGTCACCGTCTCCAAAGAGCTGGTCTTCGATGCCGCCCACTTCATCACGGATCATCCCGCCAAGTGCTCCAATTTGCACGGCGGCCGCTACCGCCTCCATGTGAAGGTCACCGGACGGATCGACCCGGTCACCGGCTGCGTGGTGGACTACGGATACCTCAAACGCGTGGTCTCGCGCCGCGTCGTCGAGCGCTTCGACCATCACACACTGAACTACTGTGCGCCGGAGCTGGCCTGGCGTTCCAGCACCGAGCTTCTGTGTGTCTATATCTGGGAGCAGCTCATCGACTACCTGCCGGGTTTGGACGAGCTCGAGCTCTACGAAACCCCGCAGTCCTGGTGCCGGTATCGCGGCCCCACTCTGGAGCATCTCCAGCGCCACGGACCCGACCCCGTCCTGACCTATTTCCAGCAGGATCTCGGCAGCTCGCCGCTGAGACGACAGATTCAGCCGCTGCCTGTCCGGGACTCCGGGCTTGAACGCTGATCCGAACGCAGGCCGCCTACGGGGCTCGGGACGCGCTCAAATCGGCGATGACGGATGGCGGGATCCGGCTCCGATGGAGGGCCGTGGAGAGCAGGACCCCGGCAAGCCCGAGGTCGCGCAGGCGCAGCAGGTCGCGCGTGTGACGCACACCGCCGGCGGCATAGACGCGATGCGCCGGCGGCATCCGCTGCAACGCCCGGAGCAACCCGAAGTCAGGGCCGCTCCCGCTGCCGACGCGATCCAGAGTCATGACAATGACGTCTCGCGGCCAGAGATCGGGTCGGGTATCGAGGCCGACGGGACCGACCAAGCAACCGCCGCGGAAGTCGAGCGACAGGATCGGCGAGGCGAGTCGCGTACTCAGTGCCTCCCAGTGGGCAAGGTCGACGAGGGATTCACTGCCGACCACAGGCCGAGCCAGGCGCTCGAGGCGGTCCAGGACGTTCAAGCCGTTGTCGACCCAAAGAGTCACTCCGGGATGCCTCCGACGCAGGCGCGCAATCGCCGCAGCATGCCCGCCTTCCCCGTCGATCGCGTCGAGGTCGGCAATGTACAGCGTGCGAAACGGGTAAAGGCCGAGGAGCGCCTCGGCGACGTCCTCGGGCGCTGCAGAGCGGCACAGCGGTGAACGCAAGGGTGCGTAGTCTCGACGATGTCCCATCCTGGCGGCGACCGCCAGACCGGCCTTGAGGTCGATGACAGGAATCAACTCCATCGCGTGATCGCCATGCGGATCTTCGTCTTCGAATACGTCACCGGCGGAGGTATGCTGGATGCGTGTCCTACATCATCGTTGGCGCGGGAAGGCGATATGATGTTGCAGGCGCTGCTGGCCGACCTCTGCATGTTGGGCGATGTCGAGTGTCTCGTCACCCGGGATGCTCGTCTGCCCGTCGTCCCCATGCCGGTCGACTGTCGATTCGTGCGGTCGCAGGCTCGGTTTCCCGACGTCTGGGCCGCCGCACTCGCCGAGTCCGACGCGGTCTGGCCCGTCGCACCCGAGCATCGGCGCACGCTCGAGCGGGTCAGCGCAGCGATCCTCGCGGCGGGAAAGGGCCTGCTCAACAGCTCGCCTGCGGCGGTGAATATCGCCGCCAGCAAGCTGCGGACGGCCCGGCTGCTCGAGTCACAAGGCATTGCCGTGGTCCCGACGTTCGGCCCCGGGGAGGTCATTCCCGATATCAAGGGACGCTGGGTCCTCAAGCCGGACGACGGAGCCGGGTGCGAAGGCATCCGACTCTATCATGACCGCGACAGCCTATGCCGAGATTGGGACAGCTTGGCGGATTGGCGCAATCAGGTTGCGCAGCCCTTCATCCACGGCACGTCCGCGAGCCTGAGCTTTCTCGCGAAGGCCGGTGAAGCGACGCTGTTGAGCATCAACCGACAGCGTGTGGCGATCATGGATGACCGGCTGGTCCTCTTGGGGTGTGTGGTCAATGGCCTCGGGGCCGGAGACCCCCGTTTCCGCCGCTTGGCCGAGGACGTGGCTGCCGCGCTGCCCGGGCTCTGGGGCTATGTCGGCCTGGATCTGGTCATCACGCAGGACGGGCTGCCGGTGCTCGAGATCAATCCACGTCTCACCAGCTCCTATGCGGGATTGAGCGAATCCCTCGGCCTCAACACCGCGGGGCAGGTGCTCGAGCTTTATGTCGGCGGACGCCCTGAAGAGGCAATCGGTGCAGGTCGCGCAGTCGATGTCTGTTTGGAGTATGCCGGTGCCGCATGAGCGTTGGTTGGGCTGGGATCTGGGCGGTGCACACCTGAAGGCCGTTCAGCTCGATGCCCGGGGCAGAGTGGAGGCGGTGTTGCTGATCCCCTGCCCGCTATGGCAAGGCCTGGACCGCCTGGAGGCCGGTATCGACCGGGTCCTGGAGTGCCTTGCCATCCGCGCGAGGCGGCACGCGATCACCATGACCGGCGAGCTGGCCGACCTGTTCGACGGCCGCACCGAGGGGGTCGCGGCCTTGATCGCCTGTATGCAAGGTCGCTTGGCCGGGGAGACCATCAAGGTCTATGCCGGCACGGACGGGCTACTCGACCCCGAAGACGCCCTGCGCGCGGCCTCCCGGGTCGCCTCCGCCAACTGGCTCGCGAGCGCATCCATGGTGGCCGCGCGTCGACCGGCGGGGCTGCTCGTCGATATCGGCAGTACGACCACCGACCTGATCCCCATCAAGGAGGGTCGCGTCGTCGCACGCGGATACTCCGACAGCGAACGCCTCGCCCACGGCGAATTGATCTACAGCGGCGTCGCGCGCACGCCCCTGATGGCCCTGGCGCGGCGCGCACCATTCGGCGGGCAATGGATTCCGTTGATGGCCGAGCATTTCGCCACCACCGCCGATGTCTACCGACTCACGGGAGACCTGCCCGAGCATGCCGATCTCCTGCCCAGCGCGGACGGTCGCGAGAAGAGCCGGAAGGCCAGTGCGGCGCGTTTGGCCCGCATGTTGGGACTGGATGCCGCGCAAGCGGATCCGGCGACCTGGCGCGGACTCGCCGCTCATTTCGGGGAGCGGCAGCTGCGCATCCTGGCGGATACCTGCGAATGCCTGTTGTCCCGAGGCGACCTCGCCGAGGATGACCCCATCGTCGGGTGCGGCGTCGGGCGTTTCCTCGTGCGCAAGCTGGCGAAACGCTTGAATCGCCCTTACGTCGATTTCCGCGGGTTGCTCGAAACCACGACCGAGAGCGCAAGCCCGGATGTCGCCGATTGTGCCCCTGCAGCCGCCGTGGCCTTCCTGGCGGCGGAGATGGACGCCCGATGACCACCCCCTTGATCCGCGACGTTCCCTACCGCCCCGACAGCAGCGTCCTGTTCGAGGCCTTGGCGAGCCGCGCCTGGCCCGTCTTCCTCGATAGCGGGCGGCCGACGTGCACGCAAGGGCGCTATGACATCTTGACCGCCGAGCCGAACGCGACGCTGGTCACCCGCGGACTCAGGACCGAGCTGCGCGATGCGCACGGGATGCGTGCCTCCCTGGCGGACCCCTTCGCCCTTCTGGGCGAGACCCTCGGTGCGCGTCGACCCCGCATCCCGGGCATGCCGTTCCGCGGGGGGGCGATCGGCTACTTCGCCTATGATCTCGCCCGTCGTCTGGAACGCCTCCCCAGCCTCGCGGAGGACGCGGAGGGTATCCCGGACATGGCCGTCGGGATTTATGACTGGGCGCTGGTCGTGGATCATGCGAGGCGACGCTCCCGGCTGGTGGCGCACGACGAGGCGTGCCTCGACGAGTGGCTCGCACGCTTGGCCCCTGCCCTGTCCGGACGGCGCTCGACGCGCGCGCCGAGCGCCTTTCGCGTACTTGATCGCGTGCGCTCCAACCTCGGCCACGGGGAGTATCTGACGGCCGTCGCCCGCATCAAACACTACCTGCGCGAGGGCGACTGCTACCAGGTCAACCTTGCCCAGCGTTTCGCCGTCCCCGCGGAGGGCGACCCCTGGCATGCCTACAAGGGACTACGCATCGCGAATGCCGCTCCCTTCGGGGCCTATCTTGCGACGCCCGACTGTCACATCCTGTGCTCCTCGCCCGAGCGCTTCCTGAGCGTATGCGGGGACCGGGTGGAGACCAAACCCATCAAAGGGACCCGGCCGCGCGGGGGCGACCCCGTCGAGGACCGGATGCTCGCGCAGGCCCTGCGCAACAGCGTCAAGGACCGCGCCGAGAACCTGATGATCGTCGACCTCCTGCGCAACGACCTCGGCAAGGTCTGCGCTATCGGCAGCGTGCATGTCCCGACACTCTTCGCGATCGAGAGCTACGCACGCGTCCATCACCTGGTCAGCACGGTCCGCGGTCGCCTGGCCAAGGGTCGCACCGCCCTGGACCTGTTGCGGGCCTGTTTCCCCGGCGGCTCCATCACCGGGGCGCCCAAGCTGCGCGCCATGGAGATCATCGAGGAGCTCGAGCCACAGCGTCGCGGCGTCTACTGCGGGTCGATCGGCTATCTGGGCTACGACGGCACCATGGACACCAACATCGCCATCCGCACCCTCGTCCACTCGGCCGGGGTCACGCGCCTTTGGGCCGGTGGCGGCATCGTCGCCGACTCCGACCCCGAAGCCGAGTACCGCGAGACCTACGACAAGGCCGCGCCCCTGCTGGACCTCCTGGAGCGACTGCGGTTGGACCATGTGGGTAGCTGAGCCTTTCGGACCGCTCGGCGCGGCCGGGATCGGCCCATGTGGATAGCCAAGCTCGGCGGCAGCCTGCTGGCCGGGTCGGAGCCCTTGCGACCCTGGCTCGCCGCACTGTCCGGGCGCCCGGATCTGGTCCTGGTGCCGGGCGGTGGACCCTTCGCCGATCAGGTGCGTGCCGCCCAGGTGCGCTGGGGCTTCGACGATGCCACGGCCCACCACTTGGCGCTCCTCGCCATGGAGCAGCACGGTCGGATGCTCTGCGCGCTGCAACCCGGTCTCGCACCCGCAGCGACACCCGCGGCGCTGCTCGGCATAGCGTCTTCCGGCACGACTCCGGTGTGGATGCCGGTCGCCATGGCCCTGGCCGATCCGACGCTGCCGCGCGACTGGGACCTGACCTCGGATGCGCTTGCCGCCTGGCTCGGCGCCCGACTCGGCGCCGAGGCCCTGCTCCTGATCAAATCCGCCCCCCTGCCCGGCGGTCGGGTGCCGCTGGAGACCCTGGCCCTGCAGGGACTGGTCGACACACGCCTTCCCGCCTATGCGCGAGCCGCCGGCGTGCCCGTCTATCTCCTGTCGAGCACGGACCTGGAGGCACTGCCTGGTCTCCTGGCGCACGCAGATCACACCCGCGTAACCGTCGGCCTGTACTGAGCCGGCGGCATTGCGCGTGTCCGACCGGACGCGATCAGAACATGAGGCTCACCCCGGCGATGATCTGCCGCGACGCGCCGGCGAAGGCACCGTTGACGCGGCTGACCAGGTAAGTCTCGTCGGTGAGATTGGTGGCGCTGAGGTAGAGGGTCGCGCCGTGCTGCGGAAGCCGGAAGTTGACTGCGGCGTCGAGCGTGGTGTAGCTCGGGATCAGACCGGACTGACCGTCGGCCGATGCCGCCCTGGAGTTCGCGGCGTCGGTGTACTGCTCGTCGATGTAGGTCACCCCCATCCGTGCGTCCCAGCCTGCGGCGTGCTCGAAGCCGAGGCCCACCGAGAGCATCTGTCGGGGGGCGTAGGGCAGCCGGTTGCCGCGGGCACCGGCGGCGTCGTTCTCGAACTTCGCCGTGAAAAGATTGGTGTAGCTCAGCGTTGCGTACGGATTGTGGATGCCCGACCTCAGTTGCCCGAAATCGACTCTGGCGGCGACCTCGAGCCCCTGAAACAGGGTCTCGCCCGCATTCGCGTAGGTCTGGGCCAGGCCAAGGGCCTCGCCTTCGACGATTTGGTTGTCGAAGTCCGTCTGAAACAGGGTCGCCTCCCACTGTAGGCCTGTCAGCGCCGAGCTGCGCGCCCCGATCTCGTAGTTGGTGCTGAGCTCGGGGTCGACGCGTTGAAGCGCGTCGTCGGTTGGGTTCAGGTTAGCGTCCGGTCGCGGCGGGGCGATGCCGCGATGGATGCCAGCAAAGAGGGTGGTTTGCGGCAGGCCGAAATAGGTCACGCCCAATCCGGGTAGCCACTCGGTGTTGTCGATGGTCACCGATTTGCCGTTGTTGATCTCACGATCGGTGCGGGAGAGGACCGCCGTGTTCTTCAGCGAGTAGTCTTCCAGGCGCAGGCCCGGCGTGATCGACCAGTCGCCTAGGAAGGTCGTGTTCTGGAGATAGGCGGAAAAGGCATCGGTATCGATATCGTTCTGGTCTCGGAAGTAGGTCCCTTCCGACTCCTCGCGGGATCTCGGGGTCGTGCCGCTGAATCGCTTTCGGCTGATCCGCTCCTCATGCAGCCGCAACCCGGCCACGAGCTCGCCGGGTATGCCGAAGGCCTGATGGACCATCTCTAGGCGCGGCTCGATCCCGTAGAACTCATACTCGCGGGGGCGCATCTGGTTGCCGCAAAAGGGCGCGAAGATCTCGAAGCCGTTCGGCACCGTAAAATCGATACCTTCACCGTCGAGACGGCAGGCCGGATTGCGAGGTCCAGTGTCCGGAGCACGGCTGCGCAGGGTTTCGTTCTCGCCGGCCTCCGCGATTGCATCGAGCTGCCGATAGGAGGCGCGGTCGACCTTCTGGTAGTAGATCTGCGTCGACAACTGCGCGTTCTCGCGAAGCTCGATGCGATGGACCAGTTGGGCCGCCCAGCGCTCCAATTCGAACTTGTCGTCCGGGAAGGGGTTGGCGAACGGATCCCGGTCGAAGCGGGCCTGGTCCAAGCCGGCCTCGCCGATCTTGGAATCCTCTTCGTAATAGCCGACCTTGGCGAGCACCGACTGACGGCTCGAGATCTCCAAGGCCGCCTTCAAGGAGAAGTCGCGCAGCCGATGGCGGTGGCTCTCGCGCACACCGTCGCCCTGACGCTGCAGCGCCTCCACCAGCCAGCCGCCCCAGTCGCCGCCGCTGCCGACGCCGGCGCTGATCTGGTTGAAGCGATTGTTGCCGATCGAGAGGTCGGCCTCGCCGACGAATTCCCGCGGGACGGGTCGAGTCACGAAGTTGATCACACCGCCAACCGTCTGAGGCCCATGGACGATCTGGCCCGAGCCCTTCATCACCTCGATACGCTCGATGCGTGTCAGCGGGGTGCTGTAATGGGCGCTTGGATCGCTGTAGGGCGCCAATTGGATCGGCATGCCGTCTTCGAGAAGCAGGGTGCGTACGGTGCGCCGCGGGTCGAGCCCGCGGACACCGATGTTGAGGTTCAAGCCAAAGGCATCCTCGCCGACAACATGCACGCCCGGCACCCCTTGCAGCAGCTCGCGGATCGAAAAGGGGCGTTCGGCCTCGATTTGTGCCCGCTCGATCAGGTTGGTAGAGCCCGGCACGGCCTCGAGCCGATCGGGCACGGCACTGGTAATGGTCAGGGTCGGCAGGGACGTGACGCCTTCCGAATCACCCTCGTCATCCTGTGCGGCCACATCCAAAGCGATGCAGACCAGCACGACGGCGAGGGGGAGCCGACGAGGGTCGGGGGTGCACTTGTCGTCGAGGGCGGTCCCGCAGCTCATGAATATCCTCCAGTGTCGTCGTCGGATGTGGACCTCGACCGGCACAGAGTCGGTGTGCGCAGATCAGTCGCGACCGCGCTCCACGGGCGAGAGCGCGGCGGATTCTTCGTCCGTGAACAACCGCGAGCGGGTCAAGAAGCGCACACCCTCGGGACCCTCCAGCGAGAACATGCCGCCACGCCCGGGCACCACGTCGATGATCAGTTGGGTGTGCCGCCAGTAGTCGAATTGGGCCTCGCTCATCCAGAAGGGGCAGCCGCCGATCTCGCCGAGTTTCACGTCGCTCCCGCCCGTGCGCAGCTCACCGGCAGGCCAGCACATGGGCGCACTGCCGTCGCAGCAGCCGCCGGACTGGTGAAACATCAAGGGACCGTGCTGTGCCTTCAGTCGCTCGATCAGCGCGAGCGCGGCCTCGGTTGCCACGACGCGCGGGCTGGGGTCGCTCATGGTGTCTCGCTCCGGAATTCGGGGTGTGGTGGCGGGCCCGCCGGCCCGACCACCGCATCGACCGGGAGCGCACACCTTGCGGCGCGCATCTCCCGGGCGCCATCCTCAGAAGAAGCCCAAGGCATGCGGGCTGTAGCTGACCAGTAGGTTCTTCGTCTGCTGGTAGTGCTCGAGGGCCATCTTGTGGTTCTCGCGACCGATGCCCGATTGTTTGTAGCCGCCGAAGGCGGCATGCGCCGGGTAGAGGTGATAGCAATTGGTCCAGACGCGTCCGGCCTTGATGGCGCGCCCCATGACGATGGCGCGACGACCGTCGCGGCTCCAAACGCCGGCCCCGAGTCCATACAGCGAGTCGTTGGCGATCGCCAGAGCCTCGGCCTCGTCCTTGAAGGTGGTCACCGAGACCACCGGGCCGAAGATCTCCTCCTGGAAGATGCGCATCTTGTTGTGACCCTTGAAGACGGTCGGCTTGACGTAGTAGCCCCCGGCGAGGTCACCCTCCAGGACGGCGCGCTCCCCGCCCACCAGACACTCGGCGCCTTCCTGGCGCCCGATGTCGATATAGGCGAGGATTTTGTCGAGCTGCTCGGAGGACGCCTGGGCGCCGATCATGGTCTCGGTGTCCAGCGGGTTTCCTTGCTTGACCTGCTTGACTCGTTCTACCGCGCGGGCGATGAACGCATCGGCAATGGACTCCTGGACCAGAACCCGCGAGGGACAGGTGCAGACCTCACCCTGGTTCAGGGCGAACATCGCAAACCCTTCGAGCGTTTTGTCGAAGAAGGCGTCTTCCTGATCCATGATATCCGCGAAAAAGATGTTCGGCGACTTGCCGCCCAGCTCGAGCGTAACCGGGATGATGTTCTCCGCCGCATACTGCATGATCAGCCGGCCGGTACTGGTCTCGCCGGTGAAGGCGATCTTGGCGATGCGCTTGTTGGTCGCGAGCGGTTTGCCGGCCTCGACGCCGAAGCCGTTGACGATGTTGAGCACACCCGGCGGCAACAGATCCTGGATCAGCTCGGCCACCACCAGGATCCCGACCGGGGTCTGTTCGGCCGGTTTGAGCACGACGCAGTTGCCGGCCGCCAGAGCGGGGGCCAGCTTCCAGACGGCCATCAGGATGGGGAAATTCCAGGGGATGATCTGACCGACAACACCCAGAGGCTCGTGGAAATGGTAGGCGACCGTGTCGTGGTCGATCTCGCAGATCGACCCCTCTTGGGCGCGAATGCAACCGGCAAAGTAGCGGAAGTGGTCCACGGCGAGCGGAAGATCCGCCGCCATCGTCTCGCGGATGGGCTTGCCGTTGTCCCAAGCCTCCGCGAGCGCGATGATTTCCAGGTTTTGCTCGATGCGGTCGGCGATCTTGAGAAGAACGTTCGAGCGCTCGGCCGGGGAGGCTTTTCCCCAGGCGTCTTTGGCACGATGAGCCGCATCCAGGGCCAGCTCGATGTCGGCAGCGGACGATCGCGGGATCTCGCAGAAGGCTCGACCATCGACGGGCGAGACGTTCTCGAAATACCGACCCTCGACGGGCGCGACCCATTCGCCCCCGATGAAGTTTCCGTAACGCGGCTTGAAGCTGAGCTTGGAATCGGCCTCGCCAGGCTTGGCATAGATCATGGTTTGCTCTCCTTCGTCACGACGCTGGTGGTTGACGGGTGTTTCGAGCGGGAAGCTCGGTCGTGACGGATAAGCACGAGGCTTGCCATCATCGACTCAATCCGCCGTTCGAGGCATCCGATCTGCCGGACGCTGCACCGGAGACTAGAGAGACCGCCACAACCGGGTGGCGGGCTGATCGTGATTCTTCGGTGTGGCTCCAAGCGCGCGGCGCGCAGCTCCCTGCTCCACTTTCGGAACAGTCTGTCACGCCTCGTTTGCTTGCACCGCCGCGTGCACGGCGCGCAGTCGCTCCGTATCCAATCCGGCGACGCGCCGATCCGCCTGACAGAGGGCACCTCGGAATCCCAGATAATCGGGCCTCAGCGTGCGCAATTGCGGAATATCTTCGAGCCGCAGCGATCCCGCCAGCCCGGTCAGGAGTCCGAGATCCCGTGCGCCTGAGACGAAGTCCTGCAACACCGCGATCGTCATGTGGTGGAGCAGACCTTTGCCGGATTTTTCCGCCGTGTCCAGCATGATGCCGACGCAGCCGGCCGCGGCGAAGTCGGCCAGGCGTGTCGGGTCGGGTCCACGATCGGCGAACATAACCGCCACGATGGAACAACTCGACGCCGCAGCGGCGATGCTCGGCAGACAGTCTCTGACATGCGCGTCAGTGAAGAATCCCACCTTGACGTAATCAACGCCGGTCGCCGCGGTTGCTCGGATGGCCCTATCGGTCAACCGGGCATCGGGGGGCAGATCGCCGATGGTCGCGCTCACCGGTCGACGCCCGGCAACCTGCGCCAGGATGTCGCGGATACGCTCGAGGGGAAGCGCGCCCAAGGCGCCGAGCGCTGGATTCTTCAGATCGATGATCCCGGCGCCGGCGCCGATTGCCATCTCGGCTTCGGCGCTGTCGGTGACGCTTGCGAGCATTCGGATCATGGCCCCGAGCTCTCGCCCGCGCGGTGTGCCTCGACCCGCTCCATCAGCCATGCCCAGGCCTCCTGCTCGCGCGGACCGGCGGTCTTCTCGACGGCGATCTGCAGATAGTCGATCTCGCGTGCGATCTTCTCGGCCGGCAGCAGATCCAGTCGGCTCACCAGAATCGCCAACTCCAAGATCGCCGCCCGGGCGCGATTGAAGCCCCGGAAAGGGAGATGGTTGGCCTCGTGCAGTGGTCGGCAGAACAACCGAGGGCGCAGAGGATCATCCTCGACCTCGGCAAGCTCCACCTCGACGTGGGCCAAGCCATCCGCGAGGCGCGGGACCTCGACCCGCTCGGATCGTGTCAGCGGCCAGTCGGTTCGGCCGGTCAGGCAGCCGGCGAAGATGCGCACGTCATCGGTATAGTTGATGACGGCGCACCGGGTTCGAAGCACATTATCGAGGGTGCTGGAGGGCCTGAAGGGGGCGACGAGGATCCGTCCCTCGCGATGCCGGATTCCCATCGGAGCGATGTGGGCCCGGCCGCCGGGGTCGAGGGTGGTGACGATGACTTCGTGAATCACGAGCGCGTCCTCTTCGGTTGTCGGGTGGGGCCGACGGCCTCGGTGCCGGCCGACGACATGGGCGCCGGAGGAGGAAGGACGCAACCCCAACGCAACGGCTGGTCCTGGACGTAGCCCTTGCCGAGTTGAAGTGCGATCTGCGCGCGCGCCAACTCGACGCCGAGATAAAAGGCATGCCCGCCGTCCTGTTCCACACCCAGATGGAGATAGAAGTCGAAGGGGTCGTCGAAGGTCATGAGACCGTCGCGATTGTAGAGGTGGATCCCCTCAGCGCTGACCTGGATGCGGAAGTTCGGATCCCGCACGGCCGCAGCCAGCTCACGGATCTCCTCGGCGTCGTAGGGAAAGGGACGGCGTTCGTGGAGCGCCGTGAGGCCGGGGTCGATGAGCTTGGGTAGACTGCCTTCTCGGCGCGCCCATGACATGATGCGCCTGGCAAGGTCGGCCTCCCGAATCGCGCTGCGGCAATGCGGGCTGACCCGGGTCGTGAGGATGTTGGTGATGCCGAGCTCCGAGATCAGCCCCATCAGCAGTGCATTGATGCCGGCCGTATCCGCCTCGGTCAACTCGGTGAGATTGCCGACACCCATCATGATGGATGCCTGCGGATGCGTCTCGCGCAGGCGGTGGTAACGCACCAAGGAGTCGGCAAAGCCGAAGTGAATGGGGTCCAGGATCGGGTCGGCGATATAGGGCCGTCCTTCGGCATCCATCCGTGCCATCGCACGCTCGAGTGACGCCAGATCTCCGGGGCGGTGCGGCACCAGGACCGGGATCGACGTCACCTCTGCGGCGATCCAGAGATTTTCCTCGTCCAGGCTCAACAGAAAATCCGCACCGGCACGCCCCCCCGCGAGGAGCTCCTCCGGCTGCATCGAGTCGACACTGACCCGATACCCTGCATCCTTCAGAGCGCGAACGCTCGCGTCGAGGTGGGGGAACCGGGAGTCCGGCAGGCAGCCGAGGTCGATCACATCCGCGCCCTCGGAGCGCATGGCGGCAGCCTCTTCGAGGATGCCCTCGACCGAGCGACACGGCGCATCCACGATCTCGGCGAAGATGCGCACATCGTAGTGACTGAGGTCCGGCACCGGGCCTTCGAGCCCGAAATAGCGGGGCAGATCCTTCAACTCCTCGGGTCCGCGCTCGACCGGTATGCCGAAATGGCGGCTGAGCTCATCCAGGTCGCCTCGGCAGCGCCCCGGGATGATGATGCGGTCGACCCCGCCGGGATCGGTGAGCCGTCTGCGGATCATGTCGACCGTCATCAGGGCAGCGACCTTGACTCCCAGTTGCCGAACGGACCAGGTACGACCGGGCAGATCCATCCGCTCGAGCACGCGCAGCAGCGGCTTTTCGGCGAGCTGGCCGGTGAGAAAGAGGATGTGCTCGCACATGCGGGCGGGTCTTACCCTGCAACGACCGACGCAGACGGCCCCGGCGCGGGCGACTCCTGCAGGGCCGTCACCAGATCCTCGAAACGCTCGACGACTCGGGTATACTCAAAGTGCCGCAACCGCTCGACGTTCTCCAGGTCGATGCGTCGCGGATAGACCATGACCTGCCCGCCGGGGGCCTCGGTTTCCATCGCCGGCGCGGTGTCGCAGGCAAAGACGATGCTGGGGATACGGCACTTTCCCGCCTGGGCATAGATGTTCGTGACCAGTGAATCCGAGATCCCCCAGACCATCTTGGCAACGCTGTTGGAGGTCGCCGGCGCGATCACCAGGCGATCATAATGTCCTTTGTAGAATAGGCCGACCGGGCCGGCGCTCGCGGTGGTGTCGCGGAAGCAGGTCATACGCTCGCGCAGGCGCCGCACGTCGCACCCGTACATCGACAGCACTTCCGCGGCGGCACGGCTCAGAAAGAGGTCCACGTCCTCGTAGCTCTCCAGCAACTCCAGACACTCCTTGAGGTAATGTCCGGAGCCCGTGATGGCCCAAGCCAACCTCGGCGTCTTCGCCGACTTCATCTCGGAGCGTCAACGCGCGGGGCTGATGCCATAGCGCTTCATCCGCCGGTAAAGCGTATTTCGACTCAGCCTGAGGTTCTTGGCGACGAGACTCACGTTCCAATGCGTACCCTCGAGTGCCCGCAAGAGGGCGTCTCGCTCGGCGAAATCCAGTACATTGAATGTCGCCGAAGCAGCGAATTCAGAGGGTTCCTGAACGCGCGCCGCATACCGCAGCTCTTCCGGAATGTCCCGTAGGCTGATGCGATTGTCCTCGCACAAGGCCGTGACCGCGCGCAGCACGTTGCGCAACTGACGAAGATTACCGGGCCAGGTGTAATTCACGAGGCGGTCGAGTGCTGCGGGCGCCCACTCGAGCGGCACGTCCGAGCGGGCCTCCTCTTGGGCAACTTTGAGGATCAGCTCGCGCCGGTCGGCCCGCTCGCGCAGCGGCGGGATGACCAGCGAGATTCCGTGGATCCGATAGTAGAGGTCCTCCCGGAACTTGCCTTCCGCGATCAGGGCACGCACGTCCCGATGTGTTGCACTGATGAGCTGAATCGAGACCGGAATGGCCTTGTCGCCGCCGAGCGGAACGACGGTTCGATCCTCCAGGACGCGCAACAGGCGCGCTTGAAGGTGGATCGGCATATCCCCGATCTCGTCGAGAAAAAGCGTGCCGCCGTCGGCCTGAACGATCTTGCCGCGGCTGCCTTCGCGGCTCGCCCCCGTGAAAGCCCCTGCCTTGTAACCGAAAAGCTCGCTCTCGATCAGCGACTCCGGCAAGGACGCGCAATTGAGCGCGACGAATGGCTTGTCCCGCCGGGCGCTGGCCTGATGCATCGCCCGGGCGAATACGTCTTTCCCCACACCGGTCTCGCCGAAGAGCATGCAGGGGATGTCGCGATCCAGCACCTTCTCGATAATCTCCAGGTTCCGGCGCATCTTGGGGTCGCCGAAGTGGAGCGCGGCGAACGGACTATAGCGGTCCGTGCAGGCGGCCACCGTCGGATTGGCCGCGGGTCTGGGCATCGGCGCGCGGGCTGGCGGAGAGACATTCTCCGGCGGCTGCACCTTGGCGAAAAAGCGCCGCTCCGACTGGGTTTCGTGGATCGGGAAGGCCGGATGGCCCTGCGAATGAGCGCGTTTGAGCAACATCGGGAGCGCGATCGTAAAGAGCTCGTCGATACGCTGCCCGACCAACTGCTGCGGGGTTTCCAGCGCCATCTGGAAGATTGCGCTGCGATTGGCGGCCAGGATAAGGCCATCCGGCGTGAAGGCGATGAGCCCTTCGCCGAGTGTGCCGATGAATTCGGCCCGGCTGTGACACCGAAACACGTAGGCATCCTTCAACGCACAGAAGAACACCCGGTTCTCGATCATCTGCGCGGACATGTTCAGAAGCACCATGGTGTGTTGCTGGGCGAGCTGTGCCTCGCTCGAGGCATCCAGGATCGCCAAGACATTGCCGTGGGGATCGAGAATCGGCGCCGCCGCGCAGGTCAGCAAGGCGTTGCGCTTGAAGTAGTGCGCCGACTTGTGAATCACGAGGGGCTTCTGCTCGACCAGACAGGTCCCCATCGCGTTGGTACCCTGCACGGCCTCGTTCCAGACGGCGCCCGTCTGAAAACCGACCCTGGCCGCCGTGTCGGTAAAGAGCGGGTCTCCGATATAGTTGAGCAGGATACCGTCGCTGTCGGTCAACATGATCGCGTGACCGGAGCCCGCGAGCTGCTGATAGAGGTTGGTCATCTCGTGACGGGCGATCTCGAGGAGACGCCGAGACCGTTCTTGACGTTCGAGCAGATCCCCGCGGGCCACCACGACCGGTTCCGGCGCCTTGTCCGGATCGAGCCCATAGCGCACATGGCAGCGTTGCCACGAGGCGATGGTGACGTCGTCCATCGACGCGCGAATCCGCTCGTCGCCGGCGAGTGCCGATCGCACGAAGGCGGCGTGCTCGTTCGCGCCGAACTCCAGGATTGCGTTTGCCATGATCCCGATCCTCCTCCGGTGGCGAGCGATTCGCCGCCCGCGCGGCAGTGCGAGCCGCGCGAAGCGCCGGACGCTTTTCTTATATTGATTCGATGATCTTCGTTATATTGATTCGATGATCTCGATCGGCCGGCACGTAATGCTCTGCAGGCATTTGTCGCGTCCGCTCCAGAGGCGTCTGCGCCACTGGACACCGCAGCCATTCTCAGCGCCGACGCGATAACGAAACTGGGTGATCATCGGCGAGGACCCGACTCGATACCTTCGCCGGTGACGCAGCGATCCATCCGCGATCCTCGTCACCATAATCCAGGCACCCGGCAATGCACAAGCTCTCGACCACCCATGCGTGTGCTCAGGCATATTGCCCGATGGTGGTGGCGATACCCGAATCATTACAGAGGCTCGCTCTCCTGCGTCAGCGCTGGATCGTGCCGGACGATCGGCTCCGACCAATCAAGACCTCGATGACCCATCCGCGCTCAACTGCAGCCTCCGCAGTCATCGATCGGCCCCGCTTTGCCGAAGTGCCGCGTCGATCCGTTCGGCAAGCCGGGCGGCCCCGCGAGCGGTCACCGAAACGGTTTGCCCCTTGATCTCCACGATGAGGTTCTCCCTGACCTTCCCGGTCCCGGCATCGATCAGGTTTGCCATCAGATAGGCAAACAGGAAGCTCGGCTTGTGGAGACGCCCCACCAGGATGAAGTCCGCCCCCTGTGCTCGGCCCAGCTCCGCCGCGGCTTCGGGGTGGTCGAAGAGGTAGCCGAAACCCGCGTTGGCCTCCTCGACTCGGGCCGCCTCGATGGCGATCGGGCGATACCGGCGGGTCTCGGCGAGAGCGCGCTCCAGCAGGGGCCGCACGGACGCGGTCCGTTCACGCTCCTGCGCGCCGCCGTCCAGACCCGTCAAGTCGTTCAGCTCGAAATCCAACACGGCGATCGTCGTGTCGGCCAAGACCGGCAGGGCCCAGAGGAGCCAGAAACCGCCGATCGTCGCGGATCGAATTGCGGTTGTCGCCATCATCGTCGACCTCGCGCTCGTAGGTGAATGGATAGGTGGATGGATCCACGCGGATATCGGTCGCGCCGACACGCCGATTACTCCGACCCGGCGGCATGCCGAGGATTCGCCACCCCGTCGCGATCCTCGCCGTAGAATCCCTTGAAGAGTCGCATCAGCTCGCCGTGGCGGGCGCCGACCAAGACCTCGTCACGGCGCAAATCGCGTGGGATTCCGACCTGCACCTCCCCGATCACCCGAGCCGGGTCGCGAGATAAGAACACAATTCGATCGGCCAGCAGGGTCGCCTCGCGCAGGTCGTGGGTGACGAAGATCACCGTCGGTCGGCGCATATCCCAGACATCCAGGAGCAGATGGCGCAGTTGCTCGGCGGTCGGGGCATCCAGGGAGACGAACGGCTCGTCCATCAGGAGCAGCAGCGGGTCCACGACGAAAGCTCGGGCCAGGGCCGCGCGCCGTTGCATGCCGACCGAGAGTCGGTTCGCATGCACGTCGGCGGATTCCGTCAAGTCCGTGGCCGCGAGCAGCTCCTCGATCCGACCGTCCTTCCGGGCCCGAGCATGCAGGACCAGGGCGATGTTGCCGCGCAGGGTCAGCCAGGGCAGCAGGCGGGGGTTCTGGAAGACATAGCCGAGCCTCGGACGCCGCCCATACTCGGTCGCCAGCCAATGGATACGCCCCGAGAAATCCGGATCGAGCCCGGCGACGATGTGCAGGAGGGTGCTCTTGCCGCAGCCCGACGGACCGATGAGGGCGACGAGCTCGGCCCGGCGCAGCGAGAGTTCGACCCGGTCCAGCACCAGACGCTCCCGCCCCGAGCCGGCATCGACGAAGCTCTTGCGATCGATTCGAATTTCCACCACCGGCGCACCGACGTCGGGGGGCGACGGCATCTCGTCGGAAGTCCCCTGTCGAGCTCGAGGCTCGTCCTCCGACGGCATCGGGACCGACCGCCGGTCGGACACTTCACCGGCGCCATCGATTCGCATTGCGTTCGAGCGGCTGCAGCAAGGCATATTCGATCACCAGCATCACCAGGATGAAGGAGAGGCTGTAGGCCAGGATCCCGGTCACGTCGAAGAGCTGAAAATACACGTGGAGCACGAACCCCACGCCGTCGTTGCGCCCCAGCAGCTCGACCACCAGGACGATCTTCCAGATGAGCGACAGGCCGGAGCGGGCCGCCACCGCGAAGTAGGGCAGCAACTGAGGTAGAACGACATAGATCAGTGTCTTGGCCCGCCCCAGGTCGTAGCTCCGAGCCATCTCCAGGTAATCTCGGTCGAGGGTGCGTGCCCCCTCGCGTAGGATGACCACGACGTTGGGGATCTTGTTCAGGGCGATGGCGAAAATGGCGGTCGCCTCGGCAAGACCGAACCAGACGTAGGCGAGGATAATGATCACCAACGCCGGGATGTTCAGGAACAGGATCAGCCAAGGATCGAGCACCAGATCGATCGTCCGCCAGCGACCCATGAGGATGCCGACGAGGCTTCCGATCAGCATCGCGATCAGGAAGGCCAAGATCACCCGGCGCAGGGTCGCGCCGAGGTGATGGATCAACTGCCCGTCGATGGTCTCCCGCAGGATCAGCTGCAGAACCGGCAGGGGCCCGGGGAGCAGACTGCTCTGGGACCACCAGGCGGCGACCTGCCACCCGAGAAGGAGACAGAGTGCCGAGCCGAACCGCAGGGCCGCGGGGCTGACCTTGGTCATGCCCGCGGATCAGTCCTCGACGCCGGACCAGAAGGTTCCCTCGGGGATCTCTCGGAGTCCACCCACCAGTCGCTCGCCGCCGATTCGGCCGAGGATCTCGAAGAGCTGCGCGGCGCCGGCCCGCTCTTGCTCGCTGCGGCGATCCGGAATCCCGGCCCGGTAGCCATCCCGCAGGGCGATGAAGGTCGGCTCGTCGGGCGCGGCCATCAAAGGCAGGACCTGCTCCCATTCCGCATCGGACTCCTTAAGAAGCGTATTGGCCTGCTCGGTTGCGCGTAAGAAACCTTGAATGGCGTCCGGGTGGGTTTCGGCCCAAGGCTGGTCGAAGACATAGCCGATCATCGCGACTTCCACGTCGATCCCCAACGCCTTGCCCGCATCCCTAACATCCTCGACGGTGACATAGCCAAGGGCGCTCAGGCGAGCCGCGAAGGGCCAGTGATTGACGACGGCATCGATGCGCCCTTGCCGGATCTGCTCGTTGAGGAGCGGCGGCGCGCCGAAGACGGGCTCGACACGGGACTCCAGATCGACACCCGTCTCCTTCAGCGACAGGGCGCGCAGCAGCAACCAGTTCTTGTCGAGCGGACCGCCCGCGACGCCGACTCGCTTGCCGTTCAGGTCCGCCAGGGCGCGGATCTCGCTCTGCGGCGGCGCCATCAGGGACCCGATGGCGGTCGAATAGGGGACGAAGGTATAGGGCCGACCCTGATCGCGTTGGCGCGCGACCCAGATCCAATCGGTGACGGCGACGTCGGCTTCGCCGCCCTGCAAGGCGACGAGCGTTGCCTGCGTCCCGGCGAACTCCTTTACATCCAGCACGAACCCGTTCGCCTCGTCCAGGTGCCGCCGCTTGACGACCTCGAGCGCCCAACTGACGGTCCCGTATTTGAGGACGGCGACCCGTACGGGCTCGGCGGCTGCGAGACCACTCGCGCACCAGAGGGAAAGGCACAGGCAGATCGACACCCCAAAGACCAATCCGCTCGCGCGTGTCGCGCGAGCGACGGGGTTTCCTTCAAGCAAATGGCCCAACGACATGGCGACGCCTCCATCGCGGTCGGGATGGGCTTGGCCCATCCTTTGCTGTTTCCGATTCTGTCCCAGGTCAACGACCCTCAAGGCGAATGCAAAATGTGGGCCTTCACAAGCACAATTCCGAGCGCAAGCGACCGGTGTGCGGCGGGCGTCCGCGTCTCTTTGCCGACCGCGCTCGCCGCATTGCTCTTCTCCCTGCCCTGTCCCGCCGCGATGGCCGCCGATGGATCCATCGCGGGACTTCACATCGCGGAGATCGCTCCCGGGATCTATCTTCGCGAGGGTACTCAGGAGGAGACCTCTCCCGCCAACAGCGGCCATATCGCCAACATCGGCTTCATCGTCGGGCGGGATCGGGTGGCGGTGATCGACACCGGCGGAAGCTTGCGGGAGGGCCTCGCCCTGCGCGAAGCGATCCGCCGGGTCACGGATCGACCCATCGCCTATGTCGTCCTGACCCATGTGCATCCGGATCACACCCTCGGGGCTGCCGCCTTCGAGGCGGACACGCCCGAGTTTATCGGCCACGCCAACCTTCCCGATGCCTTGGCGCGCCGGGGCGAGCACGACCTCGAACGCGCACGCGCGTCCCTGGGCGATCTTGCCGACGGAACGCGCCTGGTCGTTCCCCAGACGCTTGTCGGGGATCGCCGGGAGCTGGATCTCGGGGAGCGGCGCCTGTTGTTGCGCGCACACCCGACGGCACACACCAACACCGACCTCAGTATCTTCGACCCCGCCACCGGGACGCTCTGGCTGTCCGATTTGCTCTTCGTGGAGCGCATCCCCTCTCTCGACGGCAGTCTGCTCGGCTGGCTACGCCTAATGGATGACCTGGACGCCCTGGATGCGGAGCGCGTCGTCCCCGGACACGGTCCGATTCCGGCGGACCGACGCGAGGCACTCGGCGCGCAACGCCGCTATCTGGAGCAGGTCGCTGCCGACGTGCGGGAGGTGATCCGTCGGCGCGGAACCATCGCCGATGCGGTGGCGACGGTCGCGCCCGAGGAGGCTCGCCGCTGGCTCCTGTTCGAGCATTACCACGGCCGCAATGTCACGGCGGCTTTCGTCGAGCTGGAATGGGAGTGACCTGAGACCTCAAGGCACAACCCCAAAGGTATCGGCGGATTGATGGCATCGCGTTTGGAAGGATTGCGGATGACTGGCGCTTTCGTGGAGGCGCGCGGGCGGTCGTCGCTCGCCGCGGCGGGTCCGAGAAGTCGGATTCGGCGGCAACGGGATACATCGGTGACTGTTTCAACCATGAGTGAAGGATATGGCATCTGTTTCAGAATCGGTACAACGCCTCGGATCTCGAGCCTCGGGCTGGATCCGCCTGCTTTGCGTTGCGGCTTTGGTGTGCGGTGCCGCGTCGGCACCCGCCCGAGTCTCGGCGGATTCGCAGACGGACATCCCGGCGGGCATCGGGTCCGATCCTCCCCGGGACGATGCCTCGGATGCGGCGCGTTGGTCGGAGATCCGCTCGGCGCTGTACGGCGATCGTCCCATTCAAGAGGCCGGGGGTCTGATTGCCATGGAGACGCCTTATCGCGCGCTGGACGCGGCCGTCGTCCCGGTGGACATGACGGCCGTCCTCGAGCAGACGCCGGAACACTTCATCGAGACGCTGACCTTGATCGTCGACAACAACCCGGCCCCGGTCGCGGCGGTCTTTCACTTCCGGGGCGGACGTCCCTGGACAACGCTGTCGACGCGGGTCCGTGTCGACAGCTACACCACGATCAGGGCCGTTGCGGAGACCAACAGGGGCGAGCTGTTCATGGCGGCGAACTATCTCAAGGCATCCGGGGGTTGCTCCGCGCCGTCGCTGAAGGATCCCGGCGCCGCAGCATCGGAACTCGGCAGGATGAAGCTCCTGCTGCCCGAGCAGGTCTCCCCGGGCGAGCGAATCGCAGCCCAGATCCTGATCAAACATCCAAACAGCTCGGGGCTGCAGTTCGATCAGGTGTCCCGTCACTATATCCCGGCGGATTTCGTGACGACCATCGAGGCGAGCTACGAGGGCGAGCTGCTCTTCAGCGTCGAATCCAACATCTCGATCAGCGAGGACCCCAGCATTCACTTCACCTTCATCCCGAACGACGCCGGCACCCTGACCGTGCAGGCCAAGGACTCGCACGGACGCACCTTCGAGCAGCACTTCGAGGTCCCGACGAGCGGCGGGCCTCGGTCCTGAGCCCCTCTGCCCTTCGGATACGGCCAACTTCAGGAGACGCCATCATGCCCCACGCTTCAGCACCGCCGGATGATCCCACACCCTTCAATACGGACGCCGTGCGGGAGGTGATTCGTGCTGCGGCGTCCGTTCCGGGCGCGATGCTTCCCGTGCTTCATGCCGTTCAGGGTCACCTCGGCCATATACCCTCCGAGGTCGTGCCACTGGTCGCGCAGGCGCTCAACGTGTCGCGCGCCGAGGTTCAGGGCGTGCTCGATTTCTATCACGACTTCCGCCGGGCCCCGCCCGGCCGCCATCTCGTCTGGATCTGCCGAGCGGAGTCCTGCCAGGCGATGGGCGCGGAGGCGATCGAGACCCACGCGCGCAATCACCTCGGTTTGGCATACCACGAGACCACCGCCGACGGTGCCCTGACCCTGGAACCGGTCTACTGCCTGGGCAACTGCGCCTGCTCCCCGGCCGTGCGGGTGGATGGCGAGATCCACGGACGGATGGACCCGATCCGGTTCGAGAAGCTCGTCGAGGAGCTGCGAGCCGAGACGGTGACCGCATGAGCGCGCGGGTCTTCGTCCCGGCGGATTCCGGCGCGCTGTCGGTGGGCGCCGAGCAGGTAGCGCGCGCGATCCTTGCCGAGGCCGAACAGCGTCGCGAGCCCGTCACGTTGGTGCGCAACGGATCGCGTGGTCTCTACTGGCTCGAGCCGATGGTCGAGGTGGAAACCCGGGCGGGGCGGATTGCCTACGGCCCCGTCCGAGCGGAGGACGTTCCGGATCTCTTCGCGGCCGGCTTCCTCTCGGGACACTCCCATCGGCTCGGCCACGGCCTGACGGACCACATCCCGTATCTCGCCGGTCAGGAACGGCTGACCTTCGCCCGGGTCGGTCTGAGCGAACCCTTGAACCTCGCCGACTATTGCGAGCAGGGCGGTTTCGTCGGCCTGAGACGGGCCCTGGAGATGCCGCCCGACGCGCTCATCCGAGAGGTCACCGACTCGGGCCTGCGCGGGCGGGGCGGGGCCGGATTCCCCACCGGCGTCAAATGGAGCACCGTCGGCAAGGCCGTCGCGGCCACCAAGTATGTCGTCTGCAACGCCGACGAGGGTGACTCGGGGACCTTTTCCGATCGCATGTTGATGGAGGGCGACCCCTACTGCCTGATCGAGGGCATGATCATCGCGGCACGCGCGGTCGGTGCACAGGAGGGTTACATCTATTCGCGCTCGGAATACCCCCATGCCTTCGCCATCCTCGCGAGCGCGATCCAACGGGCTCGGGAAGCGGGCTATCTGGGGCCGGACATCCTGGGCACGGGCCAGGCCTTCGATCTGGAGGTTCGGCTCGGCGCCGGGGCCTATATCTGCGGCGAGGAGACGTCGATGCTGGAGAGCCTCGAGGGGCGGCGCGGTCTGGTGCGCTTCAAACCGCCGTTGCCCGCAATCAGCGGTTTGTTCGGCCAACCCACCGTGATCAACAACGTCATGAGCCTCGCCTCGGTGCCCGTCATCCTCGCCAAGGGCAGCGCCTTCTATCGTGACTACGGCGTCGGTCGATCGCAGGGCACCCTACCCTTCCAGTTGGCTGGCAATATCCGCCATGGCGGGCTGGTCGAGAAGGCCTTCGGGCTGACCCTGAACGAGCTCCTCTACGACTACGGCGGCGGATCCGCCAGCGGTCGGCCGATCCGCGCGGTGCAGGTCGGTGGGCCGCTGGGGGCCTATCTGCCCGAGTCCCGGTTCGACGTCCCGCTCGACTACGAGGCTTACAGCCGGATCGACGCGATGATCGGTCACGGCGGGATCGTTGCGTTCGACGACCGGGTCGACATGGCGAAGATGGCGCGCTACGCGATGGAGTTCTGCGCCATCGAATCCTGCGGCAAGTGCACGCCCTGTCGCATCGGCTCGCAACGCGGGGTCGAGATCATCGACCGGATCGTCGCCGGTCGGGAGCGGTCGAAGAATTTGATTCTTCTTGACTCGCTCTGCGACACCATGGTGAACGGCTCGCTCTGTGCCCTCGGCGGGATGGCGCCCTATCCGGTGCGCTCCGCCCTGCAACATTTCCCGGCGGACTTCGGAATCGACACCTCGGGGATTGCGGAGCGCGAGCGCACCGAGACGGTTCCTTCCAGACGCATTTAAGATCTCCGGAGGCAATTGCATGTCCCTTCCTCGCGACATCGACTACGGCACCCCCGCACGCACCGGGGAGCGCAACGTGACCCTGACCATCGACGGTTTGGCGGTCCGCGTCCCCGAGGGGACCTCGATCATGCGGGCCGCTCAGGAGATCGGCATCGCGATTCCCAAGCTCTGCGCGACCGACAGCCTGGAGGCCTTCGGATCCTGTCGACTCTGTCTGGTCGAGATCGAGGGACGGCGCGGTTACCCCGCCTCCTGCACCAGCCTGGTGGAGGACGGTTTGGTGGTCCGCACCGAGTCCGCACGCCTCGCCGAGCTGCGTCGCGGGGTCATGGAGCTCTATATCTCGGATCACCCCCTCGATTGCCTGACCTGCTCGGCCAACGGCAATTGCGAGCTGCAGGATATGGCCGGTGTCGTGGGCCTGCGAGAGGTCCGCTACGGCATGGACGGGGCCAACCATTTCGATGCGGAAAGCGCCCGGCCGCAGGACGTGTCGAATCCTTATTTCGTCTTCGACGGCGCCAAGTGCATCCTCTGCAGCCGCTGCGTGCGCGCCTGCGAGGAGGTCCAGGGTACCTATGCCCTCACCATCTCCGGCCGTGGCTTCGAATCCCGGGTCATGGCCGGAGCGGATCAGTCCTTCATGGACTCGGAGTGCGTCTCCTGCGGGGCCTGCGTGCAAGCCTGTCCGACCGCCACCCTGATGGAGAAGAGTCTGATCGAACGCGGTCAGGCGGAGCGTTCCGTGATCACCACCTGTGCCTACTGTGGCGTCGGTTGCGGCTTCAAGGCCGAGGTCAAGGGCACCGACGTGGTGCGCATGATGCCTTGGAAGGAGGGTCGGGCCAACGACGGTCACGCCTGTGTCAAGGGCCGTTTCGCCTGGGCTTATGCAACCCACGCCGATCGCATCACCACGCCGATGATTCGCCGCCGGATCGAGGATCCCTGGGAGCCCGTGAGCTGGGACGAGGCGATCGGACATGCTGCGTCGGAATTTCGTCGCATCCAGGCGCGCTATGGGCGTGGCGCCATCGGCGGCATCACCTCCTCGCGCTGCACCAACGAGGAGACCTACCTGGTTCAGAAGCTGGTGCGGGCCGCCTTCGGCAACAACAACGTCGACACCTGCGCGCGGGTCTGTCACTCGCCGACCGGTTACGGCCTGAAGCAAACCCTGGGGGAGTCCGCAGGCACCCAGACCTTCGACTCGGTGATGGCGGCGGATGTCGTCATGGTCATCGGCGCCAACCCGACCGATGGACACCCGGTATTCGCATCCAGGCTCAAGCGCCGCTTGCGTCAGGGCGCCCGGCTGATCGTGGTGGATCCGCGCCGCATCGACCTGGTCAAGAGTCCCCACGTCGCAGCGGACTTTCACCTCAAGCTGCGTCCGGGCACCAACGTCTCGGTCATCAATGCCTTGGCCCATGTCGTGGTGACGGAAGGTCTGGTCGACGATGCCTTCATCGCCGAGCGCTGCGAAGAGTCGTCCTTCAAGGCTTGGCGAGACTTCATGGCCCTGCCCGAGCAGTCACCCGAGGCATCGGCCGAGGTGACCGGAATCCCCGCCGAGGAGATGCGAGGGGCTGCCCGGCTGTTCGCCAAGGCCGGCAACGGGGCCATCTACTACGGCCTTGGCGTGACCGAGCACAGTCAAGGCTCGACCATGGTCATGGGCATCGCCAACCTGGCGATGGCCACCGGCAACGTCGGCCGGCTGGGCGTCGGGGTCAATCCCTTGCGGGGCCAGAACAATGTCCAGGGCTCCTGCGACATGGGATCCTTCCCGCATGAACTCCCCGGATACCGGCATGTTTCGGACGCCGCGACCCGCGCCCTCTTCGATGACGCCTGGGGCGTGGCGATCGACCCGGAGCCCGGTCTGCGCATTCCGAACATGTTCGAGGCCGCCCTCGACGGGAGCTTCAAGGGGCTCTACTGCCAGGGCGAGGATATCGTCCAATCCGACCCCAACACCCAGCATGTCCAGGCCGCCATGTCCGCGCTGGAATGCCTGGTGGTGCAGGACATCTTCCTGAACGAGACGGCCAAGTTCGCCCATGTGTTCCTGCCCGGAGCCAGTTTTCTCGAAAAGGACGGCACCTTCACCAATGCGGAACGGCGGATCTCTCGGGTGCGCAAGGTGATGGCCCCGCTGTCCGGTCTCGCCGACTGGGAAGCCACCCTCGCCCTCTCGCAGGCACTCGGCTATCCGATGGACTATGCCCATCCGTCCGAGATCATGGACGAGATCGCCCGCCTCACCCCGACGTTCCAAGGCGTGAGCTACGCGCGACTCGACACACTCGGAAGCATCCAATGGCCCTGCAACGACGCAAGTCCCGAGGGCACGCCGATCATGCATCTCGACGCATTCGTCCGCGGCAAGGGACGCTTCATCATCACCCGCTATGTCCCGACGGACGAGCGCGTAAACCAGCGGTTCCCGTTGCTGCTGACCACCGGACGGATCCTGTCGCAGTACAACGTCGGGGCGCAGACCCGGCGGACCGCAAACGTGCTCTGGCACGACGAGGACCGCCTCGAGATCCATCCCCACGACGCCGAGGAGCGCGGCATCCGCGAGGACGACTGGGTCGGTGTCGGGAGCCGCGCCGGGGAGACTGTCCTGCGAGCGACCATCACCGAGCGGGTGCAGCCGGGCGTGGTCTACACCACCTTCCACTTCCCGGAGTCCGGCGCCAACGTC
This sequence comes from Thiocapsa rosea, assembly GCF_003634315.1. NCBI lineage: Bacteria > Pseudomonadati > Pseudomonadota > Gammaproteobacteria > Chromatiales > Chromatiaceae > Thiocapsa > Thiocapsa rosea. The sequence continues at coordinate 5,172,330 of NZ_RBXL01000001.1, forward strand.
ATCACGACGGACAACTCCGACTGGGCGACCAACTGCCCGGAATACAAGGTCACGGCCGTTCAGGCGGTGCGCGTCGACCACCCCTCCGAATGGCAGGAGCGCTTCCAGCGGTTCTCGAAGAGGCAACTGGATCTCCTGCCGAAGGAGGGCGAGCAGGCGAGCGCCGAGATCGCATCGGGATAACGTCCTATGGAATGTCCACTGCCCTTTGCGAGCACGGAGGACGCCCCGGACGAGCGAGCCCCGATCATCGAATGGCCGGACCAATACGCGCTCGAGGTCGTCGCACTCGACAGAGTGCGATCGACCCGGCGTCGCGATCGCGTCATCGAGGAGGTGCCGATCGCGCTGGTCTTCAATTGCATCTCCCACGCGGTGATGCTGGCCACCCCGACGGACCTGGAAGACTTCGCCCTCGGCTTCAGTCTCGGCGAGGGCATCCTGAGGTCGCCGGGAGAGCTGTTGGACTGCGAGCCCGTCGGTGTCCCGGAGGGCATCGAGATCCGAATGACCGTGGTCGGATGGCGCTTCGCCGAGCTCAAGGAGCGTCGACGGACCCTGGCCGGACGGACCGGCTGCGGGCTCTGCGGCGTGGAGAGTCTGAAAGCATTGTCCCGACCCGTCGTTCCCGTGTCCCGGACCTGCGTGCCCCGCGCCGGCGCCGTCGCACGGGCCGTCGCTGTGCTACCGGTCTACCAGCGTCTTTTTCGCGAGACCGGCGGTGGCCACGCGGCGGCCTGGATCGATGCCGATGGAGATGTCCAGCTGGTGCGCGAGGATGTCGGCCGGCACAATGCCCTCGACAAGCTGATCGGGGCTCTCACGCGCCGCGGTTTCACCCCGCACGCGGGTTTCATCATCTGCACCAGCCGCGCAAGCTACGAAATGGTCCAAAAGGCCATGAGCGCCGGCGTCGGTCTCTTGGTCGCCGTCTCGGCCCCGACCGGCGCCGCCGTGCGGCTGGCCGAGGCGGCTGGAATGACACTCGTCGGGTTCGCCCGTGGCGAACGGATGTCGGTCTACACCCATCCGCGGTCGATCTTGCTCTCTGTCCAGGGGTTCAGCATGGATATCCACAATCTCGTAAAGATGGCGAATCAGATCGGCGACTTCTTCGGCGCCTGGCCTGATCAACAGGAAGCATGCGACGAGATCGCCAGCCACCTGAAGCGATTCTGGGACCCGCGGATGCGCGCCCGGATGATCGCCCATGTCGAGGAAACCGACGGGGCGGGGTTGAGCGAGATTGTCACCCAGGCGATCCGTCAGCTCGAGCCGCCCGAGAGTATCCGCGATTCCGCGCAGCCGCCCGAATCAGCCCCTTGATATCCCGGCACCGAAGACGGATCGGCAACTGAGCATGCGGCGGCGATCGCGGGTCGGCACCGCACAGGTTATGTCATGCCGCAGGCCGTCGGAGCAGGCCGAACTCATCCGACGACAACGCAGATCGGCGGAATCCGAGCCCTCGTGCATGTTTGCCACTACTGGGTTTGCAACCACTCCGCAATGATCTGGAATTCTTCGTCGGTCACGCTTCCGACAACGGCTTTCATCGCGATCGACAGCCCGTTGGTGCGTCTGCCGTCACGAATATCCTTCATCTGTTGCAGGGAGTAGACGGCATTCTGACCCGCGAGTTTGGGATAGGCGGGGATCGTCGGCTCGTCGGGGTTTGCGCCATGGCAACTGTGACAGACCTTTTCCTGGTAGAGAGTCGCGCCATCGGCGGCCTGAACGGCGTCGGCAGAACCGACGGAGAGAGCGGCCACAAGGGCCGTGGTGGTCGATATCCCGCCGCGTGTCTTCTTGTTGTTCATCATTGCCTCCTCGGATTTCAAACGATTCAACCCGCGTCCAGCCTCGGGATCTTGGTTTCGCCGAGGCGATCGGGCCGACAAAAACGTCAAGACTCGCTCCCGACGCCGCTCAAAAACAGCGCAACGTGGATTCGGCCTGGACCTCCTTGAAACGGGCAATCGCCTGCTTGGCCCAGGGCGCACCCTTGAACGCCGTGTTCCTTCCTGAACCCTCAATCTGCTGCATCCGCATGAGGGTCTCGATCGTCTCGTAGTCGTCGTACGGGATGGCAGCGGCGATGAAGTCGAAGCTGCAGGAGCAGCGTCTGATCGTCTCGAGGCTCTGTCCGTTGGCGACCATGCAACCGAGGACATAGTCGGCGATGACGGCGGTCGGATAGGGCGCCGGCGCCACGCCCGGCGGCGCCGGACAATCGGAGGCGGCCACCATGTTTCCCCACAGCAGCAAGCCGAGAAACGACAAGAGGGGACGTCGTCCGTTGGGCATTCTGTTCACCACAAGCGGCTCCTTGGTTAAGTGGCTCGTTGATTCGTTGTCGGAGTCGAAAACGGAGGATCTGCGTCTCCTCGCGCGGCCCGGCGCCCGCCGTACGGGATGGGTCTGCAGGTTTGAATACGATCGGAGTCCACCGGATGGCTGCGCGCCGAGCACTAATGCAATCGACATGCCGCTGCGGCGCGCGCCCTGCTTCGGGCGGTCAGGCGCCAACGGGCGGCTGGAGTCGGCGGCACAAACAAGCGGGCGTGTCAGAAGTGACACGCAGTGTTGCAGAGGTCGGACGGGATGGGCCGTGCAGCATGGGCCACCTCCATTGCGGGGGTCATTGCGGAGGCCGGAGTCAGTCTGGATATCTCGGACCACAGCACGACGCGAGGCCTGCAGATGAGTCACACCGGCATGGTTGTTGATAGACCACCTGGACATGCCGACTCGGGGTGGGTCGAACATAGCGTACAGACCGAACTCGGATTCGACTTCCGGGTCCATCAACGCGACTCCGACGACCGTCTTCTCTGCGGCAGATGGCCACTCCCTCCGGCTTGCCCGCACGGACACTCGGTCCCGCCCTCGCGTCCGCCTCGACCGTCCGTACCGATCGCCGACAGGAACAGACGTATGCCTGGTTCAATTGTGACTTCGCTCCACTCGTTTGCCGTCCCCTTTGATCGCCCGGAAGGCCGATCGAATTCGGACCAAGGCGGTTTGGCTCTTCGCCGGTTCGCCGGTGTCCTTCTGGCTCTGACCTGGACAATGTCGGTCCCGGCCGAGGAGACCCGAATCAGCATCGGCCTCATCGGGCAAGTCTCCGAGGTACATGTTCCGCTGTCGGCGCTCGAGCCGGCAATCCAGGACGATGGGGCCGAAGGTGCGCGCCAGGGGATTCGGGACAACAACACGACGGGGCGCTTCACCGGCCACAACTTCGAGTTCGTCCAGATCCAGGTCAAGGCCGACGAATCGCCGGTGGCGGCCCTGCGCGAGCTGGCGGGGCAAGGCATCCGACTGGTCCTGGTCGACCTACCCGCAGCGGATCTCCTGGCCCTGGCCGACTTGCCCGAGGCCGCCGAATCGATCCTGTTCAACATCGGCGCACCGGACGACGCGCTGCGGGTCTCCGAGTGCCGGGAGAATCTACTCCATACCGCGCCCAGTCGCGCCATGTTGGCGGACGCGCTGGCACAGTACCTCGCTTGGAAGCGTTGGACTCGGTGGTTTCTCGTCGCGGGCCAGTCACCAGAAGATCAGGCCTTCGCCGCCGCCCTGAAGCGCGCGGCCAAGCGGTTCGGAGCCAAGATCGAGGTGGAGAAGACCTGGACCTTCGAGGCAGGGGCGAGGCGCACCGACTCGGGCCATTTCAACGAGAAGGCGGCGGCGAACCTCTTTACCCAAGTCGCCGACTACGACATCCTGGTGGTCGCCGACGAGTCCGATGTGTTCGGCGAGTATCTGAATTACCGAACCTTTCGTCCTCGTCCCTTGGGCGGCACCCAGGGCCTGACGGCAACGGCCTGGAGCGGGGTCAACGAGCAGTGGGGCGGTACCCAGTTCCAACGCCGCTTCCATCAAGAGACCGGCCGTTGGATGACGCCGCGCGACTACGCGGCATGGCTTGCGGTGCGCAGCATCGGCGAGGCCGTCACCCGCACCGATTCGCACGACCCGCGCCGCTTGCGGGACTACCTGCTCGGACCGGATTTTGCGCTCGCCGCCTTCAAGGGTGTCCCGGTCTCGTATCGCGACTGGAACGGCCAGCTTCGACAACCGATCCTGATCACCTCGCCACGTCTGTTGGTATCGGTCTCGCCGCAGGAAGGATTCCTGCACGAACACTCAACCCTGGACACACTGGGCTACGATCGCCCCGAGTCCCGCTGCAAGAGGTAACGATACGATGCCCGATCCCATTGGAAAGTCGTCCCCCGGCACGGCCCCGACCGGACCGGCTCGGAGCCTCTTCGGGGTTGCGCTGGCGACCGGCCTGGCGCTCCTGGTCCCCGCCAGCGCCGTTCACGCCTATTCGGTCTATGTCTCCAGCGAGCAGGACAACACCATCACGATCGTGGATGGCGAAACCCTGGAGATCCGGGAGGTCGTGAAGGTCGGCGAACGGCCCCGCGGGATCGCGCTCGATCCGGACCTCAAGACACTCTATATCTGCGCCAGCGATGCCGATCAGATCGAAGTCATGGATCTGGAGACCCGCAAGGTCACCCATACCCTACCCTCCGGACCTGATCCGGAGCTGCTGGCCTTGGGGCCAGAGGGGCGCTTTATTTACGTCGCCAACGAAGACGACAACATGGTCACCGTGATCGATAAGGAGAAGCGATCCAAGGTCACCGAGATCCAGGTCGGAGTGGAACCCGAGGGCATGGGGGTCAGCCCGGACGGCAAGTGGCTGGTGAATACCTCGGAGACCAGCAACATGGCGCATTTCATCAACCTCGAGACCTATGAGATCGAGGCCAACGTCCTGGTGGATCAGCGCCCGCGGGTCGCGCAGTTCACCCCGGACGGACGGCAAGTCTGGGTCTCCTCCGAGATCGGCGGCACCGTCAGCGTGATCGATGCCGCGACCAAGGAGAAGGTCAAGGTCATCGGCTTCGAGATCCCCGGGATGCAGAAAGAGGCCATTCAACCCGTCGGCATCGCCATTACGCGCGATGGGCGACGCGCCTTCGTCGCCTTGGGACCGTCGGCACGTGTCGCGGTCATCGACACCGCCAGTCTCGAGGTCGAGAAGTACCTTTTGGTCGGGCAGCGCGTCTGGAACCTCGCCTTCTCCCCCGACGAGACACGCCTGTTCACGACCAACGGGGTCAGCAATGATATGTCCGTGATCGATCTGGATCCCCTGCGTGTCCGCAAGACGGTGGCGGTCGGACGTCTGCCCTGGGGGGTCGTGACGGGTCCATGAGCCAGGTCGCGACTCCGGAGGGCATGGCACTGGAGCTGGATTCGGTCTCGTTCGCCTATCCCCGTCGGCCGGTCCTGCAGGAGGTGTCCTTCACGGTCGCCGCGGGCGCCTTCTGCGTGCTGCTGGGCCCCAACGGCGCCGGCAAGACCACGCTCTTCTCCTTGATCACGCGCCTCTTTCTCTGTCGTTCTGGCAGCATCCGGATCTTCGGGCACGATCTGGGACGGGAGGGGCGCGAGGCACTGGGCCGACTCGGCGTGGTGTTTCAGCAGCCGACCCTGGATCTGGATCTCAGCGTCGACCAGAATCTGCGCTATTACGGCGCCCTCCAAGGACATCCGGATCGCATCATGGGGACGCGGATCCGCGAGGCCCTGTGCGATGCGGATCTGGCCGAGCGTGCCGGCGAAAAAGTGCGGCACCTCAGCGGCGGCCAACGACGGCGACTGGAGCTGGCACGCGCCCTTCTCAACGACCCGCGCCTGCTGCTGGCCGACGAGCCGACCGTCGGTCTGGACATCCAGAGCCGTCGCGACATCATCGTGCGGGTACGCGAGGGCTGCGGCAGCCGCGGCGTCGGCGTGCTCTGGGCGACGCACCTGGTCGACGAGGTCGAGCCGCACGACCAACTGGTGGTTCTCCACCAGGGCCGGGTGGTCCGACAAGGCATCGCCTCGGCCATCCTGGCGGAGACCGGCAGCAAGACCGTTCACCAGGCCTATAGCCTGCTGACGGGCGGCGGCCCAAAATCATGAGTCGTCGTCAGTATCTGGTGTGTCTGCTCGGAATCCTGGCGCGCGAGGGACTGAGGTTCCTGCACCAGCGCGAACGCTTCTTCGGTGCCCTGGTTCGGCCCCTGGTCTGGCTCTTCATCTTCGCCGCCGGGTTCCGTTCAATCCTCGGGGTGTCCATTATCCCGCCCTACGAGACCTACATCCTTTACGAGGAGTACATCGTCCCCGGTCTCGCGGCGATGATCCTGCTCTTCAGCGGCATGCAGAGCTCGCTCTCGATGGTCTACGATCGCGAAATGGGCAGCATGCGCCTGCTCATGGTGAGCCCCTTCCCTCGCTGGTATCTGCTGCTGTGCAAGCTGCTTGCGGGCGCCCTGATCGCGGTCATCCAGGTCTACTTGTTCCTCGCCATCGCCTGGTTCTGGGACGTGAAGCCGCCTCCGTTGGGCTTCGTCCTGGTCTTTCCCGCCTTGGTCCTCTCGGCGCTCATGCTCGGAGCCCTCGGCCTGTTTCTGTCCTCGGTCATCCGCCAGCTCGAGAACTTCGCCGGTGTCATGAACTTCGTCATCTTCCCCATGTTCTTCGCCTCGTCTGCCCTCTACCCCCTGTGGCGCATCCGCGAATCCAGTCCGATCCTATACGAAATCTGCCGCTTCAATCCCTTCACCGCTGCGGTGGAGCTGATTCGGTTCTCGCTCTACGCGCAGATCGACTGGGTCGCCTTGGGGGCGGTCGTCGTCACGCTCGCCCTCTTTCTCATGGCGGCCATCTACGGATATGACCCGGCCCGAGGCATGATGCAATTCAAACAAGGCGGAGGCTGATGCGCACCGTCCAACCCCGCCCAACCCAACAGAGTCATCCGGAGAGCCGGTTTCATGAGATCGTCGCGATCGTTTTACCAGGTCATCTGTTCCATGGTTGCCGTCATCGTGTTCCAGTCGGCATCCGCCGAGAGCAATGACTGGCCCTGTCAGCAGATTTTGGTCCCGCAGGTCTCAGCAGCGGTGGTCTGGGATGGCCCGCCGGTCGGCACCGAAACTTCGGACTGGCACGACGACCCGCGGGTGGCAACGCTCGTCGCCGCGATCACAACGCCCCTCTCCAACGAGGAGACGGCAGCCTCGGCCATCGCGGCCTTCGCGGCCGGGTTGAGCGCGGAGGAAAAGGATCGGGTCCTCACCCTCGCGTTCGCCGGAGTCCTCGAGACCTTGAATCGCGATCGGGCAAAACTGGTTGAAGGCATCAAGCGCTATTCCCGCGATCAGTCGAGGCGCGCCGAGGCCATCGGGGCCGAGCTCGACGCGATGGTCCGTCTCGAGAAGGATCCTTCCGATGCCGCCGCCGCCCGGCTCGCCGAGCTCACCGAGCGGATGGAGATCGAGCAACGCGTCTTCGACGAGCGGGAACGTTCAATCGAATACCTCTGCATGCGCCCGGTCGCCGTCGAGCAGCGATTGGGATTCCTGGCACGGCGCATCGCCGAGCATCTCGACTAGTCCAGCTCGGTCCGTTGCCGAGTACACCGTCCGGGACATCAAGGGAGAAAAGCGGATTCTCGGCGGCCGGCTCGCCCGGGTGGATGGCCATCAGTAGCCGACCGTCGCTGTCGGTGATCTCGAGGGTCTCGATATGGAAGACCGGAATTCCGTCGACGAGTCCCGTGTCCATAGGATGTCGGGCTACCAATCCGTCGGACAGCCGCGGCAGTTGTCGAAGGTCGCGTCGGGAAGATGGTGAATCGCTTCACGGACCCTTCCATCACGGCGTCGGTGAAGTTCACCGTATTGAACTTGGCCTCCTGAGGGTTGGCGCTGATCAGCTTGGCACCGACAAACCAGGGTATGGAGACGATGCCCGAGCCGGTCTGGAATTTCCCAAGCTCCGTGCCGTTGGTCGCGTCGAAGGCCTTCATATAGCTAGAACGCAATGTGTTTCTTCTGATCGGATACCAAGCAGCACGGCTCGGGGCGACCTTCGTTTCCTCCGTCCTCATGGAAGTGAGTTGCGGGTGGCTTCGGCCACCCGACTTTCTTCGTGGCGTAATCGGGCCTTGCCGGGTTTAGGGTTCTCAGGAGAACGACAGCACGTGCGACGAGCCTGGATCAGGTCGAGCACAGAGGCGACTGACGGAGCCGCCCGGTTCCCGCGAAACGACTCAGAAGCTGTAGCTCGCCGTGATGCCGATCAGGACACTGGTGCCGGGGCCGGGCGCGTAAAACCGGCCGTTCGCGTCGTTGACGCTCACCGCGGAGATGTAGGACTCGTCCAGTACATTGTCGATGCGCACGAACTCCGAGAGCCGGAGTCCGCCCAGGTCCTGCGTAAAGCCCGCGCGGAGGTTGGCGAGCCAGTATCCGGGCGCCGTCTCGCTGTTGCGATCGTTCACGTAGACCTTGTCCTGACCGTAGAGGCTGACCGCCGCGTCGAAGCCCAGGGGCTCGTAGGCGTAGGAGAGCTCACCGAAGAGCGTGAACGCGGGGACGCCCGGGATGCGGTTGCCCGACTCGACGGTTGTCACATTGAGGGTCGGCGCGACGGTGCGGCACGGAATGCCCGCGCAGGCCGGGAAGCTCTCGGTGAATGCGCTGTCCAGGTAGGTCGCCGCCAGATAGCCGGCAAAACCCCGGCCGAGAGGTGACTCCAGCAGCAGCTCCACACCTCGGCGACGCGACGCGGGCGCGTTCCGGTAGGTCGCCCGTCCGCCCCCGTTGGTCGCCACGGTCAGCTCGTCGTCGGTGTCGATCTGGAAGAGTGCGAGATTCAGCCGGGCGTCCGCGCCGAGCAGAAATTTGGCGCCGATCTCGTAATGCCGGCTCACGGCGGGATCCAGACCCAGGTTCAGGCCGGCACCGCCGTCGGGGCGATAGGCCAGCTCGGTGAAGGTCGGCGTCTCGAAGGTCTTGCCGAGGTTGGCGTAGAGATTGATCGAGGGCGTCAGGCTGTAGAGGAGGCCGAGCGCGGGCGTCCATGCGCCGTAGGTCCGACTGCCGCTGTCGTCGGGGTTGAGGTTGGCGGCCGTGATCGGAACGGTCGAGCCGCTGCAGGTGCCCGGCCGGGTGCCGGGTGCGGTCACGCGATCGGGGGTGCAGATGAAGCCGTCGTCGGAGTCGAAGCGGACCTCGGTGTAGCGTAACCCCAGATCCAGACTCCAGCGGGGTGCGAACCCCCAGGTGCCCTGAACGAAGGTTCCCCAACTCGCCACGGTATTGTCTTCGTCGCGCTTGAGCGCGGCACGCTCGCCCAAGACGTTGAGATAACCTTTGCGCTCCTCCGAAGACCGATCGTATTCCCCGCCCAGGATCAAGGTCAGGGGGCCGTCGGCGAGTGTCGTCGAATGGGTCCACAGGAGGTTTCCGCCGGCAAAACGCCGATCGAACGCGCTCACGCCGCCCGAGGCCGTGATGGCGTTCTGGTTGGCGAGCGGGATGGCGAGGTACTGCTCGTTGCTGCGTGTCCCGGTGTAGGCCATGACGCGCAGGTCGTCCGCAGCGCTCAGCGGCTGATCCAGGACGACCCCGCCCTGGAGGTTGTCGAGCGTGCGCCGGGTTTGAAAGGTCAGCGCGGCCGGCGACGCCTGACGGCGATTGCGCTTGAGCTCTTCCGCGGTCAGGCCGAGCGGATCTCGGGCCTCCGGCAGATTCAAGGCGTTCGCGATCAGGCTGAGGGTACCGCCGCCGTCGAGCGCGACCTTGAGCTTGGTGTTGCCCTGCTCCTTGGTGGCGCGACTCCAATCGCGGTAGCCGTCGGTCTGCGCGCGGGACAGATCGACGACATAGTTCAGGCGCCCGGCCTCGCCACCCAGCTTGGATCCGGCGATCCAGGTGCCGTCGCTGCCACCCATCAGACGCACCGACAGGGTCGGCTCGGGTGGGCCGTCCTCGGTGAAGACCTGCACGACGCCGCCCGAGTGGTTGCCGTAGAGGGCGGAGAACCCGCCGCGCATCACCTCGATGGACCGCGCCGAGCCGAGATCGAAGAGTCCGGGTCCGCCTTGTCCGTCGGGCGTGCTGGCGGGGATGCCGTCCGCGATCAGCTTGATCCCGCGTGTCCCGAACTGGGAGCGTCCGCCAAAGCCGCGGATCATGATCTGCTCTTCCTGCGCATAGGTCCCGCGGTTGGTCACGACCGTTCCGGGGACACGCGGCAGATCCTCGGAGATCAGCACCATGGGCTTTTGATCCTGGATGATCGCCTTGTCCAGGACGTCGATGGCGACCGGCAGATCGAAGGTGCTTTCGCCCACGCGCGTGGCCGTGACCACCAGGGGCCCGAGTTGAACGATCTCATCCTCCGGGTCAAGCGTCTGGACCTCCTGCGCCGAGGCGCTCCCCAAAAAAACAGCCGCAAACGCAAAGGCCAGGCGCCCTCGATTCTCCGGTGAAGTTTCCATTGCTTCGCTTCCCTCCGAATCTGTGTTGAACTCCGCCCTGTCGCGCGTGAGTACACAAGATGGATCTGATCCTAAATGAAACAGGGTGTTCAGGTGTGGAGCAAGTGCGGACCACCGCTGCCGCTCCGTCCGGCCGATAGCGGCCGCTGGCAGCCGAGCACCGCCGGCCCCGGAAAGGCGCAGACGCCCCTGTCGACTCTCCGAGTGCCGCGGGTCTCCTCGTTGTGCCTGTGCTCCACGTTCTCGTCACCTCGTCGCTGATGGTTGATGCATTCCGGTCGCAGTGTTCCCGCACCCGTATCGGGGACTCCGAAAGCAAACAGTGCGCCAGCGCATCCACCTCCACTTCGTGGTATGGCAAGTCGTTTGCCTCGATTTAAAACCCTGCTCGGTCACGGCCATTGTCTCGATTCCCAGCAGGTGTTAATTTTCGAAACAGACTTGAAGAAGAAGAACAACTCCCCGAGACGAGAGCCGGAGGAGTAATGAACGATTCGACGATGGGCCGCGAGCCGCATGAGCTACGCCTCTTCAAGGCGCGGCAGCAGTTCTTCGAACGAGGGCAATTCATGGATCGCAGCACCCGCGCCCCCTTCGCCCTGCAGTCGCTGAGACCCGCGGCGGCGAGCCGGTCTACGCGCGGCTGCGCGGCACACCGGCATTGCGCGCGAATCCGCCGCGGGCAAGGAACTGTTCGCGCGGGCCTTCCACTTTTCCGGACCGCGCCAGGATGGTCCCTTCGTGGCCCTGAACTGCGCAGCTATTCCTGAAAATTTGATCGCTTCGATCGGCGTGGTCGCAGCCTGGACGAGATCGAGCTCGAAGCGATCGGCGCGGTGATGCGCGAACTCGGCGGGAATGTATCGGCTGCGGCTCGGCGCCTGGGGATCAACCGCAACACCCTGTATCGCAAGATCGGTCGGATGAACTAGGCCAGCGTCGACATCCGCCGAATCCTGATCAACGAGGTTCTCGAGTGTCGCGACGCCGAGTCCGAGTCCGCAGGCGGTTTGCATCGAGCGCTTGGCATTCTCGACGTGCGCCGAGATGCAGCTGGTGAAGTGACCGATGACGCCGCACCGCGCCTAGGAGAGACCCCATGTCTGAAACCGCGTATGCCGCCGCACTTGCTCCGATGACCGCCGCGGCGGCCGACATGCCGGATCCAGTGACGGCAACGCAATCCTGGTTCGGCATGATCGTGCCGTCCCCGATCGCGGCCGCGATCCCCGAGCCGCTGCGCGCCCTGTTCGACGCCGGGGGTCCGGTGATGCTGATCCTGGCGGCGATGTCGGTCTTCGCCCTGACCATCGTCCTGATCAAGCTCTGGCAGTTTGCCCGCTTGCGCAACGGCGGTGCCGAATCCGTCGAGCCCGCGCTGCGCGACTGGCGGGCCGGTCGACGTCACGAGGCAGTCGAGCGGCTCGCGCAGGCACGTAATCCGCTCGCCGAGGTGGTTCGGTCCGCCATGCTCGGGAGTCTCCACCCAAATGATCCGGCGGCGCTGCGCGAAGAGATCGAGCGCCGGGCTGCACACCTGCTGACGGCCTTGCGCAGCCATCTACGCGGGCTAGAGGTGATCGCGAGCCTTGGTCCGCTGCTGGGTCTTCTGGGAACCGTGATCGGGATGATCGACGCCTTTCGTGCACTCGAGGCGGCCGGCAATCAGGTCGATCCATCGGTGCTCTCCGGCGGGATCTGGGTCGCTTTGCTGACCACGGCCGCGGGGCTGGCGGTCGCCATCCCGACCGTCGTTGCACTGAATTGGCTCGAGCGACTCCTCGAAGGTGTGACCCGTCGCTTGGAGGATCAGGTCACCCGCGTCTTCACCGGGGGACTTCGGCTCGAAGAACCGGTCGTCGCACCACCAAGGCCGTTGGCCACGCCGAGGATTCCCGATGCGCTTTGATTCGCCCGCGCAGCATCGCCGACTGATCAGCTTGACCCCGTTGATCGACGTGGTGTTCATCCTGTTGGTCTTCTTCATGCTCGCCTCCAGCCTGATTCGATGGCATGCCGTCGAGATGGGCGCGCCGGCCTCCGCGACCGCCGGGACGCCGGTGGTTGGGTCTTGGTTGGTGCGCGTGCAGCCCGAAGGCATCGACCTCAACGCCGAGGCGATCGCCGCAGCAAATCTTGCCGAACGGGTCGCGACACGGATCGGCGAAGACCCATCGCAGCGTATCCTGATCCAGCCGGCGCCCGGCGTCAGCCTGCAGCAGCTGGTCGACGTGTTAGACCTCTTGCGCGACGCCGGGGCAAGGCACCTGACCCTCTTACGCCTCTGAATCCTCATGCGATTGAAACGTCCCAAGCCAGCAGCCGACAGCGAGGCCAATTTGATTCCGCTAATCAATATCGTCTTTCTGCTGCTGATCTTCTTCATGTTGGCAGGTCGGCTTGCACCGACCGAGTCGATCGTCTTGGAACCCCCGCGCTCCGTCAGCCCGCAGAGCGCTCGAGCGACGCCGCTGGTCATATTGATCGACCGAACGGGGCAGATCAGATTCAACGGCGAGATGGTCGACGACACGACTCTCGCTGAGCGGGTTGCCGAAATCGTCGCAGACGTCCCTCCGCACCTGCAGATCAAGGCAGACGCGACCCTCGAAGCGCTTCGTTTGGTCGATTTGCTCGAGCATTTGCGCGCAGCCGGAGCCGAAGACATCGACCTCCTGACCTTGGCGCGAGATGAATGATTGAGCCGCGAAGCTATCAGTGGGTCCTCGCGCTCCTCTTCGCCCTCGCAGCCCATCTCGCCCTCGCGAAGCTGCTCGAGCCGTCGGCGCCGATCGAGTTGCACGATCCCGGCATCCGCATCTCGCTCGGAGGGGCCGGACCTGCCGGAGGCGACGGCGCAGCCGACGCGGTGGAAACCATCGAGATGGACGCCCTACCGACCGCGACTGTGGATGCGACCGCGATCCGGGCCGTCAGCGCCCCCGCCCTCTCCCCGACGCTCGCCCCGACACTCGCCACGGCCAACGAAACCGTCCGGGCTGCCGAGCCCGCACCGCCTCCCCCAATCACCGCCGTGGAGCCATCGAGTCCGAAGCCGAAGGCCAAGGCGGTCCGCAGCCGCGAGACCCCGCCACCACCGATCGCTCGCGCTCGGGCCGCGCCCAAGCCCAAAACCGAGTCGGGACCACAAGCGATAAACCCCCGACCGACCTCCGCCAAGACAGCATCCGTGGATGCGAACGCAACCGGTAAAGCCAGCGGCAAACAGGGCGCGGCCGGCGCAGGTGCCCCGTCCGCGACCGGAGCAGGCGGCGGCGGAACGGCCGGAAAGGGCGACGGGGGCACGTCCAAAGACCGTTACTACGCAGAGCTCGCGGCTTGGCTGGAACGTCACAAACGCTACCCCTCCCAAGCCCGGAAACTGCGTCAGGAAGGCATCGTCAGGGTCCGCTTCGTGATCGATCGCAGTGGGAAGGTCATCTCGCATCAGATCGAAACGAGTTCGGGCCATACCGCGCTCGATCATGCCGCATCGGAGCTGCTCAGACGCGCGTCCCCGATGCCTGCTATCCCGGCAAGCATGGGCCAGTCCAGGCTTGAGATTGTGGTCCCGATCGCCTACCGATTGCGTTGACAAGGCTCGGCAGAGTGACCACTCCAGCGCAGCTCAGGCGAGCCCATCGGACGTCTCGCGCTCTTTCGACATAAGCTATCGGCTCAGGCATCGACCGGCCTGGACACGGCTCCGGGGGGACGTTACCTCTTCAACAGCTGAGACTAAGCAAAGCGATCCGCCCCCGACGACACCGCACACAGGCTCCATAGCCGACGCGATGACCCGAGATCTCGATGTCGCCGTTCGCTTGGCGGAGCGCCCGAAGCAGTCGCGGGGAGCCGTTTTCCTTGGGCATTGCCTCTTGCTACTCGCGCTTTCGGTGCCGACCCTGGCAGAGCCGTGTTTGAGCCCGGCCGTGCGCTCATCCTCCAGCGCTTCAACGACGAAGACCTGCGGTTGGAAGCTCAGGAGATCAACCGGACCCTGGTGCATGGCTTGGGCTGCGTGGTGCGAGCGCCGGCCCTCGTCGAGACCAGCGTGCGTCTCGGCCACGCCTTGCAGATCAGGGTCACCGCGATCGGCATCGAGACCGAGGCGGAGTTCGGCGTGCGCGATCTCCCCCAGCGACCGAGCACAGAGATTCGTCCGTCCGCGGCGTTATCCCCGGCCCCGATATTGGCGGCTGATGGTGGCGCCGTCTCTCCTGTTCATGGTTTCGCTGCCCTGGGATATCGAGGCTTTCGGGGTCGAGGACAGCGCGCTGATGTCCTGGTGGGCAATTCCGACGCTGGCTCCCATGCTGCTGCCGGTCCTCATCATTGGGCGGCGACGCTGGTGCGATAGCTGATGCGTCACGTTACGGTCGGTCGGGAGGTCATCCGGGTAGAGCAGGCTCAGCTTTTGAGTCAACGGCGGGCGCATATACTTGGGTCTTGTCCAACAACGCCCGGAGTCTGCAGGTGGCCAAGAACCACGACGGGCATCCGATCGCGCTGCGCATGAACGTGGTCGAGGGGTTCAGCACGACAGAGCAGGCGGCATGGTCCGCCAAACTCGTCCACCCTTACAGTATCGCCGTCAGCGATGGCCTCGCCTGCTTCCGCGGCATCGCCGATGCCAGGCATCGAGCACCAGGCAATGGTGACCGGCAGCGGCGCGGGCGGCGTCGAGTTGCCCGAGCGCAAGTGGGGCAACACCATCCTCGGCAACGTGAAGATCGCCATGAAGGGCACTTACCCCTACGCGAATGCCCAACGGTCGGGTCGAAAACGTCTGCGTCTGTCTGTCTAGCGGTGAGGTGCACAAGATCCACCCGACCCCGAACGAGGTCAACTGATGGAACATCGAGGGCGGCCACTCCCTGAACGCGATCGACACCGACTGCGGTCCCATCCGCGTCCTGATCTGCTACGACGCCGAGTTCCCCGAGTTCGGCCGTCACCTGGTCGATCAGGGCGCCAACATCGTCTTCGTGCCCTTCTGCACCGACGAGCGCCAGTCCTATCTGCGGGTGCGCTACTGCGCCCAAGCCCGCGCCATCGAGAACCAATGCTATGTCGTCATGTCCGGCAACGTCGGCAACCTGCCGAAGGTCCACAACATGGACATTCAGTACGCCTAGAGCTGCATCCTCACGCCCTGCGACTTCACTTCGCGCGCGACGGGATCGCGGCCGACACCACGCCGAATGTCGAGACCGTCGCCTTCGCCGATCTACGCCTTGAGGCGCTGCGTGCCGCGCGCAACTAGAATCTAAAGGACCGCCGGCACGATCTCTATTAGACGGTGTGGCGGGAGCGTTGAGGGGCTGTGGCTTACTCATGCAGACCGCACTCGCGCTTGAGTCCGAAGAAGCGGGTCTGCTCGGCCGACATGCCGGGGCGCAGCGGATCGGTCGAGTGCCAATCCCCGACCGAGACATAGCCACGCTCCCACAAGGGATGATAGGGCAGATCGTGGCGCTTCAGGTAACGGTAGACGTCGCGGTCGGTCCAGTCGGCGATCGGATGGACCTTGTAGCGTCCGTCCTTGACCTGGAGCACAGGCAACGCGCTGCGCGTGCTGGCCTGCACCCGTCTCAGTCCGGCGAACCAGGTTGAGACGCCCAACTCGTTCAGGGCACGCTGCATGGGCTCGACCTTATTGACCCGATTGTAGTGCTCGATGCCCTCACGGCCTCCCTCCCAGAGTCGACCGTGCCGTGTTTCCAGCCAAGCCGCGGAGATGTCGGGGCGGTAGACTCTCAGGTCGAGATCCAGCCGTTCGGCAAGCGCATCGACGAAGCGGTAGGTCTCCGGGAAGAGATAGCCGGTATCGATCAGGATCACCGGGATCCGCGGGATCACCCGGGTGACCAGATGCAGCATGACCGCAGCCTGCACGCCGAAGCTGGACGAGAGCACATGCGCGCTCGGTAGATGCCCCAGGGCCCAGGCGACGCGCGCCTGCGCATCGAGCGACTCGAGGTGGGCGTTGCTCGACTGCACGCATACGAAGGCACCATGGGCGTCGTCGTCGCGATGGAAAAGGATCGGCTGATCAGTCATAGGGAGAATCCGGGCAGTCCCATTTGCAATCCCCTCGAATGTCGCGAGGGCTCGGGGCCGGAATCTCATTTTAGGGATCCGACCCGTTGCAGGAGTCTGCAGCCGAAGGATAAGAAATGGAATGCATATGCAATTATTTACATATGACCCTTTTTCATAAAAGGCGTCGACCCGGCTACAGCACCCGGTCGACGGTTGGCGGAATGAATAACCTTCGAAGATTTTGTTCGTTGGCGCAGCGCGTGCGGCTTGGCAGACTGCGGCCTAAACCCTGAATGAGGAGAGTGCCATGTCGGCAGCCAAGCCGAACACGCAGGACGACTCGCTCCACGATCTGCTGGAGCGCGCAGGGATCGCTCTGGAGGAGCCATTCCGAGAGGTCGGTGGACACTTGGAGGCGCACTTCATGGGGGTGCGCCTCACCAGCGCCTTCCAACCGATCGCCGATGCCGACTCCGGCTGCGTGATCGGGTATGAGGCACTCCTGCGCGCCCGCGCCGACGATCGGTGGTCTCTGGCGCCCGAAGCGGTTTTTGCCTTGACCGACGATCCCGAGCAAATGGTTCGGCTCGACCGCTTGTGCCGCACCTTGCATGCGGTCAACTTCAGCCGCCGGCGACCGAGCAATGAAGGCGACCTCTATCTCAACCTCTATCCACAACACCTTCGGACCGTCTCCGAAGGTCACGGGGCATTCTTCGATTCCATCCTCGAACACTGCGGGCTATCGCCGACGCGGGTCGTTCTCGAAATCCTGGAAAGCGGTCTCGACGATGTGCCGCATCTTGAGCAGGCCATGAACAACTATCGAGAACGGGGATACCGCATCGCGATCGTCGATTTCGGTCGGCAATATTCCAAACTGGATCGTCTGTGGCGCTTCCAGCCCGACCATGTCAAGTTGGACAGAAACCTGATCGCGGCCGCAAGCGAGAACGCCGGCATGCGCCGGCTTCTCCCAGGGTTGTTCAGCATCATTCACGATGCCGGCGCACTGACGGTCTTCGAGGGAATCGAGACATTCGAGCAGCTGGCCCTGGCACGCGATACGGGGGCGGACGCCGTGCAGGGAAATCTGGTCGGTCATCCGACCCCCTCCGGGTTTCAGTCTTTGCGCCCTTCGGCTTAGCCGGGCCTCCCGGCGCACAGACGCCGGGTGTGGTGGGCGATCATCCACTCTTCGTCGGTCGGGATGATCCAGGCTCCCACGCGGCTGTCGGCGCTGCTGATGCGGTCTATCCCGGCGGCGTTCGCGGCCGCGTCGAGCGTCAACCCCAACCAGCCGCAACCCTTGCCGATCGCCTCACGCACCGGCGCGGCGTGCTCGCCGATACCGGCGGTGAAGACCAGGTGATCCAAGCCCCCGAGCACCGCGGTCAGTGCCCCCACCTCGCGCACGATGCGATGCACGAACAACTCGATGGCCTCGCGAGCGCCAGGCTCGCCGCTCGCGAGCAGGACGCTCATGTCGGCACTGATGCCGGAGACCCCGAGCAGACCGGATTCCCGATAGAGCAGCTTGCCGACCTGCTCCGGCGTCAAACCTTCCTGCTGCAGCAGGTGAAGCACCACGCCGGGATCCAGGTAACCGCAACGGCTGCCCATCGGGAGGCCATCCAGGGTCGTGAAGCCCATGCTGGAGGCGACACTCACACCGTCGTGCACCGCGCAGAGACTCGCCCCGTTGCCCAGATGGGCCATCACCGCACGTCCGGTCTGCGGCCCGCCGAGATGCTGCGCCAATCGGCGGCTGACATACTCGTAAGACAGCCCGTGGAAGCCATAGCGAATAATGCCGGCCTCGCTCAGACGTCGCGGCAGCGCATAGGCTTGAGCAACCCAGGACTGGCTGGTATGGAAGCCGGTATCGAAGCAAGCGACCTGGGGCACCGAGGGACAGAGCGCGTTGAACAAACGCACCGGAGCCAGACTCCGGGGTTGATGCAGGGGCGCAAGCGGGGTCAGTGCCTCGAGCCGGGCAAGGGTCGGGGCGTCCAGGACCACCGGCTCGCGATGCTCCCGTCCGCCGTGCACCACCCGATGACCGATGGCCAGTATCCGCTCGAAACCGGGCTGCCCGTCCAACCAGGCCAGCAAGCGCTGCACTGCGGCCGCATGACCGAAGCGCCCCGACTCGGCCGACTCCGCCGCCGGTGCCTCATCGGTCAGGGTGCTGCCGGCGCCGTCCTTGATGAGCAGACGAGGCCGGTCGCCAAGCCCGGAGAAATGCCCGCGGTAGCGGGGCGCCAAGGCATCCATGCCCTCCCCTTCGTCCTGACCGAAGACGGCGAACTTGATGCTCGACGAACCGCTGTTGATGACCAGCAGATCGCCGCTCATGGAGCCTTCTTCAACTGGTACTGCGCCAGCAGCAGGGCCAGGGCGCAGGATGCCAGGCGGGTGATGGCGTCGTCCGCGCGGCTGGTGAGCACGATGGGCACGCGTGCCCCGACCACCAGGCCGGCGCCGGTGGCGTCCGCCAGATAGGTGAGCTGCTTGACGAGCATGTTGGCCGATTCGAGGTCCGGGGCCACCAGGATGTCGGCCTGCCCGGCGACCTGCGAAACGATGCCCTTGGTCGCCGCCGCCGCTTCGGACACGGCGTTGTCGAAGCCCAGCGGACCATCGAGCAGCGCGCCGCAGATCTGGCCGCGCTCCGCCATTTTGCAGAGTGCCGCCGCTTCGACGGTCGAGCGGATTTTGGGGTTGACGGTCTCCACTGCCGAGAGGATCGCGACCTTGGGTAAGGCGATACCGACCGCATGCGCCAGATCGATGGCGTTCTGCACGATGTCGATCTTCTCTTCCAGGGTCGGGGCGATGTTGATGCCGGCGTCGGTGATGAACAGCGGTCGAGGGTAGGTCGGCACATCGAAGGCGCTGACATGACTGATGCGTCGCTCGGTGCGCAGACCCGAGTTGCGCCGCACCACTTCGCGCAGCAGCTCGTCGGAATGCAGCGAGCCTTTCATGATGGCATGCACCGCACCGCTGCGGGCGAGCGCCACAGCCTGCTCGGCGGCCGCGTGGCTGTGGGGGACGTCGAGAATCCGGAAGCCGGCGATATCCACCTCCGCCTCGTCGGCAGCCTGACGGATGCGCGCCTCCGGACCCACCAGAACCGGAACAATGAGTCCCGCCCGGGCGGATTCGTAGGCACCGAGCAGCGACTGGGCGTCCACCGGATGCACGACCGCCATCGCCACCGGCTCGGGCTGGGTCGCGGCATCGAGCAGCTCATGCAGCTTCGCTCGCTCGGCCATCCGCACCCGCGGCATGATCGTGCGTGCTCGGCGGATCTTCTCGACGGGCGCCAACACCTCGGCGACACCCTCGACCACATCGCGACCGTTCTGGTTGGTGCAGCGGCAATCGAAGGTGACACGCTTCTTCTCGGCGTCCTTCTCCAAGACGCGGACCGTGACCTTGATGACATCCCCGAGCCCAACCGGGGCACGAAAACGCAGCGTCTGACCCAGATAGATGGTGCCGGGGCCGGGCATCTCGGTGCCGAGCACGGTGGAGATGAGCGCGCCGCCCCACATGCCGTGGGCGATCACCTCCTGAAAGCGGCTGCTCTTGGCGAAATCCTCGTCCACATGGGCCGGGTTCACGTCGCCCGACATCACGGCGAACAGCTTGATGTCGTCCATGGTGAGACGACGCTCGATGCTGGCGTTGTCGCCGATCTGCAGCTCGTCGAAGGTCCGGTTCTCGATGAAGGTCTTTTCGGCTCCGGTATCCATGGCTCAGGCCCTCACGTTGACGCCGGCGTCGACATAGGTGGTGCTCCCGGTCAGACCGCTGCCGGCCTGCGAGGCGAGGTAGACGGCCGTGCGACCGACGTCCTCGCTAGTCGCCAAGCGGCGCAGCGGGGCGCGGGACTCGGCGCTCTCGAGCAGCTGATCGAAATGTGCGATGCCCGAGGCGGCACGGGTCTTGATCGGACCGGGCGAGATGGCATGGACGCGGATTCCCCGCGGACCCAGCTCGGCCGCCATATAGCGCACCGATGCCTCCAAGGCGGCCTTGATCGGCCCCATCAGGTTGTAGTTGTCCACGACCTTCTCGGCCCCGTAGTAGGACAGGGTGATGAGGGTTCCGCCCTCCTTCAGCAGCGGCTCGGCGCGCTTCGCCAGCCGGATGAAGGAATGGCAGGAGATATCCATGGCCAGCGCGAAGCCCTCGCGCGAGCAGTCCACGACCCGCCCGTGCAGGTCGTCCTTGAGGGCAAAAGCCATCGAATGGATGAGAAAGTCCAGCTTGTCCCAGCGTGCGGCGGCGCGCGCGAACAGTGCATCGACCCCGGCATCCTCCTGCACATCGCACAGCAGCGCCTCGGCGTCGCCGAGCTCGGCTGCCAGCGGCAGCACATGCTTGTCGGCTTTGGGACTTCCGTAGGTGAGCAACAACTCGGCACCGGCCTGGTGCAGGGCGCGCGCGCATCCGTAGGCGATGCTGTCGGCGTTGGCAAGACCGGTCACGATGCCGGTCTTGCCGTGAAGGGAGAATGGGTCTGCGGACATAAATGTACTCTCGAGATGTGAGACGGATTGCCTAGGTCGAACCCGGTTACGGCGTCATGCTGCAACGCAACAAAGTCTAACAACCCGGCCGCATCCGCCTTTTCTCATATAGCGAAATGCTTATCGGAAGTGATGCATTAGCGCGGCTGTGCCGTCGCTTGCATGTGATCGCGCAGTCGCTCTACGCACGCGCACGCGATCCCGGGCATCTCTGCCCGAACCGCGCGAGCCCTTTGGAAGCCGCGTTAACCCGGCGTCACCAACCGAGGCTCAACGCCCTCTGATCGACAAGGTCAGGCGGGAAAGCTGTCGAAGCGCCCGGACCAGGGTGTCGATCTCCTCGTGGGTGTTGTTGAAAGCGAGCGAGGGCCTCCGTCGCCTCGTGAACGATGCGCTGGAGGAGCGGTGCGCAGTGATGGCCGGCACGGACCGCGATTCCTTCACGATTAGGTTCATCCCCCACCTCCGCCGGGCTATAGCTGTCCTTCGCCGAGCCGATCCAGAGTCCCCGGACCCTTGAGCTCTTCGGGATCGGCGACGCCCGGCCTCTGGCCGCTCCCGGCGCTCCGGACATCCATCACCTCCCGGTGGTCGGCAAGTACCTGCAATACCCTCTCCAGTTCCGGATTCATGATGACGCCCGATCTGCGTGCGCAGCGGAATGTCTAATGCCTTTTTCTTGATTTGATTATCGCAACCGATTGGTTGGTTCGCGGACGCACTGCCATCCATCATTGCGCCATTACGCCTTGATGGACGAAAGCGAGAAGCGGTCTCCATGGGTACGCGGATTGGAACGTGCGAAGCCGCGGCAGCATTGCACGCCGCGTAGGGCCGGGCTTTCCGGCGCGTCTGCACCGCATCTCGTTCGGCATGCGGATGGGGCTCCGACGCGGGACTGGGCCGCTTTGTCCGGTACTGCGCCGACGACGCCCACTATCCCGCATGGTCGCCGGCATCCTTATATACCGGCGTCGTGACCCGGGTGCCATGACCCTGCTCGAACGCCTGCGCCACCGCGCACTATTCTGGCTACCTTGAGGAGACCACGATGAGACCCCGCAGGAGAAAGACATTCGGCTCGCTTGGAAGCGAAGCATTGACCCTGATGATCCTGATGGTCCTGATTGGGCTGATCCTCCCGCCGCTGCTTACAGTCGCCTTAACTCGAGGCGCTGCGGCGCAAGGGGATGGTCACGCAGCACATGCCGAAGCCACGACGCCGGTCCCCGGGAACGCACTTTTTCCAGTCGGCGACGATCTCGCCGAAGCCGTCGCGAGGGCGCATCGCGAGGGCCGTTCCGGCGTTGCCGTGCTGTTCGAAATGAACGGCTGCGGCGACTGCGCCAGATTGCGTGCCGGTGTCCTGACCGATCCCGCGTTGCGCGGTTATTACCAGCGACATTTCGTTACCATCGGCGTGTATGCCGATGAGTCTCGACCACTGCGGACTTTCGACGGCACCACAACCACCTCAGCGGAGCTCGCGCGCGGACAACGGGTGTTTGCGTTGCCGACGATGGTGCTCTTTGGCCTCGATGGCATCCCGCTCGTACGCAAGATCGGCGGAAAGGCCAAACCGGATTTTTGGATCCGGATGGGTCGCTATGTCACCGAGCGGGGATATGAAGAGACTCCGTTCGCCTATTGGCGCCCGACGCTTTGATCCGTCTCAGATCGTCCATGAAAAAGACGTGTAGAACAGGTCGCTGAGCTCCTGGTCCATGCCGCGGGATGGCTCGTCGGGCGTTGCGGTTCTCACGACCTTGGCGGGAACCCCGGCGACCGTGGAGTAAGCAGGCACGTCGCGCAGGACCACCGAGCCCGCGGCCACGCGGGCGTTTTCACCCACCTCGATGTTGCCGAGAATCTTGGCCCCCGCGCCGATCATGGCGCCACGCCTCACCTTGGGGTGCCGATCGCCCGCCTCCTTGCCGGTGCCGCCCAGCGTGACGTCCTGCAGGAGCGAGACGTCGTCCTCGATGACCGCCGTCTCTCCCACCACCAGGCCGGTCGCATGGTCGAGGAAGACCCCCTGCCCGATGTGCGCGGCCGGGTGGATGTCTGTCTGAAAGATCTCGGAGGATCGGCTTTGCAGAAAGAGCGCGAAATCCCGCTCGTGGCGATACCACAGCCAGTGATTGAGCCGGTGCGCCTGGATGGCATGGAATCCCTTGAAATACAGAAAGGGCTCGATCAACCGCTCGCAGGCGGGGTCGCGCTCGAAGACGGCGGAGATGTCGGCCTTGAGCGCCTCGGCGATCGCTGGCTCTGCGATCCGCGCCCGGTGGAAGGCCCGCACGATCAGCGACAGCGGGATGACGTCGTTCTTCAGCCGGGCGGCGATGCGGTGGAACACCGCCGCCTCGAAGTTCGGTTGGTTGAGGATCGAATCGAAGAACAGCGGCGCCAGCATAGGCGACGCGACATAGGCCTCCTGGGCCTCGCGCCGCAGCCGGCTCCAGAGTGCGTCGGAAAATTGCTCCGGCTGATCCAGCGGAACAAGCGCCAGACGGGCCAACCTTGAATGTGTCACGGATTCTTAAACCTCAAGTCGGTGTCATCACGGGCTCGAAAAGGGTGATTTCCGTGGCCGGTGCGATCAACCGGCCGAATCGCTGAATACCCTTGATCGAGAGAAGGCGAACGCGGCCCGAGACCGGTTCCCTTTCGATCCCTCTCCCGCTGCAGGGAGAGGGACCGCGCCGCGCAGGTCGTATCTCGGCCCTCCAAGGCCACGCCCCCGGCCGGGAGGCGCTGGCTCCTTCATCTTGGCTGACCCGCCGTCAGGCCAATCGGCATCCAGGCGAGTGAACACGGGGCCGGCTTACTCCCCGAAGAGCCGGCGCTTGGGGAACTCCTGGACCCGTTCGGGTCCCGGCGTGACCAGAGTCCGCCGGCCCTTGGCCAGCCGGTGGAGCACCCGCGACAGGCTGTCGAGCTCATCCACCGTGTTGTACAAGGCAAGGGAGGGCCGCACCGTCGCCTCGTGCCCGAAGTGGCGCACGATCGGCTGAGCACAGTGGTGACCGGCACGCACCGCGATCCCCTCGCGGTTGAGCTCCTCCCCCACCTCCGCCGGGCTGTAGCCGTCCAGCACGAAGGCGAGCACGCTCGCCTTCTCCCGCGCGGTGCCGATCAGGTGCAGCCCCGGCACCGCCTGCAGGAGCTGGGTGCCGTACTGCAGGAGATCGTGCTCGTAGCGGGCGATGTTGGCCAGTCCCAGCCGCTCCACGTACCTCAGGGCCTCGGCCAGTCCGACCGCATCGGCGATGTTGGGCGTACCGGCCTCGAAGCGGGCCGGCGGGCGCTGGTAGAGGGTGCGCTCGAAGGTCACGTCCGCGATCATGTTGCCGCCGCCCTGCCAGGGCTCCATCGCCTCGAGGACCTCCGGTTTTCCGTAGAGGGCACCGATGCCGGTCGGAGCGAAGATCTTGTGACCGGAGAAGACGAAGAAATCCGCGTCCAGGGCCTGCACGTCGACGGCCAGATGGGCGACCGACTGGGCACCGTCCACCAAGACCCGCGCCCCGACCCGATGGGCCAGCTCGATGATCTCGGGCACCGGTGTGATGGTCCCGAGCGCGTTGGAGACTTGGCTGATGGCCACCAGCTTGGTGCGGTCGTTCAGCAGCTTCCGGTACTCGTCGAGCCGGATTTGACCGCTCGAATCCACCGGGATGACCCTCAAACGCGCGTCGACCTGAGCGGCCAACTGCTGCCAGGGCACGATGTTGGCGTGGTGCTCCAGGAGCGAGACGACGATCTCGTCCCCCTGACCGACGTGGCGGGGTCCCCAGGCCTTGGCGACCAGATTGATGGCCTCGGTGGTCCCCCGCACGAAGACGATCTCGTCCACCGATGAGGCCCCCAGGAAGCGCGCGACCGTCCGGCGGGCGTCCTCGTAGGCCTCGGTCGCCCGCGCCGCCAGCTCGTGCGCGGCGCGGTGGATGTTGGAGTTCTCGTGGCGGTAGAACTCGGCCAGGCGCTCGATCACCGCGTTGGGCTTCTGGGTCGTGGCGGCATTATCGAACCAGATCAGCGGTCGGCCGTGGACCCGCTCGTTCAGGATGGGGAAGTCGCGGCGGACCGCCCGGATATCGAACCCGGGATGCGCCTCGCCGACGAGGGTCCCCAAGGCGCGCTCGTCCGGGGCGGCTGCGTGGGGGTCCACGAAGTAGAAGAGCGAGGGCTGCTGCCGTCCCTGCGGCGCCTCCGTCGACCGCGGCGGCGACCTCCCGACCCCGGCCAGCCGGTCCCTGAGCTCATCCTCCTCCGGCAGCCCGTAGGTGCGTGGGATGAGGAGACCGGGAAGGGTGCCCGACCGACCGGTTTGGTCACGACCCGGAAGCTGTGCCGTGAATGCCCCTGGAGGCAATTGGTACAATGTATCAGCGACGAAGCCGGTGGTCAGATCCGCGGGCGCGATCGCGCCGGCCGTGCTCGGTACCGGGACGGTCTCGAACCCTGGAACCTCGGCCCCGCCCCCCGCGGGAATCGCGGTTTGCGCGGCCGTCGGCCCGCCCGAGACCCGGGCGGGGAGCGCGAATGTCGCCTCGGCGGTGGCGCCCAAGGCGCTCGTGGCCATGGCGGCCAGGCGGTCCAGCAAGCCTTCATCCAGACCTTGGGGCGGCAGAGCGCCCGCGATGAGCCCCGTCAGCCCGGCTAACCGATCACTTGTAGGTATGTGCGTAGTCATGGAACTTGCTTACCTCCACGCCATCGAGCACCGCCAGGGCGTCCTCGGTGAGGACCGCAAGCGAGAAGTACAGGGAGACCAGATAGGAGGCGATGGCCTGACGGTTGATCCCCATGAAACGCACCGACAGCCCGAGCCCCTGCTCGCCGACCAGGCCGGGCTGGAAGAGCCCGACCACGCCCTGCCGGGCCTCGCCCACGCGCAGGACCAGAATCTGCGTCTTGTCGTCGACCACGGGCAGCTTATCCGAGGGGATCAGCGGGACCCCGCGCCAGGTGATGAACTGGGAGCCGAACAGGCTGACCGTCGGCGGCGGCACCCCGCGGCGGGTCGCCTCGCGGCCGAACGCGGCGATCGCCAGCGGATGGGCGAGGAAGAAGGCGGGCTCCTTCCACAGCTTCACCAGAAGGTTGTCGAGGTCGTCCGGAGTGGGCGCACCCGCAAGTGTGGTGATCTTCTGGCCGGGATCGACGCTGGCGAGCAGACCGTAATCCGGATTGTTGATCAGCTCGTGCTCCTGGCGCTCCTTGACGGTCTCGATGGTCAGGCGCAGCTGCTCCTTGATCTGCTCGTGCGGGCTGCGGTAGAGGTCGGAGACCCGGGTATGAATATCGACGACCGTAGTCAGTGCATTGAGGACGTACTCGCGCGGATTCTCTTCGAAATCGACGAAGGTCTCCGGCAGCTCGGCCTCGTCGCGGTGCGAGAGCGCGACCTCGACCTGTTGCGGATTCTTGACCTTATTCAGGCGCAGAATGCCCGCTTCCAACGGCACCCAAGGCAGCAGGTGAAGCAGCCAGCGCGGAGTGATGGTGACGAGTTGCGGAACCGTCTTGGTGGCATTGGCCAGTTGTCGGGCGGCGGTGTCGCCGAGTGCGTGGTGATTTATCTGCTGAGCCATCATGACCTCTTGAAGTGATGCGGGCCGGCACAGGCACCGGGCCGACATGTCGTTACCCCCGGCTGGGGGCAAATATGTACCTGACCGGTCATCTTCCGCCTGCCCCGCCCCTGGCTGCGGGCGCGGAGCATCGGCCGAACGGGTGACCCGGTCGTGGGAGGTGTGCCTGATCCTTCCCATGGCCTCCTGGACCACCAGCAGACCGCCGGTCGGTCCAGGAAGTAGAACCGTGGGACTGAGCGGCCGGGCAACCCATCGTTAAAACGGTACGGGCGCCTGTCGAAGCCGACCAACAGGCGTTGAAGATCGTCGTCCCCAGGCAGCCTCAGCGACTTAGCGTCAAGGCGTCGGGGAGCTTGGTCGGCAGACCGGGTGCGGGCATCCCTGGCAGACCATTGGCCGAAACCGGACGGATGACCGGGACAATCCCCTCGGTCGCCGGCGCACCGAACCCCGGAGTCAGGGACTCGGCCTCCGCGGCAACGGCGGCCGAACTATGCCCCCGGAGCGGCGTCGAGCTCCGGCTCGCGCCCACTGCCCCACCTCGGCGGGGATTAGGTCCCCGTCGGGACCGCCACGGGGTCAGGATTCCACGTCGCCTGGACGCTGTTGTTGAGGGGGGTAATGTTGTCCGGCCGGCTCACAGCGCCAGACCCGTGGCGTCGAAGAGCCCCTCGAACAGAATCGAACTCAGGTAACGCTCACCGGAGTCCGGCAGGATCACCACGATGGTCTTGTCGGCATGCTCCGGCCGCTGCGCCAGGCGCACCGCCACGGCCACGGCGGCCCCGCAGGAGATTCCGGCAAGGATGCCTTCTTCGCGTGCCAAGCGCAGCGCGTAGCGGACGGCGTCCTCGTTGCTGACGGTTTCGATCGCATCGACCAGCTCGAGGTCGAGCACATCGGGGACGAAACCGGCGCCGATGCCCTGGATCTTGTGCGGGCCGGGCTTGATGGGTTCGCCGGCGCGGGCCTGGGTCAATACCGGGCTTGCCTCGGGCTCGACCGCAACCGAAAGGATCGGTCTGCCTTGGGTCTGCTTGAAATAGCGCGAGACCCCCGTGATGGTTCCACCCGTGCCGACACCCGAGACGAAGATGTCGAGCTTCCCGTCGGTGTCTTTCCAGAGCTCCGGGCCGGTCGTGGTCTCGTGGATCGCCGGATTGGCCGGATTCTTGAACTGCTGCAAAAGGACATAGCGCTCGGGATCGGAGGCGGCGATCTCCTCGGCCCTGGCGATGGCGCCGCCCATCCCCTTGGCCCCTTCGGTCAACACCAGGTTGGCACCGAAGGCGACCAGGAGCTTGCGCCGTTCGAGGCTCATGGTCTCGGGCATGGTCAACGTCAGCGGGATCCCCCGCGCTGCGGCGACGAAGGCCAGCGCGATGCCGGTGTTGCCGCTCGTCGGCTCGATGAGCTCCTTGCCCGGCCCGAGCAATCCCCGCCGCTCGGCATCCCATACCATGGCCGCTCCGATGCGGCACTTCACCGAGTAAGCCGGATTGCGGCCCTCGATCTTGGCCAGCACCCGCGCCGGAGCCCCATCGGTGACGCGGTTGAGCGCCACCAACGGCGTGTGACCGATCGATTGCGCATTGTCTGCAAACCAACTGGACATCGAATCCTCCTCAAGCCGTGTCGGCCTGGCCAATGGTGCAGCGCCGCGCCACACTTCAAATTGCTTGTGCACTCTAACGATCGCCCGCACGGATCCGAACCAAGAAAAAGTCCGATGCTATGCAGCGAGACTGCAAACGACTCGGGAGCTCAGACCCCGGAACAAAGACCTGCCTCCGGGCAAACCCCGCGCGCATGAAGGCGTTCGCTGGGGACCGAGTCGACAGGGTCCGGTGCGGATGCGTCGGCGCTCTGATGCTTGAAGGCCAGCAGGTCCGCCTGAAAACGGGCGGCATCGATGAGAAACCCATCGTGCCCGTGGGGGGAGTCGATCGCCAGGAGTGTGGCGTCGGGGAGCAGACGGGCCAACTCATGCTGATCCGCCGGGACATAGAGGGCATCGGTGTCGATCGAACCGACCAGGACAGGCTGGCGGATGCGGCGCAGGACCTCCTCGTCGTCGCCGCGCCGGCGCGCCAGGTCATGGGTATCCATGGCGTCGAGCAGCACGCAATAACTGTTTGCATCGAAACGCTCCACGAGCATCCGAGCGTGATGGCGCAACCAGGTTTTCACTGCGAAATCCCCTTGGGCCTCGCAACCTTGACCGGGAACATCGGCCCCGCGCCGTCGCCCGAAGCGACCGGTCAGCGATCCGGAACTGCGGTAGGTCGCCATCGCGATGGCACGCGCGGCGGCCAAGCCTGCCTGCGGGGGATCCCGCGGGTCGTAGTCGCCGTTGCGGTACCTCGGATCGGCGGCCAGCGCCAGACGCTGGGCTTCGCTCCAGGCCATACACCAGGGCGAGTGACGAGCGCACGCGGCAATGCTGACGACGGCAGCGGTTCGCACGGGGTCGAGCAAAGCCCATTCCAGTGCCTGCATCCCGCCCATCGAGCCACCGAGCACCAAGCGGATCCGCCGGATCCCCAAGGCGTCGGCCAACACGACCTGCAGACGCACCTGATCCCGGATGGTTACGACCGGGAAGCGCCGTGCCCAGGGTCGCCCCCCGGGATCCGGACTGGTCGGCCCGGTGGTGCCGTAACAACCGCCCAGGACGTTGCTGCAGAGGATGAAATCCCGATCCGGATCCAGGACACGTCCGCGGCCGAGCAGCGGCGACCACCAGACATCGACGTCGGCCGATCCGGTGAGGGCGTGGCAGACGACGATTGCGTTGTCGCCGGCCGGAGCCAAGGTGCCCCAAGTCCGGTAGGCGACCGTGACCTGCGGCAGAACCGCCCCGCTTTCCAGCGGAAACGGTCGATCGAGGGTCAGTCGCCGGGTCCGGTCATCGAGCGCGAATCGCGTCACGCGGCATCCTCGAATGCGGCAGACTGCAAGGCTTGGTCGAAATCGGCCTTGATGTCCTCGATATGCTCGATCCCGAC
The DNA here is from genome assembly GCF_003634315.1 of Thiocapsa rosea. NCBI lineage: Bacteria > Pseudomonadati > Pseudomonadota > Gammaproteobacteria > Chromatiales > Chromatiaceae > Thiocapsa > Thiocapsa rosea. The sequence goes on from NZ_RBXL01000001.1 coordinate 5,201,896, forward strand.
CGAGACCCGGATCAGATCCGGGCGGACCCCGGCCTGTCGCTGCTCCTCGTCGGACAACTGCTGATGCGTCGTCGAGGCCGGATGGATGACCAAAGTCTTGGCGTCGCCTACGTTGGCCAAGTGGCTGGCCAACCGGACGGAGTCGATGAAGCGTCGGGCCGCCGCGGCACCGCCGGCGACCCCGAAATTGAGCACCGAACCGAACCCGTTGCGCAGGTAGCGCTTGGCGTTCGCGTGATAACGGTTGTCCGGCAGACCGAGATACTCGACCCACGCCACCTCGGGATGGGCGCGCAGCCAATGTGCCAGCTCCAACGCATTGTCGCCATGACGCTGCACGCGCAGCGAGAGGGTCTCGACACCTTGGAGGAGTTGGAAGGCGTTGAAGGGCGAGAGTGACGGACCGATGTCGCGCAAGCCTTCGACCCGGGCGCGGACGGCAAAGGCGATATTCCCGAAGGAGCCGCCGCTGCCGAACACCTCCCAGAAGTTAAGGCCGTGATAGCCGGGCGCCGGGTCGGTGAAGAGGGGGAACTTACCATTGCCCCAGTTGAACTTGCCCGAATCCACGATGATGCCGCCGATGGAGGTGCCATGACCGCCGATCCACTTGGTGGCGGAGGCCACGACGATGTCGGCTCCCAAGTCGATCGGGCGGACGATGAAACCCGCCGCCCCGAAGGTGTTGTCCACGATCAGCGGGATTCCATGATCGTGGGCGAGCTTGGCCAGCGCCTCGAAATCGGGCACGTTGAAGCGAGGGTTACCGATGGTCTCGACGTACAGTGCCTTGGTGTCGGCATCGATCGCGCGGCGAAAGACCTCCGGATCATCACCTTCGACCAGCTTCACGCCGATCCCGAGGCGCGGCAGGGTTACCTTGAACTGATTGTAGGTTCCGCCGTAGAGATAGCTGGTCGAGACGATGTTGTCGCCCGCTTGGGCAAGTGTGGTCAGCGCCAAAAACTGGGCGGCCTGTCCCGAGCTGGTCGCCACCGCGGCCACGCCGCCTTCGAGGGCGGCAATCCGCTGCTCGAACACATCCGTGGTCGGATTCATGATCCGCGTGTAGATGTTCCCGAACTCCTTCAGCGCAAACAGACGTGCACCATGGCCCGCATCGTCGAAGGTATAGGAGGTGGTCTGGTAGATGGGCACCGCCCGCGCGTTGGTGCCGGGAGCAGGCGATTGCCCGGCGTGGACCTGGAGCGTTTCAAAGCGATAGTTGGACTTCGGTTCGGTCACGGTCTGACTCCTTAACGTTTGTTGGCGGGATAGGGCTGTGCCGTGGGTATGCGGTCCCGCGCGGCAACGCGTCGCGGGCGCTGCCGTATCCGGTCGGCCGACGCCGTACTGCCGGGCAGCCAGGTACTCTGGAGCATGCGGAGCAGGTCCAACCCCTCCGGCCAGGGTCCGAAACCGGACTCGGTATTGATGTGCCCGGCCCGGCCGATGTCGACGACCACGCTCTCCCAGCACCGCGCCCACTCGGCGACCTTGGCCGAGCTCATCCAGGGGTCGTTGGCGCTCGCCACCACCAGGCTCGGAAAGCTCAGCGCTTCGCGCGGCAGATGGGCTGCGATGGAGGGAAGATCGTCGTCCCGCCCCGCCTCTTTCGACCCGAGAAGCGAGAAGCGCTCCGGGTCGGCGGGCGCCACCAGCAAGGCGCCGGCGATCCGCGAGGAGAGACCCGCGGCTGCGGTGATCGCGGCGAGACAGCCGAAGCTGTGGGCCACCAGCCAAACCGGCCGGGACGACCCGCGAATGGCCACGGCCACGGCGTCGGCCCAGGTCATGAGCATGGGTGCGTCCCAATCGATCTGCTCGACCCGGCGGGCACCCGATACAAGCGGCTCCATCCAGGTTTGCCAGTGGTCCGGGCCGCTGCCGCGGAAGCCGGGGATGATGAGGGTGGTCGTCTCCATCTCAGGACGCCGCCCGTGTCGGCGCCCGTGTCGGCACGGACACCGGGTCTCGGAACCAATCCCCCTCGACCAGCTCGGCCCCCAAGGCGGTCGCCTCGGTGAGATCGCCGGGGTGGGCGATCTTGTCGAGCCAGATGCCGAGGCCCTGCGCCGCTGCCCGGGCGAGCCAGTCGTTCAGGACGTCCTGGTCCCGGAGGCATCGAAGCGCGGCGACATCCTGCAGCACCCAGCGCACGCCGATGCGGTGCAGGAGATCCCAATCGGTCTCGCCGAAATCCGGTCGCGTCGCCACCAGTCGGTAGCCCCGACGTGCAAAGCTGTGGGCCGCATCCTGGACGTGCGGATCGCGTTGCAGCGCCCGGCCGTCGAGGCGCAGCAGGATCTGGCTCGGAATCAGGCCGAGCCGAGCCAGCAGATCCTCGAACACCTGACCGTGCTGCTCGGGGACCGCGCTCACATGGCGCAGGTGCACATCCAGAGCCAAACTGGCCCCGGGCTCATGCCCGCACCCGAGATGGTGCAGCGCGTGAAAGACCCGCAGGAAGCGGTCGAGGAACACGACGTCCTCGGGATCCCAGGCTTGGACATAGAGTGCCTCTGCGCGGACGGGAAGGCCGCGGCCGGTCTCCACGACACACCGAGCGCTGTAGGCGACCCGCTCCCCGTCGATCGCTCGGACCACCGGGACTTGGTCGGGCCGGAGTCGAAAGCTCGCGACACCTGCGGTGAGGACGCCGTTGCGATACCGGAAACCCGCCTGCTTGCGCAAACGTGCTGCGGGATGCAGTTGGTGCAGGCGCTCGTTGAGATATTCGACGACCTGAGTCAGCGGCATGGCGGTGGTTTCTCTCTCGTCGAGTCAAGGAACAGAGCAGCTCAGCGTCGTGGCCTTGCGGAGGCCCTCGGAACGCCGGGAAAACAACTGAGATCGACGATAGCGCCGAACGGGGAGAAACAAAAAGAATATGAAACGATTTATTTATACCTGACAGAAATAAAGCGTCCCAGCAATCCGCTATCGAGCATGGAGCAAGACGGTCACGCGAAGGTCGACCCGATGGGGGTTAGGTCAGCCCAACATTTTCCAGGTGCTTGATGCCCAGGGTGCTTTATGACCGGATACCACCGACGACGATGGCCGGGAACGCCATCAAGGCCGACAATACGAGCGAGCACAAACCGGTCAGGCCCATCGAGGGTGCAACCCACGGGAAACCCCCGCCGACGAGCGCCCGATCGACGATCGCGACCCGCCCGCCGACGGAGATGTCGTACACAACTTCCCCGAGGCAAAACCTCAATCCCACCGCCCTTGGACACCGGACATCGAGCCCGGCGTCTCGGGCTCAGGTCAATACATCGGCCCAGATGTTGCGCGCCCATGCCAACGCGTAATCCGCCTCGAGTCGGTTACGCTCCGGCGAGAGACCGCCGGCCCCTTCCACGGGCAGTAGCGTGCTCTTCTCGGCGTCGAACGTGTAGACGCCTGCGACATGGACGGCCTGCGTGTCGGACACGAAGCTGTAGCAGGTATTGGCGATGATCGGCGCGGTATTTGGCTCGGCGCCGGCGAGCCGGGCAATGATCGCATCGGCAGCCACCTTCACGTGGTTGTTGGCCATGAAGCCCGATTTCGGCATGCCGGGTGACGCAACAATGGCATCGCCGATGACATGGATGCCGGGGATGGCCAGCGACTCGAAACCAAGATACTCGACCCCGCACCAACGATCGTCGGCGGTCACGAGCGGTGTCGCGATGAGCCCGGAGCGTTGCGGCGGGATGACATTGAAGAGATCGGCCTTGACACTTTCGAATTCCAGGATCGCCCGATTCTCCGCAAGCTCGAAATCGACCACCTGGTTATTGGGTCGGTACTCGATAATGTCCTTGTAGAGGCTATCCCAGGCATCGAGAAACAGGCCCTTCTTCGAGGTAATCTCCGGGTTGGCATCGAGCACGATCACCTTGCTGCGCGGCTTGTGCTGCTTGAAATAATTGGCGATCAAGCTGATGCGCTCGTAGGGTCCGGGTGGGCAACGGTAAGGCGGCGCGGGAATGGAGATGGCGAAGGTGTCGCCGTCGGGCAGCGCTTCGAGTTGCTTACGCAACTCCACCGTCTGCGGACCGGCCTTCCATGCATGCAGCACGCGTGACTGGGCCTCGGGGGAGTCGAGACCCGGAATGCGGTCGTAAAGAAAGTCGATACCGGGCGCGACGATCAGCCTGTCCCACGGCAGCGGGTCACCGTTGGCCAGGCGCACCTCACGCTTGTCCGGATCGATGGCGACGGCCTCGTCGTGGACCAGTCGGATGTCATACTTCTCCAGTCCGTCATAAGCGAGGGTGATGTCCTCGATGTCCTTGACTCCGGCCAGGACCAGGTTGCTGATGGGGCAGGAGACGAAATTGGAATTGCGCTCGACCAGGGTGACATCGAGGCCGGGCGCCCATTTCTTGAGATACTTCGCCGCAGTCGCGCCACCGAATCCGCCGCCGATGACGACTACGCGTCCTTGTACATTACCGGCGGCGAATGCAGCGGGGCCGGCAGCCAGCGTCGTGGCGAGAGCGGCCGAGGTTTTAAGAAAGGTGCGTCGATTCATGTTCATGTCTCGTGCCTCAGTCCTTCGGTTGGGCCGCAAACCAGGCAGCAAGGGCCGCCAGCTCGTCGTCCGTATAACCTTTGGCGTGCTGGTCCATGACCGTGGCCGGCCGATCTCCCGACTTGAATTCGAGCAACGCCACGTAGAGTTCCTCGTGATCACGACCGGCCAGTGCGATCATGCCCTTCTGTGCGCGGCCATCGGTCCCATGGCAGGCGGCGCAGGACGCGGCCCAGGCACGGACCTGGCCATCTACCCGATCATCGGAGGATGCGGTTTGAGTCACTGCCGCAGGCAGCGTCAAGGTCACGCCGAGCATGGCAGCTTTAATAATGGATCTCATGGGTTCTCCGGACAGACTGGTTGGTTTGAGTGTGGGGCTCTTCGTCTTCGCACAACCAAGCGAAACGAAGCGCATGCCCGCAGCAAAGGGTGGCAAGCCAACCGGCGCATGGGAACCAAGAATTGCCGATAAGGAAATCACGCTGGCGTTTCATCGTCCGGATCTCGCGCCCCCCTCATTGCCTGTCCGCACCGCGGACCAAGACCCCATCGATCGCCTGCGCCCCAGGTCATCCAGGATACGTTCCGCGAGCAGGTGCGGCCGGGGCTCCACGACCATCGCGGCGCCGAACATCTCCGCCGTGTCCTCGTGGAAGAACCGCGAGACCGCCGCCGAGCCGCCGATGGGTGCGGGCACGCAGTGATAGGAGGGCACACCGAGCAGCCGGAAACCAAGCGCCGCGCCCACGCCTTTCTCATTACTCCATTCCGGGCTGGCGAAGGCGAAGGGCATGTCCCTGATCGGTCGCCCGGCCAGATCGGCCAGCGCCCGAAAGAGTCCCGAGGCGCGCGCGTTGTCGAGACACTCGCCCATGTGCCACACCGGCGGCAGCCCGCGCTCCGCGAGCAGCGTGCGTAGACCGGGGCCGGTGCGCTCCAGCGCCGTCTCGGTGCAGTAGCCGAGCTTGAGCAACGGGAAGGAGGCGCAGCCGTTGGTGAGGATCAGACAATCCGCTGCCAACAACGCATCGGCGACCTCACACAGGGTCTTTTCGTAGAGCACCTTGGGATTGTTGCAGCCCACCAGATTGACGATGCCGTGAATCCGGCCATCGGCCAGCGCCTCCAGCAGATTCGGCAGCCCGTCGAAGGATTCTGTGATGCTTTCGACCGAGAAGCCGATCTCGGCCTCCATCACCTGACGCGGCACGAAGACGTTGGCGGCACGCCGCAGCGGGAATTGATCGACGCCCATCCGCACGATTCGGCGGGCCAGCGCATGGACCTCGGCGAGGTTCGCGTGATGATGGTCGAAGCCGATGTGCTCGGCCCCCGGCAGGCGGCAGGAGTCGCTGGTGGTCACGACGCGGGTGTGGAAGCAGCGCGCCACGTCCATGATGCCGGGATAGACATCCTGGACATCGGCGATCCAGAGATCGAGCGCGCCTGTGCCCAGCACCAGCTCGGCGCCGATGGCGTTGGCCAGCGGACTGACGCCGCCGTGACGATACAGCGACGAGAGGCCCGAGCAGCAGATGCCGTAGAAGCGGATACCGGTCGCACCGCGTTCGGCGGCAAGCGCGCGCAGATCCGGGTCGTCGGCCGCCGTGACGATCGCCATCGGCAGCACCGGCGAATGACCGTGGATGGCGATATTGACCGTGTCCGGGTCGAGTGCGCCGAGATTGGCGGCGATGCGGTCGCGGCGCGGCGGGCCATAGAGGATGTCCATGGCGATCGAGGAGCCGAGCACGCTGCTCCAGGCGAAGGCAAGTCCGCAGCGCAGCAGTTGGCGCATGACGTTTTCCCAGTCGCCGTCGGTGCCTGTCCCGGTGCGGTGTAGCGCCTCGAAGACCTCGTGATAGGCACCGATCGGCAGGATATCGAGCGCCTTCCAGACGGCGAGACGTTCCGGCGGCGCGAGCGCCTGGAGGGTGCGGTGCGCGCCGGGGACGGTGCGCGACAGATCTTCCAGCAGGATGTCGGCGATCTCGCCCGCGAGTTCGGGCAGACCCTTGGCCGGATCGTCAATGCCGAAGGCGCGGGCGATGGCGCGCGCCTTGGCCTCGCCCCGGATCGGCAGGGCCACGCGTCCCTCGGCGGCGGCCTTGAGCGTCAGCATGACCTCGCGTCCGCGCGCGCCGTGCGAGGCGACGCCGGCGGCGACCCAGCGCAGGATGTTGCGTGCCACGATCAGGTCGGCATCCGCTCCGCATACCCCGCGCGGGCTGCGTGCCGTTACTTTGCATGGGCCCATGTTGCAGATGCGGCAGCAGGTGCCGTCGAGCCCGAATCCGCAGTGGGCCTTCTGCGCATCGAAGCGGTCGAAGGCGGTCTCGATGCCGAGCGTCTCCATCTGCACCAGCATCTGGCGCACCGCCGGATCGGGGGTCTGCGCCATGACATCGGCCTTGGTGGGGAATCCCTTGCGCGCATCCTTGGAAGTCCGTGAGCTCATGCACTCACCGCCGCCTCGAGATCGCCGGCCAGCTGCAGGATGTTGGCCGTTAGGGTTTCCGCGGCAAGCAGGAACTCGCCCGTCAGAGGTGGCGGGGTGCCGGCCAGATCGGCCTCGCGCACCTGTTCATCGTAGGGAAAGGCGGCAACCGGCGGCCAGTCGCCGAGCGAGCAGCGCAGTTTCAGCAATTCCCCGTGATTCCGATAGCCGCACACCACGGCATGGACGCGCGCGATTCCGAGATCGGCGGCGAGCCGCCGCACCGCTGCGGCGGTCTCCAGGCTGCGCTGTCCCGGCTCCACCACCACCAGCACCAGATCGACCCCGGCAATGGTGCCCCGGCTCAGATGCTCCAGCCCGGCCTCGCTGTCGATCAGCGTAATATCGGCGGGCAGCGCCGAGGCATCGGACAGCAGACGCTGCAGAACGGCATGTTCGGCGCAATAACAACCCTCGCCGCCCGCCTTGCCCCAGCCGAGCGCCACCAGCGGATTGCCGCAGCCCCAGGTCACGGTTCCCCGCAGCAGGAGATCGCCGGTGTCGGGATTGAACTGGAAGAACCCGAGCGGCAAGGCGCCCACGCCGGCAGCGGTGCGAATCAGATCGTGCTGACGGGCGAGCGGTTGCGGAGGTTCCGCGCCATCGAGCGGCAGGACCGAGGCCAGATTGGCATCCGGATCGGCATCCAGCGCCAGCACGCGCCGACCCTGTTCTACCAATGTCCGCGCCAGCGCACCAGCCACGGTCGTCTTACCAGCGCCGCCCTTGCCGACGATCGCGATGCGTAGCGGATGGGCGCTCGCGGCTGGCATGGTGGCCTTCGAGCCACGACGACTCGCACCGGAGCGGTGGTGGTGCGACAACGGATGCTGGACATCGGGACGCGCCGATCGCGCGTCGATCGGTTCGCTGGGTGGCGTTTGGCACATGAGTGTTCGCTCCAGTAGATGGCCCATCGGGCCTATGGATGAGTCAGCTCAATCCCGCCGATCCCAGGCACGATGAGCCAGGCGCGCAGCGAGATCGAGCAGATAGCCGAGCATGCCTATGAAGAGGATCACGGCCATCAGCTCGCCGTAGGCCATGCGATCGCGGGTATCCAGAATGAAATAGCCGAGTCCGGCGTGGACGCCGAGCATCTCGGCCGGGACCAGCACCACCCAGATCAGCCCGATGGCCAAACGCACGCCGGTCAGCAGGTGGCTGACGATGGCCGGGATGATGATGCCGATCAGCACCTCCAGACGCCGGGCGGCCAGGCTGCGGGCGAGGCGCAGCCAGCGCGGGTCGATGGCCTGCACCCCGGCGGCGACGTTCAGCGCGATGGGCCAGACGGCAGCGAAAGCGAGCAGGAAATAGACAGGCGCGTCGCCGATACCCAGCGCCATTACCGCCAGCGGCATCCAGGACAGCGGCGAGATCATCCGCAGGAACTGAAAGGTCGCCGTGGTGGAGCGTTCGAAGGCGCACGAGACGCCGACCAGCAGCCCGATCGGCACGCCGACGCCCAGTGCCAAGGCGAGCCCGACAATGACACGGCGCAAGCTGTCGACCGTGTGCGGCCAAAGCTCGCGGGTGTTCGCGAGCGTTGCAATCGCCTCCCATGTGGCTGCCGGCGAGAAGCGCGCAGCCATCGCCGAAGCGCCAAGGCCAGGCTGGGTCGCCAGCCACCAGAGCAGAAGGGTCACGACAAGTCCGCTGGCCGGCAGCAGGAACTGGGCGTGGAGCCGACCAGGCCATGCGGGCGGGGTGGACGACGCCAGGGATTGGGCCTCCGTGATCTCCTTGGCCTCGCTCACACCGCGATCCTCTCCGTGCGCTCCCAACCACCGACCACGCCGAAGGCCGTCAGCCCGCCGAGGGACTCGACCGCGTTCCGCACGAAGCGGTCGTCGACCAGATCCCCGGCAACGAAGGCCGGATCCAGATCGGCCAGAAAGGCGTTGTCGCCCTCGACCTGCGTCTCCTTCAGCGCCCGCACCAAGGCCTCCGTGTAGGAGGGGAAGGGCCAGGGTTGGAAGTCGATCCGCTCGCGGTTCCAGTCGGTATGGCGATTGGCGCCGCTGGCCAGATATTCGCGGTCGCGTTCGGCGTTGGGTACCAGCACCCTTTCCAGGACGGGTTGCGGGAACGGGGTGTATTGACCGGGCCCGTCGCGGGCGAGCAACGCGGCGGTTTCCTCCCGGTGGCCGCGCATCCAGTGCTGGGCCTTGACGACGGCGTTGACGACCTTCTGCGACCACTCGGGTCGCTCCTGAAGGTCCTTCTCATGCTGAAACACGACGCAGCAGGCGTGGTTGTTCCAGAAATCGCCGGTGAAGCGCAGGATCTTGCCGATCCCCTGGATCTCGGCCGCGGCATTGAAGGGTTCGGCAACGATGAAGCCGGCAATGGAGCCGTTCGCCAGCGCCGATCCCATGTCGGCAGGGGCCATGACCGTGAGGGCGACCTCGTTCGGTGCCAGCTTCCCCTTGGGGCGGGTAACCAGGGTCAGCTCGGCCTCGCGCAGCAGTTGTTGCAGCACCACGTTGTGGATCGAGTACCAGAAGGGGATGGCGACCTGTTGGCCACCGAGATCCTTGACCGACTCGATCGACGGCGCGACGGTCAGTGCCGATCCGGCCATGTGATTCCAGGCCGTCACCTTGGCCGGGAAATGCGATCCATAGCGTGCCCAAACAGTGATCGGCGACAGCAGATGGACCACATTCACCTGCCCGGCCATAAATGCCTCAACGATCTGCGCCCAGGATCGGAACAGCCGTGGCGACTCGGCCGTGAGACCCTCGGCCTCGAAAAGTTGGCGGGCATGGGCGATCAACAACGGCGAGCTGTCGGTGATCGGCAGGTAGCCGATGCGCACCGTGTCGTCCGCGGGCGCGGCCCAGGTCGGCAGGGTCGCGCCGGCGGTGAGCAGCGCGGACAGGCGCAGGAACTCGCGCCGGGAGAGATCGAGTGTCGTGCTCATGGAGTCTCCGATATCGCCAGGGGGTCGAGGGGTAAACGGTATGAGGCGGGGCGTGCCGACACGCTATGAACGGGGACCTGCGATGTCCTGTGCCGGGTCAGTGCGTCGAGGATCTCACCCCGCAGATCGAGGATCCGGGGGGTATGCCGCGCCCGCGGGGCCGGTCCCAACACGCCGAGCAGGCCCCATTCGCCGACGATTCCGGCGGGGCGTCCGCCCATCAGCAGCACCCGATCCGACACCCGCAGGGCCTCGTCGATGTCGTGGGTGACCAACAGGGCCGCGCTCGCGCGCCGATGGACCAGCTCGGTCAGCAGGGCCTGCATCGCCTCGCGGGTAATGGCGTCCAACGCGGAAAAAGGCTCGTCGAGCAGGATCAGGGCCGGCTGGCGTCCCAGTGCACGGGCCAGCGCCAGACGCTGGGCCATGCCCCCGGAAAGCTGATGCGGGTAGCGTCGGGCGTGCTCGGCCAGTCCAACATCGGCCAGGGCCGCAGCGACCCGCGCCCGACGCGCGGCGCGCGGCAGCCCGAGACGGCGGAATCCCAGGCCAAAGCCGGCATTGCCCTCGACCGACAGCCAGGGCAGCAGACAGGGATCCTGGAACACCACCGCAACCTCGCCCGGCGTGCGTTGGACCGGTGTGCCGCGAAAATGGATCGCGCCCGCCGAGGGGCTGGCCAGTCCGCCCAGCAGACCGAGCAGCGAGGACTTGCCGCAGCCTGACTCGCCGACCAGGGCGACGATCTCACGCGGACGCACGGCTAAATCCACGCCCGTGAAGACGGGTGGGGCGCCGCAATGGTAGCTCAGGGCGAGCCCGCGCGCGGAGAGGAGCGGTGTCGACATGCGTTGAATCCGAATGGCCTTGATGGGGCGCAAGCGTGCAAGAGACCCGCAGCCATCCAAACCAATTTTTTCTGCTGAGTTTTTCGCGGTTCGTCGCGGTCGAAGGATGGCTGACCGAGGACAGCGCTCAGTCAGGTCGGTTTGGCCTCGCTATGCGATCATTCGCAATTCTTGTCTTCCACCTGACATCGACAGGAGCGCCCATGCTGCCCGATACCGCCACACTGTTTCCTCGAAACCTGCTCTCCGGCTTGGTTTGCGCGGCAACCTTGACCTTCAACGCCGCCTTGGCCGCCGAGGAGGATGTCTTGATGCACAAGGATCCGAACTGCGGCTGTTGCGGCCAGTGGGCCGAGCATCTGCGCGCGAACGGCTTCAGCGTGAAAGAGATCGCGACCCGTGAGATGGATTCGATCAAGCGCGACGCCGGGGTGCCCCCGGCTCTGGCCTCCTGTCATACCGCCCGGGTCGGCGGTTATGTCGTCGAGGGTCATGTCCCGGCTGACGATATCCGGCGTCTGCTCGCCGAGCGCCCGTCGGCGATCGGGATCTCGGCCCCCGGCATGCCGCTCGGCTCGCCGGGCATGGAAGGCGCCTACCCCGCCGAGTCCTATCAGGTAATAAGTTTCGATGCCGAGGGGAAAACGCAGGTGTTTGCCGAGCACTGACTGCCCACCTGCCAGCTTGCTGACAGGCGCAGTCAGCCTTTGGTCAGCACTCCTGCGTTACCTTGCACCCAAGGTCGCGACTCCTCGCGACCAACCACTTCAAGGCAACAGCCGGAGCGCGAACCGTGAACACCTCTTCAATCCAGCATCCCGCACAGACGAGCGTGCTCGGCATCATGCGGACACGCAGAGGTCTCGCGGCCAGGAGTGTCCGTACCCCACCCGTCCGGCAGCGGCCGACGTTCGTCTTACGCCGCGCGGTCGAGCCGACGGTGTCGATCGAGGACGCAATCGCCCGCTACCTGGCGGATCAGCCCCCGCAGCTCTATCGCAGCGGCGCCTGATCTTCGCGTCCGGGATCAGGGCAGCGCTGCCTTGGGGAACACCGCCTCCTTGACCTGCTCCGCGGTCAGTGCCGGGGCGCATTCCAAAATGAAGCGTACCGCATAGTCACGCAGATAGTGACCGCGCCGCAGGCCCAGGCGGGCGGTATTGACGTCGAACATGTCCGGGGTGTCGAGCAGGCACAAGCCCGCATCGCGAGCGGGGTCGAAGGCCATGGCCGCGATGATGCCGACGCCCAGCCCCAGCTCCACGTAAGCCTTGATGACATCGGCGTCGAGCGCGGACATGACCACATCGGGGGCCAGTCCGGCGCGGGCGAAGGCGGCGTCGATACGCGCACGGCCCGTGTGGCCCGGGTAGTAGGTGATGATCGGATAGTCTGCAATCGCGCTGAGGGTCAGGGGCGCGACCCCGGCCAGCGGATGGGTGATCGGGACGATCACCGCATGCCGCCACCGGTAATAGGGGAAGCTGACCAGATCCTCTTCGCTCCCGAGCGCCTCGGTGGCGATCCCGATGTCCACCCGACCGTCGCGCAGCAGGCTGACGATCTCCCCCGGTCCGCACTCGTGGAGCTCCAGATAGACCTTCGGAAACGCCTGCTTGAATCGGGTCACCACCGCAGGCAAGGCATAACGTGCCTGGGTGTGGGTCGTCGCGATGGCCAGGTGACCCGTATCCTGCTGCGCGAATTGCTCGCCGAGATGTTTCATGTTCTGGGTGTCGATCAAGATGCGCTCGACGATCGGCAGCAGCTCTTTGCCGGGCTCGGTCAATCCGAGCAGCCGCTTGCCGCGGCGCACGAACAGCTCCATGCCGAGCTCGTCCTCCAGATCCTTGATGTGTTTGGAGACACCGGATTGAGCGGTATAGAGCGCGTTCGCGACCTCGGTCAGGTTGAAGTTGCGCCGGACCGTCTCGCGGACGATCCGCAGTTGTTGGAGGTTCATCTCAGGCCGCCTGACTCGGGAAGACGCGAATCCGGGCCGGGACCAGCCGCACCATTTGCCCGCGGGTCAGCGCCAAGGCGTCGACCTGCGCACGCGGCATAACGACCTCGTAATGGGCCGGCTCTCCGCGCACCGCGGCACCCGGTAGACTGTCGAGTTCCACCCGGACGTCGGCGCCGAAGATCAGGACGCGCTCCACGACGGCCGCGACCCCGTGCGGCGTGTCCGGATCGGTCTCGATCCTCAGCTCGTGGGGGCGCGAGAACGCCACTGCTTCGGCGCCGTGGATCACCTGTGTCTGCTGGTGCGGCAGGGTCGCCTCGCCGACGCGCAGATGCGGCCCCTCGATACGTCCGTGAAAGACATTGACCGCGCCGAGAAACCCGTAGACGAAGGGGGTGGCCGGGTGCTCGTAGACCTCGGTCGGGGTGTCGACCTGCTCGACGCGGCCACGGTTCATCAGGACCACCCGATCCGACACCTCGAGGGCCTCTTCCTGGTCGTGCGTGACGAAGATCGAGGTCACCTTAAGCTCGTCGTGCAATCGCCTCATCCAGCGGCGCAGCTCCTTGCGCACCTGGGCATCGAGTGCACCGAACGGCTCGTCGAGCAGCAGAACGCGCGGCTCGACGGCCAAGGCACGGGCCAGCGCGACGCGCTGGCGCTGACCGCCGGACAACTGCGCCGGGAAGCGCTCGGCCAGCGCGTCGAGCTGGACCAGATCGAGCAGGCGATGGACCCGCCGGCGAATCTCGGCGTCGTCGGGACGTTCGCGTCGTGGCTTCACGCGCAGCCCGAAGGCGACGTTCTCGAGCACGGTCATGTGACGAAAGAGCGCATAGTGCTGGAAGACGAACCCGACCCGTCGTTGGCGCACATGGGTGTCGGAGGCATCCTCGCCCTCCAGGATGACGCGACCGGAGTCGGCTGTTTCCAAGCCCGCGATGACGCGCAAGAGCGTGGTCTTGCCGCACCCCGAAGGTCCCAGCAGCGCCGTCAAGGCACCGGTCGGGAAATCGAGCGACACCTGATCCAGCGCGACGAACGCGCCGAATTGCTTATGAATCTCTTTGACTTGGATGCTCATGGATTGGTCCTTAGACGGTGTCCCGAAGGCCTCGCTCGACCTTCCACTCGATGAAGGTCTTCAGCCCCAAGGTCACCAGCGCCAGCAGCGCCAACAGCGAGGCTACCGCGAAGGCCGCAGCGAAATTGTATTCGTTGTAGAGGATCTCGACATGCAGCGGCATGGTGTTGGTGTGACCGCGGATATGGCCGGAGACGACGCTCACCGCGCCGAACTCGCCCATCGCGCGGGCGTTGCACAGGATCACCCCGTAGAGCAGGCCCCATTTGATGTTGGGGAGCGTCACGCGCCACAAGGTTTGAAGACCGTTGGCGCCGAGCACGACGGCGGCCTCTTCTTCCTCGCGACCCTGCGCCTCCATCAAGGGGATCAGCTCGCGGGCGACGAAGGGAACGGTGATGAACACGGTCGCCAGAACGATCCCGGGGACGGCGAAGATGATCTTGATGTCATGCTCGAACAGCCAGGCGCCGAACCAGCCATGGGCGCCGAACAGCAGGACGAAGATCAGGCCCGCGATCACCGGCGAAACCGAGAATGGCAGATCGATCAGGGTGGTGAGAAAACGCTTGCCGCGGAACTCGAACTTCGCGATCGCCCAGGCCGCTGCGACCCCGAACACCAGATTGAGAGGCACCGAGATGGCGGCAACGAGCAAGGTCAGGCGAACCGCCGCCAAGGCGTCCGGCTCGGTCACTGCCGTAAGATAGGTGCCCCAACCCTTGCGCAGCGCCTCCGTGAAGACCGCGAGGAGCGGCAACAGCAGGAACAGCACAAAGAAGGACAGTGCCGCAAACAGGATCAGCCACTTCACCCAGAGAACCTCGCGGGTGGCCGCGCTGGCCTCATAGCGGCGAGCATCCGTGCGGGCATGGACGACAGCGACACCCATCAGCGATTCCTCCCGGTCCGCTTCGCACTCCAGGCCTGCAACAGATTGATGGCCAGCAGCATGAGAAAGGAAAAGACCAACATGACCAGGGCGACGGCGGTCGCGCCGGTGTAGTCGTACTGCTCGAGCTTGGTCATGATGATGAGCGGCGTGATCTCGGACACCATCGGGATATTCCCGGCGATGAAGATGACCGACCCGTACTCCCCGACGGCCCGAGCAAAGGCCAGCGCGAAGCCCGTCAGGAGCGCCGGCAGCAGGATGGGCAGGAGCACCTTGGTGAAGGTCTGCCAGCGGTTGGCGCCCAGGCTCGCCGCAGCCTCTTCCAGCTCGGTCTCCAGGTCCTCGAGGATGGGTTGAACGGTGCGCACCACGAAGGGAACGCCGATGAATACCAGAGCCACCAGCACACCGAGCGGCGTGAAGGCGACCTTGATGCCGAGCGGTGCGAGGAGGCTGCCGATCCAGCCGTTGCCGGCATAGAGCGCGGTGAGGGCGATGCCGGCCACCGCGGTGGGCAACGCGAAGGGCAGATCCACCAGCGCGTCGATCAGCTTCTTGCCCGGGAAGCTGTACCGAACCAGCGACCAAGCCAACATCAGACCGAAGACCGCGTTGATCGCCGCCGCCAGCAGCGACGCACCGAACGAGAGCTTGTAGGTGGCCACCACCCGCGGGGCGGAGACAATGGCCCAGAATTCGCCCCATGACAGGGTCGCCGTCTTGATGAAGACCGCCGACAGCGGAATCAGCACGATGAGAGACAGATAGACCAAGGTGTAGCCGAGTGCGAGGCCGAAGCCGGGCAGCACGCGGGTCTGACGCGTGGGGTTAAAGAAGGTCGCAACGCCCATTATGGCTTTACCGGGGTGGGGCCGAGGGTGCCGACATCGGCAACAGGCTTGGAATCCAGTGTCATGGCGGCTTGTCTCGAGATTCGGAGAACAACCAGGCTAGTGCAAGACGCACCTCGCCGGAACCGTCGAATCATGCTTTGGTTATCAGGTTTCGCGATAAGGACTGTTGTCGCAGGATCGCGCCGAACCACGGCTGCTGCACCGCCCGTGATACCCGCACGGCCGAGCCAACGCGCTCGCGCCACCACAGAACGCGATTTCGTCGATAAGGTTTGCGGATTTCGTTGTTAGGCGCGGCTCGACGATGGTGATTCAATCCCGGTCTCGATTCCCTTTCGACAGCCAAAAGGACCAGACCATGATCGTCACATTGACCCCGAAATCCATACTCGCCGCCGCCGTGCTCGGCCTGTCGACCCTCGGGATGGCACACGCCGAGACCATCCTGCTGAATGTCTCCTACGATCCGACGCGCGAGCTTTACCAGGAATTCAACCCGGCCTTCAGCAAACACTGGGAGGAGAAGACCGGCGAGAAGGTCACGATTCAACAGTCGCACGGCGGGGCCGGCAAGCAGGCGCGCGCGGTGATCGACGGATTGGAAGCCGATGTCGTGACCCTGGCGCTGGCCTACGACATCGATGCCATCGCCGAGACCGGTTTCCTGGCCGAGGACTGGCAGTCGCGACTGCCGCTGAACAGCTCGCCCTACACTTCGACCATCGTCTTCTTGGTCCGCAAGGGCAATCCGAAAGGGATCAAGGACTGGGGAGATCTGGTCAACGAGGGAGTCGCCGTGATTACGCCCAATCCCAAGACCTCGGGCGGCGCGCGATGGAACTATCTGGCGGGCTGGGCCTGGGCCGAGAAGGAATACGGCGGCGACGAGGCCCGGGTGAAGGACTACATCGCACGACTCTACAAGAATGTCCCGGTGCTCGATTCGGGTGCCCGCGGCTCGACCACCACCTTCGTGCAGCGCGAGCTCGGCGATGTCTTCCTCTCCTGGGAAAACGAGGCATTCCTCGCATTGAAGGAGTTCGGCGAGGACAAGTTCGAGATCGTCGTCCCATCCCTGTCGATCCTCGCCGAACCGCCGGTCACGGTGGTGGATCGCACCGTGGACAAGAAGGGGACCCGCGCCGTGGCGACGGCCTATCTGGAATTCCTCTACTCGCCGGAAGGACAGGAGTTAGCCGGCAAACACTTCTATCGTCCCACCGACCCCGAGGTCGCCGCACAATACAAGGATCAGTTCGTGGAGGTCGATCTGGTGACGATCGAAGACCTGGGCGGCTGGAAGGCCGCGCAGGAGAAACACTTCGCCGACGGCGGAATCTTCGACCAAATCTATAGCGTTCGCTGATCGATGGCGTGTCGGGCCGAGCGCGAGCGAGGCCCGGCGTTCGCAGCGATCCGGAGTGCCGGAGGTTGGGCCGCGCTTCGGCTCGGCCAAACCTACGCGGCCTCAACGGATGGGCGCACTCCCCGATTGCAGCGACATCGACAAGGACTCGATAATCGCCTCCGCCGCCTCCTCGGCCGAGAGCCGGGTCGTATCGATGTGGATCTCGGGTGCCTCGGGCGGCTCGTAGGCGCTGTCGATGCCGGTGAAGTTCTTCAGATCGCCGCGACGCGCCTGCTCGTAGAGACCCTTTTGATCGCGGCGCTCGGCCACCTCGATCGGCGTATCGATGAAGATCTCCACGAACTCGCCTTTCGGGAAGAGCTGCCGGACCATGCGCCGTTCGCTGCGAAAGGGCGAGATGAAGGCCGTCAAGACGATCAGCCCGGCGTCGGTCATCAGCTTGGCCACCTCGCCGATGCGTCGGATGTTCTCGACCCGGTCGGCATCGGTGAACCCCAGATCCTTGTTCAGCCCCTGACGGACGTTGGTGCCGTCCAGCAGAAAGGTGTGGCGCCCCATGGCGTGCAGCTTCTTCTCCACCAGGTTGGCGATGGTCGTCTTGCCCGAGCCCGACAGCCCGGTGAGCCAGAGCAGTCGTGGCTCCTGATTCTTGATGGCGGCATGGGCGGTGCGGTCCACGTCGATCGTCTGCCAGGGCAGATTGTGGCTGCGTCGCAGGGCAAAATGGATCATGCCGGCGCCGACGGTCGCGTTGTTCAGCCGGTCGATCAGGATGAAGCCGCCCAGGTCCGGATTCTCGGCGTAGGGCTCGAACGGGATCGCCTTGCTCGTGGCGATGTTGCACACGGCGATGCCGTTCAGCGCCAAGGTCTTGCCCGGCTCGTGGGCCATGGTGTTGACGTTGACCTGGTACTTCTCGTCGGTCACCGTGACCGTCGCCTGCGTCGTGCCGATCTTCATGATGTAGGCGCGACCCGGGATCATCGGCTCTTGCGCCATCCAGACGATGGTCGCCTCGAACTGATCGGCCACCTCGAGCGGCTGGTCGGCCGGGGTGATGACTTGGCCGCGCGAGCAGTCGATCTCGTCGGCCAGCGTCAGGGTGACCGATTGGCCTGCGCCGGCCTCGCTCAGATCGCCGTCCAGGGTGACGATGCGCGCGACGGTGGATGTGGTGCTGCCGGGCAGGATGCGCACGGCGTCGCCCGGCTTGACGCGCCCGCTCGCGATCTGGCCCGAGAAGCCGCGGAAGTCCAGGTTCGGACGGTTGACCCATTGCACCGCCATGCGAAACGGCCGCTCGATCATCCGGGTCTGGTCGATCTCGACCGTCTCCAGATACTCGAGCAGGGTCGGGCCTTCATACCAGGGCGTGGCGTCGCTCTTGGACGTGATGTTGTCGCCCTTCAGACCCGAGATCGGGATCGCCTGAAAGCCGTCGATCCCGATCTGGTCCGCGAAGGCACGGTAGTCGCCGATGATGGCGCCGTATCTGGCCCGGTCGTAGTCGACCAGATCCATCTTGTTGATCGCGAGCACGATGTTGCGGATCCCGACCAAATGGGCCAGATAGCTGTGGCGCCGTGTCTGGGTCAGCACGCCCTTGCGCGCGTCGATCAGGATGACCGCAAGGTCCGCAGTCGAGGCGCCGGTCACCATGTTGCGTGTGTACTGCTCGTGGCCGGGCGTGTCCGCGACGATGAATTTGCGCCGGTCGGTCGCAAAGAAGCGATAAGCGACATCGATGGTGATGCCCTGCTCGCGCTCGGCGGCCAGGCCGTCGACCAGCAAGGCGAAATCGATCTCCTGACCCTGGGTCCCGACGCGCTTGGAATCCGCTTCGAGCACGGCGAGCTGGTCCTCGAAGATCATCTTGCTGTCGTAGAGGAGTCGGCCGATGAGTGTCGATTTGCCGTCGTCCACGCTGCCGCAAGTGATGAAGCGCAGCATCGTCTTGTGCTGATGCTTCTCCAGATAGGCATCGATATCGCGCGCAATCAGCTCGTCGGTCTTGTAGATGTCGCTGGCCATCAGAAGTACCCCTCCTGCTTTTTCTTTTCCATGCTGGCGGACTGGTCGTGATCGATGGCGCGGCCTTGGCGCTCGGAGGTCGTGGTGAGCAGCATCTCCTGGATGACCTCGGTCAGGGTCGTGGCCTGGCTCTCGACCGCGCCCGTCAGCGGATAGCAGCCGAGCGTGCGGAAGCGGATCGAGCGCATGCGGACCTCTTCGCCGTCCGCCAAGGGGAAGCGATGGTCATCGACCATCAAAATCAAGCCATCGCGGATCACGCTCGGACGCGGGGCACTGAGATAGAGCGGGACGATCTCGATCTGCTCGAGATGGATGTATTGCCAGATATCGAGCTCGGTCCAGTTGGAAAGCGGGAAGACACGGATGCTCTCGCCCTTGGCCTTGCGGGCGTTGTAGAGCTTCCAGAGCTCGGGGCGCTGATTCTTCGGATCCCAGCGGTGATTGGCCGAGCGGAACGAGAAGACGCGCTCCTTGGCACGGCTCTTTTCTTCGTCGCGCCGCGCGCCGCCGAAGGCCGCATCGAAGCCGTATTGGTCGAGCGCCTGCTTCAGCCCTTCGGTCTTCCAGAGATCGGTGTGCAGGGAGCCGTGATCGAAGGGGTTGATGCCGCGCGCGAGCGCCTCCGGGTTTTGATGGACGAGCAGCTCCATCCCCGCATCGCGCGCCGCCTTCTCGCGCAGCCGGTACATGTCCTGGAATTTCCAGGTGGTATCCACATGCAGGAGCGGAAAGGGCGGTGTGGACGGATAGAAGGCCTTCTTGGCCAGGTGGAGCATGACGGCGGAATCCTTGCCGACCGAGTAGAGCATCACGGGGCGCTCCACCTCGGCGACCACCTCGCGCATGATGTGGATGCTTTCGGATTCCAGACGTTGCAGGTGTGTGAGAGTCGTCATCGAGTCCTAACCAAGGCCGGTGGCAAAGAGGATCGCGGATGGGTCCTCCGGGCATGTCCGATCGACGGGACGGGATGCTCGGGGTGGGGGATACAGGGCTTCGAGTCTATCAGGTCCGGCTCGGACCGCGCCCGCGGGCATTCCAACCTTCCGTCCAGAGCTCAACCGTTGGCGACCTTGGCGATCGGTTGCTCCTCGCCGTAAACGGAGTTACGAAAAGGCTCGGTGCCGAGGCGCTCCCGGGTCTCGACGAAGCGCTCGCCGCCGCGACGGTGGCTCAGATAGGTCCCGATCAACCGCTCGACGGCCGCCGGGACCTCCTCGCCGGCCAAGCCCGGGCCGATGACCGTGCCGAAACCTGCCGCGTAACCCGCATCCCCGCCGATGCTGATCTGATAGCAAGCACGATCGTTCTTCTCCACGCCGCGGATGCCGATGTGGGCGACGGCATGATGCGCGCAGCCGTTCACGCACCCCGAGACATTGAGTGCAAGCTCGCCGATGTCCTGCGCGACGCCTGGGTCGGCAAAGCGGGCCTGGATGGCTTGTGCGAGGCCGATCGAATCGGCCTTGGCCAGGTCGCAATATCGCCCGCCCGGGCAGGCGATGATGTCCGTGAGCAGGCCGCGATTGGGCGACGCCAAGCCTGCCGCACGGGCGGCCTCCCATAAGGTATAGAGATCGCGCTTGCGCACATGCGGCAAGACCAGATTCTGCTCGTGCGTGACGCGCACCTCGCCGAAGCTGTAGTCATCGGCCCAGTCGGCTACCTGCTCCATCTGGTCTGCGGACAGATCGCCCGAGGCCGTCTCCGCGTGCTTCGTCGAGAGGGTCACGATCGCATATCCGGGACGCCGGTGCGGATGGGTGTTCCGGCGCACCCAGGTCGCGAACGCGGGGTTGCCCGAGAGCCGGCGTCGGTGCGCGACATCGTCCTCGGGCCGGTCCTGATAGGGGGGCTCGGGGAACCGCGATCCGACCCGCTCGAGATCGGCATCGGTCAGGGTCAAGGGGCCATCCGCGAGCCGCGCCCACTCCTGCATCACCAAGTGCCTGAGCTCGGCCATTCCGAGCGCGCCGACCAGGGTTTTAAGACGGGCCTTATAGGGGTCGTCGCGGCGCCCGTGACGATCGTAGACGCGCACGATGGCCTCGCAGAAGCTCACCAGATGACGCCAAGGCAGGAAAGGCTCCAGCTCCTGGGCGAGCGCAGGGTTACGGCCCAGGCCGCCACCGACCAAGACTCGGAAACCCGTCTCCCCGAGATCGTTCGTCAGGATCTCGAGTCCGATGTCGTGCACCCGGATCAGCGCCCGGTCCTGCTGCGCACCCGTGACCGCGATCTTCAGCTTGCGCGGGAGTCGACCGAAATCCGGGTGGAGCCGGCTCCAGCGGCGAAGGATCTCGCACCAGGGGCGCGGATCGATCCGCTCGTCGGCGGCGACCCCGGCGAAGGGGTCGGAGGTAATGTTGCGGATGCAGTTGCCGGAGGTGCGTACGCTGTACAACCGCACCGCGGCCAACTCGACCAAAATTTCGGGAACATCCTCGAACGCGACCCAATTGAGCTGAAAGTTCTGGCGTGTCGTGAAGTGGCCGTAACCACGGTCGTAGGTGCGGGCGATCCGGGCGAGACGACGCAGCTGGACGCTCGACAGCACGCCGTAGGGAATGCCGATCCGCAGCATGGGCGCTTCCCGCATGACATAGAGTCCGTTCTGCAGGCGCAGCGGACGAAACGCGTCCTCCGTCAGCTCCCCGGCGCGAAAACGCCGGATCTGGGCGACAAACTCGGCCACCCGATCGTTCATCCTCCGTTGCTCGTCGTCGTCTCGGTCCATAGCGGCACTCGCTGTCTCGATGGTCTGATTGTCGGGATGCCGCGGGCCGTCTGACTTTAGCCGGCCCGAGCGGCGTATCGACGACATCCTAGCGAGTCGTTTTTTGCCACAGAAGGAATTTAAAGTTAGATTGATATAGCGATCGGTTATTTGTTATTCGAAAATCCAGATGAACCTGCAGCAGCTGCGCTACATTCAGGAGGTCGTCCGCCACGGGCTCAACGTCTCGGAGGCCGCCGAAGCGCTCTTCACCTCCCAACCAGGCGTCTCCAAACAGATCCGACAGCTCGAAACCGAGCTCGGGGTGGACATCTTCGTCCGCCACGGCAAGCGCCTCGTGGAGGTAACCGAGCCGGGTCGCCAAGTCTTGGCGATCGCGGCACGCATGCTGGGGGATCTGGACAATCTGCGCCGGGTCGGCAAGGAATTCAGCGACGAGACCGCCGGTCGATTGGCCATCGCCACCACGCACACCCAAGCCCGCTATGTCTTGCCCGAGGCGATTCGCCGCTTCATCGAGGATTACCCCGGGGTCCGACTCTCGCTCCACCAGGGCACACCGAGACAGATCTGCGAGATGGTCTTGGCAGGCGACGCCGATCTCGCCATCGCCACCGAGGCGATCGCGGACTACGAGACGCTGCTGATGCTCCCCTGCTATCAGTGGAATCGCTGCATCGTCGCACCCTTGGGCCATCCGATTCTGCAGACGCAGGCGCTGACCCTGGAGCAGGTCGCGCGTTGGCCGATCGTGACCTACGACAGCGCCTTCACCGGCCGCGGCCAAATCAACCGCGCCTTCCTGGCCCGCGGCCTCAAGCCCCGGGTGGTGCTGAGCGCGTCCGACGCCGACGTCATCAAGACCTACGTCCGCATGGGACTCGGCATCGGGATCCTGGCCCGCATGGCCTACGATGCGAGCCTGGATACCGGCTTAGGCATGCTGGACGCCGCACATCTCTTCGATTCGAGCACCACCCGCATCGGCATCCGCAAGAACGCCTGGCTTAGGGGTTATGTGTACGCCTTCATCGAGCGGTTCGCTCCACATCTCACGCGCGCGGTGGTGGAGCGGACCCTGGCCGGCGGGGGCAGCGCGTTCGATATTTGAGTCGATCGCGGGTCGCTCGCACTCCCGCCGCCGGTCGTCGGACGCGGCTCTAAAGGGCACCTAGCCGAACAGATCTTGATACATGCCGCCGACCCACTCGAAGTCGCGGGCCACCAGATCCGGGCTCCGGTCATTGAGGTCGATCTGTTTCTGGACGATCAGGTCCGCCTCCATCGAATACTCGAACTCGACGGCAATCGCCTCTTGCGGATCACCCTTGACCCACATGAAGCAGAGGTTGTCCGGCAGACCAGGGTCTGGCTCCCGGCCGACGGCCCGGGCAGCGATCGATTTGGCGACGATGCGTGCCAGTCGATTCGCGACGTGGCCGCTCTTGGGATAGTGCTGGAACAGCGGGGACACGACCCCGACGGCATCGCCAACGACATAGACGTCCGGGTCATTGCGGGCCACGAGTTGGAGTGGATCCACGTCGGCCCAGCCGAGCGGCCGGCCATCTTCGCCCCGCGCGATCAGGTCCGCCATCCAGACCAGCTCGCCGGCTTGGTGCGGGACCATCAGGATCGCGTCCTCGAACTCCCATTCACCGGCGGTGGTCTTGATGCGCTTCGCATAGGGGTCCATCGACTCGACCCGCGCATTCGGTACATGGGTGATGATGTCAGGATACAACTCGTCGAAAGCCGCCTTGAAGCCTGGACCGATGGGGCGGATCCCATCCTTCGGGTCGAGAATGACGATCCGGGCCGGCACCTTGTTGCGCTTGAAGTACCAAGCGAGAAGGCAGGCCCGCTCGTACGGCGAGGGCGGACAACGATGCGGCGGAGGCGGCAACGTCATCACCAGGGTTCCCCCCTTGAATGACTTGATCTTCTGTTTGAGCGTCAGATGCTCCGCGCTCGGGATGTAGGCGGACGGAAAGTGGATCCGAGTATGATAGGCGGCATCCAGGTCATCTCCGAACCAGGCCCCATAATTGTTGCGGATGCCGGGCGACAGGATCAGATAGTCGTAATCCAGATAACCGTGGGAGGTAGCGACCCGTTTGCGGTCGCGCTCGATGCCCATGATCTCGGTCTGGATGAATCGATACCCGTGCCGGGCCGCCGGGGTCAGGTAATCGTGCGTCAAGAAGGAGGTGTCGAGCAGGTCGACCAGCCACTTGTTGCTCATCGGACAGGAAAAGAAGATCGGATTGCGCTCCAACAGCACGACGTCGAGCGTCGGGGCTTCCTGTTTCAGGTACTTCGCTGCGGTCAGTCCTCCCCAACCACCCCCGCAGACCACGACCCGCGTTGCCTGCGACCTCGGCAGCAGTGCCGACATCCGGCCTGTAATCAGGGTTGGCGCGACAGGTGCCACCGCATGGGCGAGCGGGACCGGTAGGACCGCAGCTGCAGCGGCACCGATGCCGCCTTTCAAGAAATCGCGTCGATCGATCGTCATGGTCACTCCTTCGAATTCTATCTGTTGATGGTTGAACGGCATGGACTGCACCGGACCGGTGACGGAACACGCGGCAACCTCCGAAGGCTGCATATCGGACACGCGGAGATCATTCAGACCCAGGGAATGCGGCTCGGCCGACGTGCATCAGGAGACGGTTACACCGCCTGCGCCGTCGATCAGCTCGCCGATCTTGGCGGCCTCCTCGAATCCGTCGCGGCGGAACCGTGCGATCACCGCCTCGACGGCATCGGGTGCGCAGGCGACCAGGAGTCCGCCACTGGTCTGGGCATCGCAGAGCAGCCGCAATGCCCAGTGCGGCAGGTCGGGGGCGAGGGTCACCTCCGCGCCGTAGCTGTCCCAATTGCGCTCGATGGCGCCCGGACCATGACCCTCGCGAGCGAAGGCGACCGACTGCTCGATCATGGGGATGTCGGCGAAGTGCAGCCGTGCCCCGGTCCGCGATGCACGACAGACCTCGAGCAGATGGCCCAGGAGTCCGAAGCCGGTGACGTCGGTCATGGCGTGCACCTCGGGCCAGGCGGCGAAGGTGGTGCCGGGCCGGTTCAGGCGGGTGGTCAGATCGAGCATGCGCCGATAGCCGGCGGCGTCGAGGAGCCCCTTCTTCAGCACCGCGCTCAATATGCCGATACCGAGCGGTTTGCCGAGCACCAGGCAGTCGCCTTCCCGGGCGGTCGCATTGGATTTCAGCCGATCGGGATGGACGGTGCCCATCACGGCCAGACCGTAGATGGGCTCGGGTGCGTCGATCGAGTGCCCGCCGGCGAGTGCGATCCCGGCCTCGGCGCAGACCGACGCCCCGCCATCCAGGATACGTCGGATCACCGACAGCGGCAGGCGATCGATCGGCATCCCGACGATCGACAGGGCCAAGACGGGCGTGGCGCCCATCGCATAGATGTCCGAGATGGCGTTGGTGGCAGCGATGCGCCCGAAATCGTACGGGTCGTCGACGATCGGCATGAAGAAATCGGTCGTCGCGACCAGGGCCAGGTCGTCGGTCAGGCGCAGCACGGCGGCATCGTCCGCGGTGGCGCTGCCGACGAGGAGGTCGGGATGCGCAAAGCCGGTGGAGACCCCACGCAGGGCCTCCGCCAGAATCTTGGGCGAGATCTTGCAGCCGCAGCCGCCGCCGTGCGACAGGGTTGTCAGGCGAATCGGCTCGGCGGGGCCGGGATCAATGGAATCGGAATGGGCGGTTGCGGACGGCGACATGGCGCGCTGGCCTCCATGGGACAATGGCGAGGATCAGGGTTCCGCGCCGGACCGGCGACAGAGCCGACCGCTCACCTCCCAAGGCGGCAGCCAGGACAAATGGCGGAAGGGCGTGGGAGTCGAACCCACCCGGGACCGCCTGACGGCCCCAACCGGATTTGAAGTCCGGCCGCCTCACCGGATAGCGAAGCCCTTCCAAAATCGATATCTATCGAGCGTGATCGGTCGTCGGCCTGCTGCTCGAAGGCGCATCCAGATCCAACAGGCTGTCGCGAAACACCCGATGCTCGTCGCCGATGCGGCGACAGTAGCCGATGCGGTCGAAGAACTCGAGGATCTGGATCGCGACCTTGCGCCCGATACCCAGGGCATCGCGGAAGGCCGCAGCCCGGGCGGCACCCTCGCGCTCCTGCAGGTCGCGCGCCAGCGTCGACATGTGCGCGACCGCCGAGCGCGTGAAGAAATGGTCGTGCGCCACCTGAAAGACCTCGCCCATGCCGGCGAGCTGCTTGAGCAATCGACGGATCGCATTTTCGTCGCTGCCGAGCGCACCGGCAAGATCCCGCACGCGCGGCGGGTTGAAGGGCTGTGCGTCGAGCTGCGGGAAGATCCGCTCGCGCCACAGACGCTCCGCCTCCGGAGACAGGCGCACGGCGTGATCCGGCAGATGCATGTAGGGGCCGCTGCGCATGAGCCGCCCGGAACGGATCAAGGCGTCCGACAGGGCAGCAAACTCCGGACGTGCCAAGCGGGGTGCCGCCATCCGGCGCAGGCGTTCGCGATCCGGCCCGAGTCGTTCCGGGGCCTTCTCGTGCTCCTCGGCCAGTGTCTGCAGGATCCGCGCTTGCCACGCCTGCCAGACGTCGACCGAGAAGAGCATGCCGCCGGCGGACGCACCGACGGCGACCGTCTCGGGCAAAGCGGCGAGGTCGGCCAAGGTCGCGGGATCCAGGTTCCAGTGTCGGGCCAGTCGGTCAAGGCCGAGGCCCTCGTTGGCCAGCGGCAGGGCACGCGCGACGGCCGTCGTCACCTCGGGTTCGGCGAAGGCACCGAGCAAGGCGAGCCGCTGCGGCCGGCGTCGCCCGCGGGTCGGCGGCTCGGGATCCAGGACGCGCCCGCCGCCCAAGGTCTGCCGGGCGGATTGATCCCGCAGGATAAAACGATCCCCGCGCAAGGCGCCGACCGGTTCGTCGAGCACCAGCTGGACCAACCCGATACCGCCTGGCTCGATGACATCGCCCTCCAGGACGGCGACCCGGCCGGTCAGGTGCGCGGCACCGAGGTGACAGTGCACCGGCGTCCAGTGACGCAGGGCCCGGGCGGCATCGGGCAGAACGCGGAGGCGCGCGTCGAAACGCCGAGTCGGGAGATGCAGATCCGGCGCGACGACCCACTCCCCGCGCCGGATCTCGGTGTGATGGAGCTCGGAGCCGGCCAGGTTCAGAGCACAGCGTTGACCGGCGACTCCGATCTCGGCGGGTTCGTTCTGCGCATGCAGACCCCGGATTCGTGCCTCGCGGCCCGACGGGGTCAGTCGCAGCAGGTCGCCCGGTCGCACATGGCCGCTATGGACGGTACCGGTGACGACGATTCCGGTACCGGACAGGGTAAAGGCACGATCCACCGCGAGGCGAAACCGCCGGTCGTCGATGCGGTCCGAGCGCGGCGGGACGGCGGCATGCAGATGGGTGCGCAGGTCGGCGACTCCCTCTCCCGTGACAACGCTGACCGGGAACAGAGGAGCGGCGGCCAGACCGGTCCGGCTCAAGAGACCCCGCACATCGACTTCGACCTCGGCGAGACGCTGCGCCGAGACTCGGTCGGTCTTGGTCAGGGCGACCGCACCGCATTCCAGGCCCAGCAAATCCAAGACCTGCAAGTGCTCGCGCGTCTGCGGCATCGGCCCGTCGTCTGCGGCGACCACCAAAAGGACGAAGTCGATCCCGGTCGCACCGGCGACCATGGTGTGCACCAGTCGCTCGTGACCGGGGACGTCGATGAAGCCCAGAATCCCGCCGGTCTCGCGCGACTGATACGCGTAGCCCAGCTCCAGCGTGATGCCGCGGGCCTTTTCCTCGGGCAGCCGGTCCGTGTCCACGCCGGTCAGCGCCCGCACCAGTGCGGTCTTGCCGTGGTCGATATGTCCGGCCGTTCCGACGATCATGGCCGGCACAACCCGGCGAGCTGGGCGCAAAAGCCCGCTTCGTCGTCCAGGCAGCGCAGGTCGAGGAAGAGGACACCGCCCTCGAGCCTCCCGATGACCGGGGTCGGCAGGCCGCGCAGAGCCGCCTCCAGCTCGCGCAGCACCGCAGACTGCCGGCGAGGCGCACGTACGGCGATCGCCCGGCTCGGGAGCCGCTCCAGGGGCAGCGCACCGCTGCCGATCTGACTCCCGGTCGGCTCGCTGCTCAAGGCCAACGGCCAACCACTCAGGGCCTGCTGCATGGAGGGCAGCAGCCGCTCCACCTGCGCCGCGATCTCCTCGGCCGTACGGGTCAGCAGTCGCAGCGTCGGCAACCGCTCGGGCAAACGCTCGGGATCTCGATAAAGCCGCAGGACGGCCTCGAGGGCCGCAAGAGTAATCTTGCCCACCCGCAGGACCCGCTTGAGCGGGTTTTTCTTGATCCGGGCGATCAGGTCGGCACGCCCGACCAGGATCCCGGCCTGCGGACCGCCGAGAAGCTTGTCGCCGCTGAAGGTGACCAGATCTGCACCCTGGCGCAAAGCAGCCTGCGGCGTCGGTTCCGCGGGCAGGCCGAAGCGCGCCAGGTCCACCAGTGTCCCGCTGCCCAGATCCACGGCGAAGGGGACGCCGTGCCCCCGGGCGATGCGGGCCAGCTCGACCTCGGACACCCGGGCAGTGAACCCTTGGATCGCGAAATTGCTGGTGTGCACCCGCATCAGCAAGCCCGTGCGGGGACCCAGGGCATCCGCATAGTCGTGAGTGTGGGTACGGTTGGTGGTGCCGACCTCTTTGAGACGCGCACCGGCGCGCGTCATGATGTCCGGGATACGGAAGGCGCCGCCGATCTCCACCAGCTCGCCGCGCGAGACGATCACCTCTTTGCGCGACGCCAGGCTGTTGAGCAACAGAAACACCGCCGCAGCATTGTTGTTGACGACGGTAGCCGCCTCGGCCCCGGTCAGCTCCCGGAGCCAGCCCTCGACGACCCGGTCCCGGTCGCCGCGGCGTCCGTCGTCCAGGTCGTACTCCAGTGCG
Source organism: Thiocapsa rosea (assembly GCF_003634315.1). Taxonomy (NCBI): domain Bacteria; kingdom Pseudomonadati; phylum Pseudomonadota; class Gammaproteobacteria; order Chromatiales; family Chromatiaceae; genus Thiocapsa; species Thiocapsa rosea. Next base: position 5,230,617 of record NZ_RBXL01000001.1, read on the forward strand.
CAGGGCTCGCGTGCCGCCGACGTCAGGGCCTCGATTGCCTCCTCCGGCAGATTAGCCCGCCCGAGATTGGTATGCAGCACGGTCCCCGTGAGATTGAAGACCCGACGCAGCCGCGGGGCATGGCTGCGTGCCAGAGCTGCCGCCAACCCGGCCGCGAACGGATGCTGGGCAAAGACATCGTCGGCCGGCCAACCATCGCCGGGGCCGCCACGCCATTCGGCGAGCTGCGTACGCACCTCCGCGAGCACGGCCGGCCGGCCGTACTCGGCCAACAGCGGGACGAGCGCGGGCCAGCCCAGGATACGATCGACGGACGGGGGACGCTGGTGCGCGGGTAGGCTATCCAAGAAAGACGATCCTTAGAGGGACGAGAGGCTGGGGCCGGCCGGACTAGGCGGAAGTCGCCGGGGCCTCGGGTTGGATCATCATGAAGTTGATGCCCGCCCGGGTAAACCCCTCCTGATCCACCAGCCAATCCAGGGCCATGGTTGCCAGATCGTCGGCCCACGGATCGACCCCGAGATCCTTGTCCATCCTGCAGATCTTCAGGTAGCTGCGACACTCGGGACAGGCTTCGGCCTTGACCGCCTCGCCCCGGGACTCGAGGCCCAAATAGGTGATGCCCCGGCTGTTGTTGCATTGGCTGCATTGACTGCGCACCAAACGCCACTCGCTGGCGCAGAGTCCGCAATGCAGATAGCGAGCACCGTCCTCGGCACCGCCGACGCGCACGATGGAGGCAACCGGCGGACTAGCGCAAACCGGGCAAAGACCGGCACCGGCGGGCGGTCCGACATCATCCGGGTTCAGGCGCGCGGCCTGCGAGGTCCAGGCGACCTGCATTGCAGCGCCGATCAAGGGTGCGCAGGCGAGATCGGGCAGCTCGGTGGCGTCCGGATCCAGCAGCAGGTGACCCTGCTCCGCCAGCCAGACATCCCCGGAGGCTAGGATGCGCGCGCAGGCGGCCTTCGCCTGATCGGGCAATAGATCGGGCGACGCCGCGGTCAGGTGTTCGGCAAGACTCCGAGCAAGTGCGGCCCAGTGCGGATCGGGTTGCCAGCCCGGATGCGCCAAGGGCGGCATCCCGCCGATCCGACATTGATCCAGGAGTGCGCGCAAGTCACGACCCGAGGCCGTCGACCGGTCCAAAACATCTTGCTGCGCCTCGGCGAGGACTGCGGCAAAGCGGAGGAAAGCCCCCAGGTCGTGGCCCTCGGCCAAGGCCCTCGCACGCCCTGCCCGCCGGGCGAACAGGTCCGGCGACGGGAGACGCAGCGCGGGAATCTCGCGAACGGCGCCGATCAATTCAGGTTGCAGTAAGGCACTCGGCATCGAGGATGACCCCTGTCTGGTATCGCTAACGCGGCGCGAGAAGGACCTCGGCCACCCTGTCGTTGCGCCCGTTGTGCCGTTGCGGCACAGGGGCTGGTTTCAGGATCTCGAGGTGAGCCCGCTCGCCGCGCATCGGACCCTGCCGGAGACACCGAACGGATCGGCCCCTCCGCTATCGGCGGCTACTCATGGCTCCTTGGTCGCCTCGTTGAACCAATCTCGGTGATGCTGTTTCGCCCAGGGGCGCGTCACGGTCCCGTACCACATGGCCCGAATCGTCCCTTTCGTCCAGATGGCGGCATAGATATGCATCATGATGAGCGCGATCATAACCACCGAGGTCGCGGCATGCACCACGGCCGCGAGTCGGACCAGCTCGACCGAGAAGCTGAACCAACTGCGCCACAGCCCGATGCCGGAGAGGGTGAGTAGGATCATGCAGATCACCAACAACCAGAACAGCAGCTTCTGTCCGCCGTTGTATTTGCCCTGTGCCGGCATCTTGTGGTCGTCGCCCTCGGCCATCTCGCCGATACGACGCAGCCATGCCCAATCCTTCGCACCCATGAGATTCAGAGTCCAGAAGCGAATCATCATAAACAGGAAGGCAACGGACATCAGCACGCCCACATAGGGGTGCAGGATGCGTGTCCACACCCCCCCTCCGAACAGTTGGGTCAGCGGCCAGAAGGCCGGATGGAACAGGGCCAGACCGGAGAGTGCGAGCAGGATGAAGGTGATGCCAACCACCCAATGGTTGACGCGCTCTCCCGTGGTGTAGCGGATGAGGTCGTTCGGGTCGCGTTTCATTTCTCGAACTCCTTCTCGGTCTCTTTCGAGACCTCGTTCGGGCCCTTGGCGATATAGTGGAAGAGGCTCGCCAGAGTGACGGCCGCCAGCGCGCCGATGGCCAGCGGCTTGGCGAAGCCTTTCCAGAGCTCGACCAGCGGATCGATGGTCGGATTCTTCGGAAGACCCGAGTAGAGTCCCGGCTCATCGGCATGCTGCAGGACATACATGACGTTGGTTCCGCCGACCCCCGGAGCGTCGTAGAGCCCGGCGTTCATGTATCCCCGCTCCTGGAGCTGCCCGACGCGTGCCTCGGCGTAATGGGCCATGTCGTCCTTCGACCCGAAGACGATCGCCCCGGTCGGACAGGTCTTGACGCAAGCCGGCTCCAGACCCACGGCCACCCGATCCGAGCAGAGCGTGCACTTGTACGCCTTCTGATCGACCGGGGAGAGCCGGGGAATGTCGAACGGACAACCGGTGATGCAGTAACCGCAGCCGATACAGTGCTCCTGATTGAAGTCAACGATACCGTTGGCATAGCGCACGACGGCACCGGGTGCCGGACACGCCTTCAGGCAGCCCGGATCGGCACAGTGCATGCAGCCGTCCTTGCGGATCAGCCACTCCAACCGACCGGGCTGAACTTCCACCTCCGCAAAGCGCATCACCGTCCAGGAGGCGTCGCCCAGGTCCGCCGGGTTGTCGTAGACACCGACGTTGTTGCCGATGGCCGGATGCAGGTCGTTCCATTGCGCGCAGGCCACCTGGCATGCCTTGCAGCCGATGCACTTGGTCACATCGATCAGCTTGGCCACCTCGAGCGGTTGGCGAACCCCGGGGGGCGGTGTCGTCGTGGCCGAGCGGGCCTCGACGGCGAGGGATTGCATGGTCATGACCGCCTCCTCAGACCTTTTCCACGTTGACGAGGAACGCCTTGAACTCCGGCGTCTGCGAGTTGGCGTCGCCGACGAAGGGCGTCAGCCGGTTGGCCAGGAAGCCCGGCTTGGCAACCCCCACGAACCCCCAATGGATCGGGATTCCGACGGTATGTACCCGCCGGCCGTGGACATCCAAGGGTCGCAGCCGCTTGGTCACCACGGCCACCGCCAGGATCCGACCGCGCTTCGAGGTCACCTTCACCAAGTCACCGGCAGCGATGCCTTTCTCCGCCGCGAGCTCCTCGTCGACCTCGACGAACTGCGACGGCTGCAGGACCGCGCTGGAGCGAACGTTCTTGGTCCAGAAGTGCTGATGCTCGGTCACGCGATAGGTGGTGCCGACATAGGGGAAGTCCTCCGCGCTCCCCAGTTGCTTGGCGTCGTACTCGAACAGGCGCGCGCCCGGGTTGCTGGTCGCGAGCGGGTTCTCCGGATGCAGCGGGTTGATGCCGAGCGGCGTCTCGAAAGGCTCGTAGTGTTCCGGAAGCGGTCCTTCGGCCATGCCCTTGAGCGCGAACAGATGGCCCACGCCGTCCGGCAGCATGATAAAGGGACCGACGTCCAGCTCCGGGGCCGCGTCGGGTCGCATGTCCGGCACGTCGTTGCCGGCCCACCGGGTCCCGTTCCAGGCGATGGTCTGGCGGGTCGCATCCCAAGGCTTGCCGGCGGTATCGCAGTTGGCTCGGTTGTAGAGCACGCGGCGGTTGGCCGGCCAAGCGAACCCCCACTGCGGATAGAAGCCGAGACCGGACGGATCCGCGGTATCGCGACGTGCCATCAGGTTGCCGTCCTGGCTCCAGCTCCCGCAATAGAGCCAGTTGCCGGAGGCGGTGGTGCCGTCGTCTCGCAACTGGGCGAAGCCCGCAAGCTGATCCCCGGCCTTGACCAGGATCTTGGTCGGATCCTTGGGGTCCGGCAGATCAGCCAAGGCGCGTCCCGAGAACTCCTTGGCGAGCTCCTCGGGGCTGGGGGCCAAAGGCTGCCCGTAGTCCCAAGTCAGGTTCGTCACCGGATCGGCAAAGGTGCCGCCCTCCTGCTCGTAGAGACGCCGCAGCCGGTAGAAGATGCCCGCGATGATCTGCAGATCGCTCTTGGCCTCCCCCGGCGGATCCGCAGCCTTCCAGTGCCACTGCAACACCCGACTCGAGTTGGTGAAGGAGCCGTTCTCTTCGACGAAGCAGGTCGAGGGGAGGCGGAACACCTCGGTCTCGATGCCGCTCGGCTCGACATTGTTGTAGACGCCGTAGTTGGCCCAGAACTCGGAGGTCTCGGTCACGAGCGGATCGACGACCACCATGAACTTGAGCTTCGCCAGGCCCTCGCCGACCTTCTGAACGCAGGGCACCGCCGCCAAGGGATTGAAGCCCTGGCAAATGAAGCCGTTCATCTTCCCCTGATGCATGTTCTCGAACATCTGCAACACGTCGTAGGGTTTGTCGAGCTTCGGGAACCAGTCATAGCGGAAGTTGTTCTCGGCGGTGGCCGCCCCGCCGTAAAGCGCCTTGGCCAGCGAGACCCGAAACTTCGGGAAATTCTGCCAAAAGCTCATCTGGTTGGGACGCAGTGGTTTGGGCGAGCGGGCGTCGAGATACGCTTGCCAATCCTGCTCCCCGTCGGAGGCCAGCCGCAGGTAACCCGGCAGCATGTTGGTGATCAGGTTCATGTCCGTGATGCCCTGGACGTTGGCATGACCGCGCAAGGCATTGATGCCGCCGCCGACTCGGCCCATGTTGCCGAGCAGCAGTTGGATCATGGCCATCGCCCGGATCGTCTGAGATCCGGTGGTGTGCTGCGTCCAGCCCAAGGCATAGAGGATGGTCATGGTCTTGTCCGGCGTCGCGGTCGCGGCGATCGCTTCGCAGACCGTGATGAAGTCCTCCTCCGAGGTGCCGCACACGTCCTTGACCAAGGCCGGTGTATAGCGGGCGTAATGCTGCTTCATGAGCCGGTAGACCGACCGCGGGTGAGTCAGGGTCGGATCGGAGATCACGAAGCCGTCCTCCCCGATCTCGTAGTCCCAGGACTCGCGGTCGTACTTGCGCTGTGCCGCGTCGTAGCCCGAGAAGATCCCGTCCTCGAAGGCGAAATCCTCCCGCACGAGGTAGGACACGTTCGTGTACCGGCGAACGTACTCGTGATGGATCTTGTCGTTGTCGAGCAGGTAGTTGATCACCCCGCCCAGGAACGCGATGTCCGAGCCGCTGCGCAGCGGTGCATAAAAATCGGAGACAGCCGCGGAACGCGTGAAACGCGGGTCCACGACCACGAGCTTGGCCTTACGGCGTGTCTGGGCCTCGATGACCCACTTGAAGCCGCACGGATGTGCCTCGGCTGCATTGCCGCCCATGACGAGCACCAGATCGGCATTCTTGATGTCGACCCAATGGTTGGTCATCGCGCCACGCCCAAACGTCGGAGCCAGACTGGCCACCGTCGGGGCATGTCAAATGCGTGCTTGGGTATCGACGGAAACGATGCCGAGTCCGCGTGTCATCTTGGCGGTCAGGTAGCCCGCCTCGTTGCTGACCGCGCTGCTGGCCAGCAGACCCATGGTGGGCCAGCGGTTGACGGTCTCGCCATCGGCGTTGGTCATGGCGAAGTGCGCGTCGCGGTCATTCTTCATCAGGCGCGCGATTCGCTCGAAGGCATCGTCCCAAGAGATGCGCTGCCACTCGCTCGAGCCGGCGGCCCGGTACTCCGGATAGCGGAGACGGTTCTCGCTGCGGACGAAATCGAGCAGGCCCGCGCCCTTCGGGCAGAGTGTGCCGCGGTTGACCGGATGATCCGGATCGCCCTCGATGTGCACGATGTCCGCCTTGGCGTTCTTCCCACCGCTGCCGAGGGTGTAGATGATGACGCCGCAACTCACCGAGCAGTAGGGACAGGTATTCCGTGTCTCCATGGTACGGTCGAGCTTGAAGGCACGGGCCGACGCCAGTGCGGGCGCGGGCGAAAACCCGAGCGCCGCCAGGCTGGAGGCTCCGGCCCCTGCCGCGCAGACGCGAAAAAAACCTCGACGGGATAGTTGCATGGATCGGGATCTCCTTTGGTGCGGGTCGTCACTTTCCAGTCCTGTTCACCGAGCCTCGCCTGACGTGGATACGGACCGGAACCGGACTTGGATTCGATGGCGACTATTTCATTAATTGCTTAAGTTCTTTTTTAATAACCATAGCTGCATTGAATCAATCCTGACTGTACTGCACAACGATGACGCAATATTCAATGAGCGCTTCAGCCAGCTTCAGCCAATACCCTATTATCGGCGGGGAGTATGTTACTCGTCTACCGACGAAGTCAATTGAGAGGATGTTAAAGAACCTTTTTGGACGAACCGCAGTTCCTCTTGGCGAAACAGCACTCCCGCGATCCGGATCAAGCGGATTTCGGCCAGCCGTCGGGCGACGGAATAGGATACTTTAGGGGTCGGCGCCGAGACGGTCCTCTTGCGGAGGAGATACCGGTTTCAGGATTAGGCTCAGGTGGATAACATCACCGACGCTGCCGTCGCGTATAGATCGGGAGTGCCGCGACCGACATCCGTCCGACCGCAAACAGCGCCCATCGGGGCAGCCAAGCCCGATGGCGAGGGAGCCGCGCGTGACCGAGCGCAGGGACCTGGAGAAGCGCCTGCGGGGCCTGGGGCAGAAAACGGGGGCCAAGCGCGGGCGCAAGCTGAACACAGCCTACGACCGAATTCTGATCGAGCCGAGTGCACAGCTCGAAGCCAGGGAGTCGTCGGGTCCGGGGGGACTCCTGCCGCACGGGACCTACCGGCTCATGAAGCCGCGTTGGTGGTGGCGAATTCCGCCACCTTACCTAGTCTCGACTTTGGCCATTTCCGAGCCTCGGCGGGAGGGCTGCGGGTGGTATCGTCCGATGTCGACCAAAACCTCGGACATGCCCGCGGATGTTCCCTCTGCCAGCCTCGATTGTCCCTGTTCTGCAGCCCTTTGCCGGCCTGTTCACCGCGCCGACCCTGGCGCATCTGCACGTCTTGCTGATGGGAACGCTGCTGGCGCTAGGGCCGCGCACGGTGATTGCGGTGCTGCGGGCGAGGGGCTGAGCGCGGAGCGGCGCTTCGAGCGTTAGCATCGGGTGCTGAATCGGGCGCGCTGGTCGTCGCGCCAAGGGGCGCGGATTCTGCTGGGGCTGTTGCTCGGGATGTTGCCGGCGCAGGTGCCTCAAAGCCCACGCCATCTTCTCCGATTGCCTGGCCCTCGTGCAGAGCACGATTTGGGCCGAGGAGAAGTACGTCAACTCAAGGCCCGAGGAGGAGATGGTCCTAATTTCGTCCAAGCGCCGGTCGCCGCGAGTTGCTCCAGCAGGCGATCCTAAGATTGGCTCAAGTCGAGTTGATCTGATACTCCCAGTCGTAGCCAGACTACGACAACGACAATTTATTCAAGCAACCCCAATCACCCGTTGTGTCATCCAGCATGAGATGCCCCCGGCTACCCTCCCCCCTTGCCTCTCCGGACTCCTCCCGTGCGCTGAACGCTTCCGGCATGTGCGAGATCAGCGTCATTGTATCGACCGGCTCGCCATCGATCCGCACCTGCAGCGCGGCGTAGCGGTCGAGGTCGGCTTTCAAGCTGACCGGACCCGGGCGATCGACCGGGCGGCATCGCCATCGGTATCACCGCGGCAGCGATCGAAGCCACGCGTTCCGCCGCGACAGACGGTCGGAGCACGCGGGCGACGTGCATCATGCGCCCGTTGACCGCGTTGCATGCGCGGCGTCTCCCGAAGGGCCCTCCGCGCAACAGCGTGAGTCACCTCCCCGGAGAAGATCCGCACGCACCCGATCCCGGACCGCATCAAACGCCGCCCCCGCTGCGCCGATAACTCGGCCAGGTGAAGGACACCACGGCGGAGTCGCCTTCGCAGAGCCGGTCCATGATCCGCTCGCCGAGGTAACCCTCCATCTCCTCGTCGGTCAGGTTGCCGATCAGGATCGTGGCACGCAGGTTCGCATAACGCGTATCGAGCACGTCGAACAGCATCGCGCGGCGTTTGTCGTCGCTGCCGATCGTCAGTCCGACCTCGTCGAGCACCAGCAGGTCGGGGTCGGTCAGCATGGCCAGCGCTTCGCTCTCCGAGCACGCCGCCCGCGTCGCATAGGTGTCGCGCACCGTGCGCAGCGCGGCCGGGACGGACATGAACAGCCCCGTGTGGCCGGCCCGGATCACATTCGCGAGGATGGCGCAGGCGAGATGGGTCTTGCCGGTACCGGGACCGCCAAGCAGGAGCAGGCTGTCGCCGTGACGGGCGCCGGCCGCAAAGCGCGCCGCGTAGCTGCGACAGACCCTCGAGGCCAACTCCTGCTGCGGCGTCGTGGCCCGATAGCTATCGAAGGTCTTCGCGCGAAAGCGCGGGGGGATTCCGCAGCGTCCGACGGCCGATTCGAGCCGCCGTTGCGCCTCGTCCCGGCGTGCGGCCAGGAGTTGTCGGATCTCGCGGCGTCCATGCTCCGCCAGCTCCTCAAGCGACATCAGCCGGCAGCAGCCAGGGGATGCGATCGAGCGGGGTCGCTCCGCGGGCGTAGTCTTTGTCGGCGAGTCGTCCGGTCGGCTCATGCGGTGGCCTCTGCGTCGTGCGGGCCTGCAGGGTCTGCAGGCGCTGGATGAAAATGGCGTCCCAACTCGTGCGGCGCGACCCGGTGTCGGACCAGTAGGCGACGAACTCCGCGACCTGGTCCTGGACCCAGTCGCGTGCGATGCCCTGCTTGGCGGCCCAACTCAGGACCCGCGCACCGGGACCCCAGTCGGGCGGAATCGGGCGCGCCGGATCGGGTCTGCGTTTCGGGGTCTGTTGCCCCCGGTGCAGGGGCGTGACGCCTCCGGTTCGGGGATTCGGCACCGTCGGGTCGAGCGGATCCAAGACGATCGCAGGTCCGTCGTCGAGGGGCATGGGTTCACTCACCCACGCCGTCTCCCCATCGCGGGTCGGCACCTGCGCGGGGGATGTGCCGACCGCAAGGCTATAGAGGGTGCGCTGCGGCCGGCTGCGCGCGCGCTGGAGCAGACCGCGCGCCTCGAGTGCCGCCAGAGAGCGCGTGACGGTGCGCCGATCGACCTCGGCGCGCGCGGCCAGGCGCGACAACGACGGCCAGCAGCCGCCCGCCTCGTCGGCATGTTCGGCCAACGCCAACAGGACCAAGCGCTGTGCCGGCGTCAGTCCACGGCAGTCCCAAGCCCAATCGCGTGCCGCTCGGCTCATATCGGCCGCCCATGGTCGGGGCGACGTTGCAGCAGATCCACGACCTCGACATCCAGAGCGCGGGCGATGCGGCGCAAACTGGCGAGGGTCGGGTTGGCGTCGCCGGTCTCGATGCGGCAGATCCAGGCTTGCGAGGCCCCGGCGCGCTTGGCCACTTCGGCTTGGGTCCGACCCGATCGCCTGCGCAGGTGACGGAGGTTTCCTCCGATGGTGCTGTTCATTCGGGGCTCCGAATCGCTGTCTGTCATATCCGGGCCGGCGCGCCGGGCAAACCGTGACGCTGCCGCCGCCGACATGGAACGCGCTCGAGACCGTCCCGCAGGCAGCGTGGCCGAAGCGTTGGCCGGTGCGGAAAGCGTCCTCGAACGCTGGACAGATGATAGGCCGATCGCGAGCGCAGCGAAGCCGCTCAAGATGACGCTTTTCGACGTCTTTCGCGTGTTTTGCGCTTTGTTGTCGGCAATCGGGAGCGAGGTGGCGCAGCGCCGGGCCGGAGCGGCCCGACACCTGAGCAGTCGGAGACGGACAGCGGGAGGATGGCCGGCGCGGGCTTGGCGATTTCTGCCGGTCCATCGTCGCTGCTTGGACGGAAGGCCCGATCGTCCTCGCAATCCCCGGCAGGTGGGCCCTGCCGAGGGCGCGCGGGGCCGTGCGTGTACCCCGTCACGATCGCGCTGCATCGGCAGCGGTCGGTGTGTTTCCGCAGAGACGTGGACGCTCGCGCACGAGCGGCCGCCCTCGAATCAGGAGGATTCGAGCATCGTCGCGATCGTAAAACTGATCAGGCTCAAGATCAGCATGACGAATCCGATGGTCAAAAGGATGTTGTCGGGCATCTCCGACAGGAACTCCACCAGGTAGAGCGGGGCGATGGCGGCGAACATCAGCACCGAGCCGAGCACCCGCAACAGGCTACGTTGCTGGCGGTGGCAGCGCTGGACCGCCGGCGGCGCAGCGGCCATCGCGGGAAGATCGATTCGATGATCGGGATGCGGGTGTTCGAACGCGTTGTGATTCTTGAGATTGATGCCGCCGATATCGATGCTCAACGACGGCATCGCCACGTCCGACGGCCTCGGCTTGGGCACGCTGTCGCCCATGATCCCGCGAATTGTCGAACGGATTTCATCACTCTTGTCGAGCATCGAACAACCTCCGCTGTTCCGTGATCCGAAGTATCCACCTGATATCAAACGCATCGGATCGTCGCCCGGCGCATCGACCGCGTCAACGCAAAAACGCGTCTTGCGATCGTCATTCCGGGGCGGATTCGCCGAACCGTGAACTCGGTCACGCTCAGCTCGCCAGCCTGACGAGCTCCAACACCGGCGCCTTGCGGACGTCTTCGCTGCTGCGATAGAGGCTGTAGAGCGCCGCGACCAGCTTGGCCTTCTTCGCAGGCGTCAAGGTCGCGCCGATCTCGTCGAGTCCGCCTTCGACCGACTCGAGCAGGGTTTCCAGCAGATCCACGTCGACCGGACCCCGGACCATCGCGTCCGTGCCGTCCTCGGCGCGCCCCTGCCCGGTTGCCAGCCAGAGCAGGGACACACCGGCTACGCGGGCGATATCGACCAGCTTGTCCGCCCCGGGAACGCTCGCGCCCGCGAGGTACTTGCGGAAGATGCTCTCGGAAATTCCGCACTTTTGCGCGAATGCATTCGTGGACAGCACACCCTTGGCCCGCGCCAGGCGCGTCGCGAATCCGGCGGCATCCCAGAAGACTTCGCAATCTAAATCAGAATCTTGCTTGTCCATCGTCATGGTCATATCACTCAAGTCGAGCGCCGAGAAAACGCGTGATAAGACGATCAAAGTCGCTTATTGAGCGTTTTTGTTTGACAAGTTCGTTTTATACGCACGATTATAGCACCGTCAACCTGTTTTTCTGCCGTGAGAACGAAGATGACGGACATACCCTCAGACCCCGGCGTGCGACCGGACCGACCGGACCCTTCGCCCCATCTCGATTGCGAGGTCGATACCCTGAATCTGATGTGGCTGCTCGGTGCCCGCGAACTTGCCCGTTCGGACGCCGAAAAGGCCGTCTTGGTCTATGGTCTCGACCCGGAAGTGCTGGACATCCTGCGGCACGCCTCGCTCGCGATGCTGCGCGAACTGGCCGCTTCGGGCGTACTGTTGTTTCGACCGCGCTTTCGCGTGTGCTGGCTGCAGGACCGTCTTCGCACGACCGGGCCGTCCGCACTCGGGTTGGGGCTGCAGGTGATTCTGCTCGCCGCCGAGGAGGTCGCGCAGCCATGAGACTTCGGCATCACGCCAGAACGCAGCTGGCGATCGCCCTGATCCGGCGCGGCATGCGCACCTCGCTTGTGGGGAGGATCAGCGGTCTGCGGCCGGCCGTGCTGCGCGAACTGCACCACGAGATCCACGGCTGCAAGCCTTTGCCCGGTCAGCTGCCGAGCACCGGCAGTCTGCTCGGCACGGCGCGACGGCAGGCCAACGCATCGCTGTTCGCGGGCTTGTATCGGGCCTTCGGCGGCACGGCGGTTCAGCGGAGCATCGACGTCGAGGCGCTGCTCACGGGGCACCGCCTCTATCTGGAACAGATGGCGGGGTTGACGGGATCCGACACGCTCGGCCCACCCCTCGACATCAATCATGGCTGGGTGATCGCTCGCGACCTCACCACGGGGCTCGTGCTCTTCCGCACCTGCGAGCGCTGCGCGATCCCCTACGTGGCCGGGGCGTTCTCGCGCCGGTCCGTGGATTGCCCGATCTGCGCGTTGAAGGTGTCTCGGACGGGGCGTGACCGCAAGGACGACGCACCGACGGAGCCCCTCGCCTCCTCGGCGGCCAAGCAAGGCAAACCGAATCGAGACGCGAAAACACACTCTTGACCACGAACCGCTTTTCTCGACGGGCGCAATTAGATTCAGCCGAACGCTATTCGGACTCGCGACACTGCGGGTGCTCGCTGACGCGCAACGAACCGATCACATCATGGAGATCCCGCATGCCAACCTGCGTCCTGCGTTTACGAACTGTCTTGGAGCGTACCGGCTACAGTCGCTCCGGACTCTATGCCCGCATCGCCGCCGGGTTGTTTCCGCGACCGATCGCGCTCGGTGCGCGCGCGTCCGCTTGGCCCGAGCATGAGATCGACGCGGTGATCGCCGCGCTGATCCGTACGATCGACGATGAGGACCTGCGCACCCTGGTCGACGGTCTTCATACACAGCGATCGACCTTCGGACTCGGCGGCGATTCCGGCGCCGTCGGTGGCGCGACCGTCGCGTCTTCGCCCCGTCCAAAGTCGCACGCGGTGCGCAGAGCAGGCTGAAACAGGCGGCGTCTTTCCGATTCGGTGCGAAGCAACGGCGGACCGGTGCGGATCGCGCACACACTGCCCTCCCGTGACGGCGAGCGGAGGCGGCCCGTGTGATCTTCCTCGACGGCGCATTCGACTCGACCGCCCGCGGTGTCGCCTAAGACGCGATGGCGCTAGTGGGTCTTCTGAGAGTACGGGATGCGCCTTTGGGTGGTCGAGCCGCCGGCGCGATCGGCGACGCGCCGGGTATAGCCTAAACCGGGCTACCGGAACGAACGTGGCCGAGGACGCTCCGACGCCGTGATGCACCTTCGGGCACCGGCACCTATCGCCATCTGCGAGGTCGACCGACGGCTGCAAGCGGCGGATCGCGCACGTCCGCGTCGACATGGCGCTGTCTCGTGCAAACCCTCATCCAACACCCGCGACAACAACAAGGCGCGATCGGAGAAGTGGGCCGTCGCGACCAACATGATGCGCGTGTCGCTCAGCCCGCGGGGTCGCTTGGTCGGTATGCAATCGGCATCGACATTGGGGGGTAACCATCAGCCGGGACAATTGCGACACACACGGGAAGCAGACGTCGAGGCGGTCTCGACGAGGTGCGGCGATCTCACATGGAAGATCACCCAGTGAACGAAGAGAGGATGTATTCTCGACTGCGGCCGTTCGGGATCGGCTACGTTGTCCAAGGACGGCTTGTGAAAGCCCGGAGCATTTTGTGGGTACGTTTGTGGGTATGCCAACTAAACTGTTATTGTTTTTCTTTCTAAAACAACATCTTGAACGAGATTAGTGGCGGAGAGGGAGGGATTCGAACCCTCGATAGGCTGTTAACCTATACACACTTTCCAGGCGTGCTCCTTAAGCCACTCGGACACCTCTCCGCGGGAAATCGCGATCGAGCCGCGGGAGACTTGCTCTCCGGTCGCCATGGCCCCGATCTGCGAGCCGCGAAGAATACAGGAAGGTATGATTGCGTTCAAATCAGGCTTGAAAAAACGGGATCGACGATGCCTCGGCGACGGGAAATGTCCTGTCCGAAATCCACCTCCCCCCGAAAGCCACTCAGCGAGAAACCCACCGAAACATGATTTCCCGAAAGGATCCGGGGCGTCCGGCGATGTCCGATGTTGCCGATCGTTACCGCCTTTATCAGCTTGCCGTCCAGAACCCGCGAACGGAGATCGATTTTGTCGACCGCACCTTTCGGCAATTACGCGGACGAAGCGCCCGCGTGCTGCGGGAGGATTTCTGCGGAACGGCGGCGGTGTGCTGCGAGTGGGTCGGTCGACGCAAACGCAATCGGGCTTGCGGTGTCGACCTTGATCCCGATGTCCTGGCCTGGGGGCGGCGTCATAATCTCCCTGCGCTGGACGCGGCGGAACGGGGGCGGATCGCTTTGATCGAGGGCGATGTCCGCGAGATCGAGACGCCCTCCCCCGACATCGTGTTGGCGATGAATTGCAGCTATTGGCTGCTCCGCGACCGCTGCCATCTGCTGCGCTATTTCGAGCGGGTGCGTGACGCCTTGGCCGTGGGCGGTATCTTCTTTCTCGACGCCTTCGGGGGTTACGACACCTTTCGCCTGTTGACCGAGGAGCGACGCGTCGAGGATCCGCAGGGCGGCAGCTTCACCTACATCTGGGAGCAGGCCCTGTACGAGCCCGTCACCGGCAGGCTGGTCTGTCATATTCATTTTCGGTTCGACGACGGATCGGAATGGCCGCGTGCCTTCAGCTACGATTGGCGGCTGTGGACCTTGCCTGAGATCCGCGAACTGTTGGCGACGGCCGGTTTCTCGCGTGTGATGGTCTATTGGCAGGGATGGGATCCGGACGGAAAACCGGACGGTGTCTTCGTGCCGGTCGAGAGCGGGGAGCCGGACGCCGGGTGGATCGCTTATCTGACGGCGGAGAAGTAGGCATCTCGCGGGTTAAACCGCGCCCAGCGCGGTATGCGATGTTTTTGGATGGGATCGGCCCCGGCAGATTCGACGACCGCTGGAGCAGGCGCGGCTTAAGAGATTAAAAAATAAAGGATGGGTTTCGCTTCGCTCTACCCATCCGTTTTTGGGGCCGGGGGGATGCGTAAGCGGATGTCTTGGAGGCGGGACAGGATGAAATCGGCGACGGCCTCGGAGGTGTTGAGGGGGAGGACGACGAGCGGCGGCTCGACCGCGAGGGGCGCGTCGGTGGCGACGGCGATGATTCCCGGATCACCCGGGTAGAGCGGGGCCTCCCCGGTGGTCGGGCGATGGACCTCGATCTTCGGATAGTCCGCATGCTTGAAGCCTTCCACGAGGACGAGATCGAGTCTGTCGAGCTCGAACCGCGCGAGCATCCGATGGAGATCCGGGTCCTCGTCCTGCACCGGATTCTGGACCTGCAACGCCCAGCGCGCCTTGGAGGCGAGCAGGGTCTGATGCGCACCGGCCTCGCGCACCTCGTAGCTGTCCTTGCCGGGCACGTCCAGGTCGAAGCGATGGTGTGCATGTTTGAGGTAGCCGACACGCAGACCTCGACCGCTGAGAACGGCGACGACTTGCCGAACCAAGGTGGTCTTGCCCGACCCACTCGGGGCAACGAAGCCGACCACGGGGATGATTGTCTCGCCCATCGGTTTGATCCTCGGTGCGCATGGGAGACGGCATCGCCGCTTCGACGCGCGCCTGTTCGTCGGCATTTTATACCGAGCACACGCGGATTTTTCGCCGCGTTGCACGCCTCGACGCCGCGTCGGCGCGCCGTGTCTCGACGCGTGCAGAACGCACCCCGCTGTCCGAAAAACCCCGCGCGCTCGGTCTAAACCGCGTCCAGAGCCAGATGCTCGCTTTCGCGTGAGTTCAACGTTGGGTGCATCCACGGCCATTAGCGGGGACGCGGTTTAGAATTTTATAGTTTTTAATCCTTTAAACCGCGCCGGCTCCACAATGATCGGATCCTGCGCGGCCAAGCCAATCCGACATACGACGCATACCGCGCTGAGCGCGGTTTAAAGGCGTGAACCGCGCCCACGCCTTGGACATTTTTCGAAGGGCGGCGCAGAATGTCGCGCAGAAGCGGTCGGCCACTATCCGGGTCACGACCGACGCAGCGCACCACCGCGCATTCCTCGCGAATTCCTGTTCCTCGACGACATCGTCCCGAAGAAAAGACCCCCGAATCCATGGCTCAATACATCTTTACAATGAATCGGGTCGGCAAGATCGTGCCGCCCAAGCGCGTGATCCTGCGCGACATCTCCTTATCCTTCTTCCCGGGTGCCAAGATCGGCGTGCTCGGTCTGAACGGCTCGGGTAAATCGACCCTACTGAAGATCATGGCCGGTCTCGACACCGAGATCGAGGGCGAGGCGCGTCCGCAGCCCGGCATCAAGATCGGCTTCCTCTCGCAAGAGCCGGGTCTCGACGCGACCAAGGACGTGCGCGGCAATGTCGAGGAGGCGCTCGGCCACATCACGGCGGCCTTGGAACGGCTCGACGCGGTCTATGCCGCCTACGCGGAGCCGGATGCGGACTTCGACGCCTTGGCGAAGGAGCAGGCCGATCTCGAGAACCTCATCGAGGCCACCGACGGACACAACCTGGAGCGCACGCTGGAGGTCGCCGCGGACGCGCTGCGCCTCCCGCCCTGGGACGCGGACGTCACCAAGCTCTCGGGCGGCGAGCGCCGCCGGGTCGCGCTCTGCCGTCTGCTGCTGTCCAAACCGGACATGCTGCTGCTCGACGAGCCGACCAACCATCTGGACGCCGAATCCGTCGCCTGGCTCGAACGCTTCCTGCACGAGTATCCCGGCACCGTCGTGGCGGTCACCCATGACCGCTACTTCCTGGACAATGTCGCCGGCTGGATCCTGGAGCTCGACCGCGGACACGGCATCCCCTGGGAGGGCAATTATTCCTCCTGGTTGGAGCAGAAGGAGCAGCGCCTGGAGCTGGAGCAGAAGCAGGAGCAGGCGCGTATCAAGTCCATGAAACACGAGCTGGAGTGGGTGCGCTCCAACCCGAAGGGCCGCCACGCCAAGAGCAAGGCGCGCATGGCCCGGTTCGACGAGCTGCAGTCACAGGAATTCCAGTCCCGCAACGAGACCAACGAGATCTACATCCCGCCGGGCCCGCGTCTGGGCGACATGGTGATCGAGGCCGAGGGGCTGAAAAAGGCGTACGGCGACAATCTGCTCTACGACAACCTCTCCTTCACCCTGCCCAAGGGCGGCATCGTCGGTATCATCGGCCCGAACGGCGCGGGCAAGACCACGCTCTTCCGCATCCTGACCGGTCAGGAGACGCCCGACGCAGGCAACCTGCGCATCGGCGAGACGGTTCAGATCGCCTATGTCGATCAGAGCCGTGATTCGCTCGACGACAGCAAGACCGTCTGGGAGGAGATCTCCGACGGGGCCGACAACATCGTGGTCGGTCGCTACGAGATGTCCTCGCGCGCCTATTGCAGCCGCTTCAACTTCAAGAGCACCGATCAGCAGAAACGCATCGGCGATCTCTCCGGCGGGGAACGCAACCGGGTGCATCTGTCCAAGCTCTTGAAGAGCGGCGGCAACCTCCTGCTGCTCGACGAGCCCACCAACGACCTGGATGTGGAGACCCTGCGCGCACTCGAAGAGGCACTGCTGACCTTCCCGGGCTGCGCGGTGGTGATCAGCCATGATCGCTGGTTCCTGGATCGCATCGCGACCCATATCCTCGCCTTCGAGGGCGACTCGCAGGTGACCTGGTTCGAAGGCAACTACGCCGACTACGAGGCCGACCGGCATCGCCGCTTGGGCACCGAGGCGGATCAGCCGCACCGGCTCAAATATCGGAGGCTTACCGCCTAGACGGCCACGGGGCCGTCTGCGCCCGACCATGAGTCTGCGTCTGAACCGATTGATTCGGCATCACTGGAAACCCTGGCGGGTTGTTCCCGCCTCCACGCGCTCGGCGACACGAGGTTATCTGGTCGCCCTGAGCGGCAGCCTTATGACCTTGGGCTTGGTGGCCTGGGATTATCGCGAGCGAATGTCCGCGATCGCGGACGATTCGAGCAGACCACACACCGAACTCGGGGTCACGCTGGCACTGGCGCTGATCGTCGCGACGGCAACGGCAACGCTCGCGCTGCTCTTCTATCTGCGTTTCCGCACGCTCGCTCGCGCCGAGCTGAACGACCTCGCCGATCTGGACGCCGCCGGCGAGACCTTGCGCGCCCTGCTCGGCACCGTCTCGCACGGGGTGATCCTGACCGACATCGACGGCCGGATTCGCTTGTTCAATCCAGCCGCCGAGATCCTCTTCGGACGCCTCGGCGAAGAGACCCTGGCCTTGCCGATCGGGATCCTGATCCCGGATCTGCGGCTGTCGGATGTCGCCGAGAGCTCCCGGGCAAACCCCGGACTCGGGCCGCGCGTGCTTCACCTCTACGGCGTGCGCGCGGACGAGCGGCAGTTCCCGATGCGCTTGTTGACCCGTCCCTTGACGCTCGACGGCGAGGAGTTCCGGCTGCTGATCGCCGAAGACATGACCGAGTCCGAGCGCAGCGAGCAACGTCTGGAATTCCTCGAGCAGCGCGACCCGCTGACGGGGCTTCAAAACCGACCGACCTTCGAGCGTATCCTCGCTGCCGTCACGCCGCTGCGCGGCGACGTACGCCCCGAGCATGCGCTCTGCTTGATCGATATCGACCGCTTCAAGGTCATCAACGACACCTTCGGTCACGCCGCCGGCAACAAGGTCCTCGAGCAGCTCGGGCAAATCGTCAAGACCAAGCTGGCGGCCTCGACCGCCTTGGCCCGCTTGAGCGGCGACGAGATCGTCGCCCTTTTCGTCGGCGACGCGGCAAACCAGGCGAAGGCGCTCTGCGAAGATCTGATTCGAACGACGCGCAACTTTCTCTTCACCTGGCAGGAGCGCTCGTTCGACATCACGCTCAGCATCGGGCTGGTCGTGTTCGATCCCGCGAAGGTCGGAGCCGTCGATGCGCTCGGACAGGCCGATATCGCCTGCCGTGCCGCCAAAACACAGGGTCGGGATCGAATGCATGTCTACCGCCATCGCGATGCCGAGAGCATCCGGCACCGCGGAGATCTGGCCTTGGTGCCCGCGATCGGGCGCGCCCTGAACGACGGGCGATTCCGGATCATGGCTCAGCCGATCCGAGCGCTCAACGGCACCAATGAGCCGATTCACTACGAGATCCTGGCGCGGATGCAGGACGAGAAGGGCAACGCCGTGGTGCCGGACACCTTCATCGCGGCGGCCGAGCGTCACATCCTCATGCCGACGATCGACCGCTGGATCGTCACGCATGTCTTCTCCCGCCAATCCGAGCAACTTGCCGCTTGGCACGAGGCGGTTCCGGATCGCTTCATGCTTGCGATCAATCTGTCCGGGACCACGCTGATGGACGACGGGTTCACCGCGTATCTCAAACGTCAGTTCGCCGAGTACGCGATCCCCTACGCCAGCATTTGCTTCGAGATCACGGAGACCGCCGCCGTGGCGGATCTGCGCCGCGCCCGGACCTTTATGCAGGAGATGCGCGCACTCGGGACATCCTTCGCGGTCGACGATTTCGGAACGGGCTTCGCCTCCTATGCCTATCTGAAGTTCCTGCCGGTGGACTATCTCAAGATCGACGGGAGCTTCGTGCGCAATCTGGAGACCGACCCCGTCGATCGCGCGCTCGTCTCCTCCATCAACCATATCGGACATGTGTTGGGCATGAAGACGATCGCCGAATGGGCCGAGACCCCGGAGCTTGTCGAGCGCCTTCGCACGATGGGCGTGGACTATGCCCAAGGCTTCGCGGTCGGACGGCCGTTGCGGCTCGAGGATCTTCGGCTGCATCGCGCCTTGCGACAGGATGCATCCGCGCAGGCTGCGGCGGATGTCCTGCCTCGCTCGGTCGCGCTTTAAACCGCGCCCCCGCGAAGGGCCGTGGATGCACCAAACGCCGATCTCACTCGAAAGTGAGCATCTCGCTCTGGTCGCGGTTTCGGCGTGGGGCGCAACGGTGCGATCCGCCGAGCACCGAGTTTCACCGAACAGGACCTTTAACAAACAGGACGAAGAGCGAGATGGGTGCCAAGAAACGACTCCTCCGACGTGCAGAGACCCTTTTGGAGCGTCTTGCGGACGTGCTGCCGGCCGGCACCGAGCCTCCGGACTGGACCGCCCACGCCTTTCGGTGGCGCCGCCGGGGCGATCACGGTTGGTTGCAGGCGGTGCCCGCTCCGCATCGGATCGCTCTCGACGATCTGCTCTGTCTGGATCGGCAGAAGGCCGAGATCGAGCGCAACACCGCTGCGTTCCTCGCCGGCCGCGGGGCCAACAACGTCCTGCTGTGGGGCTCGCGCGGGACCGGTAAGTCCTCGCTGATCAAAGCGGTCTTCAATGCGATGCGCGACCGGGGACTGCGCCTGATCGAGGTCGACAAGGACGACCTGATTCAACTCCCCGAGATCCTGGAGCTGATTGGCGATCGCCCGGAGCGCTTCATCCTCTTCTGCGACGACCTCTCCTTCGAGGCCAGCGAATCCGGTTACAAGGCGCTCAAGGCCGCCTTGGACGGCTCCATCACGGCAACACCGGAGAACCTGCTCATCTACGCCACCTCGAACCGCCGCCATCTGTTGCCGGAACTCCACTCCGAAAACCGGGAGGCCCGTTTCGTCGACGGCGAGCTACATCACGGTGAGGCGGTCGAGGAGAAGATCTCGCTCTCGGATCGGTTCGGGCTCTGGGTCGCCTTTCACCCCTTCAGCCAGATCCAGTACCTGACCCTCGTCCGCCACTGGCTCGCCCGCTTCGGCCGCGCATCCGAAGTGGCTGCACCCGAGGCACACGAAACGCTCGAGCGGGCCGCACTCCAGTGGGCCTTGCGCCGCGGCTCGCGCAGCGGTCGCACGGCCTGGCAGTTCGCACGCGATTGGTCCGGGCGCGATTGGCCGCAGGACAGATCGGCAATGCGCTCCGGCACAGATACAGGTGAAGCGATGAGCCAGTTGAAGCAGCCGCCGTGGCTGCAAAACACCGAGGGCAAGATGCGGCGGGTCGGCGTCGAGCTGGAAATGAGCGGGCTCGGGCTCGATGCGCTGGCCGCGGGTGTGGCCGGCTTCTTCGCCCTCGAGATTGAATCGCGCGGGCGTTACGAGCGCGTGCTCAAGGGCGATCCGGCGGGCGACTGGGTCGTCGAGCTGGACTACGACCTGCTCAAACGGCTCGGCCGCGAGACCTACGCCGAGGACACCTTGGAGGGAGAGATCGCTCAGGCGGCCGAAGGTGCCCTCGCCCGGGTCGCCGGGGCGATCGTTCCCGTCGAGGTGGTCGGCCCGCCGCTGCCGCTGGAGCGGCTCGGGGAGGTCGAAGGGCTCATCGTTTGCCTGCGCGAGGCGGGCGCGAAAGGCACCTCCGACAGTCTCGTCAACGCCTTCGGCATGCAGTTCAACCCGGAGGTGCCCGGCACCGATCCGGACACCATCACGGCCTGTTTGAAGGCGTTCCTGTGTCTGTCCGACTGGCTGGTCGCGCGTGCGGACATCGATCTCGCACGAAGGGTCACGTGCTATGTCGATCCCTTCCCGGCGGACTACATCCGCAAGGTGATCGCACCTGATTACCGTCCCGATCTGTCGGTCCTGATCGACGACTACCTTGCCGACAACCCGACCCGCAATCGCATGCTCGACATGCTGCCGCTGTTTCTCTTTCTCGACGAGGAGCGTGTGCGCAAGGTCACGCAGGATCCGCTCGTGAAGGCGCGGCCTACCTTTCATTACCGTCTGCCCGATTGCGAGATCCACAAACCGGACTGGGGTTTGTATCTCGCCTGGAACGACTGGGTGGAGGTGGAGCGATTGGCTGCGGACTCGGAACGTCTGAACGGCTGCTGCGCGGCCTATCGCGCCTTTCTCGATCGCCCGCTCGAGCGCTGGCTCGACGCGTGGAAGGACGTTCTGGAGGCCGAGTGGCTCGAGCGCCCCTAATCGCCATCACCGGCCCCGCGCGCGGCGCCTTCGGCCCGCGCCTGCTGGTCGCACTCGCGGTGCGCCTCTACGGCGGTCGGCCCCTGCAGGTTCGCCCGGGCGACGCACCGAAGACATTGACCTATCAGGGCGTGGTGGTGACGGGCGGTCACGATGTCGAGCCCGTACTCTATGCCGCGGAGCCCGAGGTCGAGCCGAATTACGACAGGGCACGCGACGCGCTCGAAACCGAAGTGATCCGGGATGCACTCGACCGCGGTTTGCCGTTGCTCGGGATCTGCCGGGGCGCGCAATTGCTCAATGTCTGCCGTGGCGGTTCCTTGTTCCAGGACCTGCACTCGCATCGGTGCAAGACCTCTCATCGCTGGACGGTGCTTCCGCTGAAGACCCTCTGCGTGGACGACGCGGCCTCGGTGATCGGACGCCTTCTGGGGACCGGTCGCCGGCGCATCAACAGCCTGCACAACCAGGCCATCGACCGACTCGGTGAGGGTTTGCGCGTCAGCGGTCGAGATCTCGACGGCATCGTCCAGGCCATCGAAGATCCGCGAGCCGACTTTTTGGTCGGCGTGCAATGGCATCCGGAGTTTCTGATCTATGTGTCGCATCAGCGCACACTGTTCCGCGCGCTCGTCGGACATGCGCGCGCCTTGGCGTGACCGTGACCGAATCCCCGTTGGCACGATGACTCCGGTGGGCGTTCGGCCCCGGCATCAAGGCATGCCTCGGCGAAGACATTCGCGTCGGCCGAGTCTTTTGTTATTCTTCGCGGGTCGAGGGCCAACGCGCCCCAAGCCGCACTCGATGCCGCGTTGCGCACCGACCCACCTCCCGAGGAGCCAGCATGTCCGATAGAACCCCATTAAGGCGATCGGCATGGGTGCTCGCATCGATCGTTCTCGGTGTCGCAGTTTTTGCCGGTCTCCTGCTGAACGTCGGCCGAGAGACGGACACACCGGCAATCCCCGTCGTTTCCGAGGAAACCAACGAGAGAGCCGACCTCCCCGTGACGCGTTCGGTCGACGTCATTTCCGAGGAGGCCGACGAGACAGCCGACATCCCCGTGACGCGTTCGGTCGACGTGGTTTCCGAGGAGACAAACGAGTCAGCCGAGATTCCTGTCGCAAGCGCGATCGACGTGGTTTCCGAGCAAACCAACGAGACAGCCGACATCCCCGTCACGAGCGCGATCGAGACACCTCCTGACGTGATCGACAAACAGGCGGATCGAGCGGCGATGGACGCCGTGCTGACCGACATGCAGAACAAGATCCAGCAGCTCGAAGACGACGTCGCGACCCTGCAGGAGCAACGCAAGCGGATCGACGATGCCCTGATCCGGCAGGCGAATCGCAGCCCACAGGAGCCGTTGTCGGCGACGACGTCTTCCGCACCCGTCGACGCGGTTCCGGCGGTTGATCGCGCCGGATTGGACGCGGCACTCGCGCACCTTGGCGCCCTTGCGACCGAGCAGGGTCACCTGATCACGCTCGGAGAACCCGAGCTTTCGTTCAAGGCCGACCAGGCCGAATTCGCCTCCGAGCCACCCGGCGTCCTCGAGGAGATCGCCAAGGTGCTCATGCGCTACGAGCACATGCTCGCGCGGATCGAGGGACACTCCGACAGCAAGGGAGATACGCAGCGCAACCAACAGCTGACTCAAGACCGAGCGGAATCGGTGCGAGAGGCATTATTGGACGACGGCATCGATCCCGACCGCATTCAGGCCGCAGGTCTCGGCGGAATCCGACCTGTTACCGACAATCGGACCATCGCTGCGCGGGAGCGCAACCGTCGGATCGAGATCTATCTGATCGAGCCATGAAGTTTGACATAAACCGCGTCCAGAGCGAGATGCTCACTTTCGCGTGAGTTCGACGTTGGGTGCATCTACGGCCCTTGGCGGGGACGCGGTTTAGAATTTTATATTTTTTAATACTTTAAACCGCGCCAGCTCCAGCGGTCGACACGTCTGCCGGGCCGATCCCATCCAAGAACAGCGCATAGGGGGCGATGGGCGCGGTTTAAACGTTGAACCTGAAGTGGACCACGTCGCCGTCCTTGACGACGTACTCCTTGCCCTCGGACCTCAGCTTGCCGGCCTCTTTGGCGCCCTGCTCGCCCTTGCAGGCGACGAAGTCGTCGTAGGCGATGACCTCGGCGCGGATGAAGCCGCGCTCGAAATCGGTATGGATGACGGCAGCCGCCTGCGGGGCGCGCACGCCGGCCGGGATGGTCCAGGCACGGACCTCTTTCGGGCCGGCCGTGAAATAGGTCTCGAGGCCCAACAGTCGGTACCCGGCCCGCACCACGCGGTTCAGGCCCGGCTCCGTCAGTCCCAGCTCGGCCAAGAACTCGTCGCGCTCCTGATCCTCCAAATCGAAGATCTCGGCCTCGATGGCCGCACACACGGGCACGACCTCGGCGCCTTCCGCGGCAGCGAGCGCGACGACCTTATCCAGGATCGGATTGTCGACGAATCCGTCTTCGGCGACGTTGGCAATGTAGAGGGTCGGCTTGGCCGTCAGCAGGAAGAGATCGCGGACCTCGCGCAGCACCTCCGCATCCAAACCCATCGCGCGCACCGGCTTGCCGGTGTCGAGTTGATCTCGGATCTGCTCGAGCAGGGCCTTGCGCGCGAGGATCTTCTTGTCTCCGGTCTTGACCATGCGCTCGGCCCGATCGAGGGCCTTGGTCACCGAGTCCAGATCCGCGAGGGCCAGCTCGGTGTTGATGACCTCGATGTCGTCGAGCGGATCCACGCGCCCGGCGACATGCACCACGTCGTCGTTCTCGAAACAGCGCACAACGTGGGCGATGGCATCGGTCTCGCGGATGTTGGCGAGGAACTTGTTCCCGAGACCTTCACCCTTGGACGCGCCCGCGACCAGACCCGCAATGTCGACGAATTGCATCGTAGTCGGCAGGATCTTCTGGGGCTTGACGATCGCGGCGATGACGTCGAGACGCGGATCCGGCAGCGGGACGACACCCACGTTCGGATCGATGGTGCAGAAGGGATAGTTCTCCGCCGCGATCGTCGCCTTGGTGAGGGCGTTGAAGAGGGTCGACTTACCGACGTTGGGCAGGCCGACGATCCCGCATTTGAATCCCATGGCTGTGAAGGTCCGCTCGGAAAAACCCACGATTCTACAGGAGCCGGGGCGTCCTCGCCGCGGTTTTCAGGATGAGTGGCCTTGCTCGAAACCCCGACCATCGTGGCACGTGGCGCAGAGCGCCACGGGGCATGCGTGACACCGCAGAGCGCGTGTCACGAGCTAAACCGCGTCCAGAGCGAAATGCGTCATTTCACTTTGCCTGACGCAACGGTCTGAGCGCGGCCGGTCAGTGCGTCTCCTTCGCCCCGCGGTTGTAGCGATCCTCGAAGCGCACGATGTCGTCTTCGCCAAGATAGCCACCGGATTGGACCTCGATCAGCTCGAGCATGATGGTGCCCGGGTTCTCCAGACGGTGCGAGGAGCCGACCGGGATGTAGGTCGACTGATTCTCGGTCAGGAGAAACGACTTCTCGTCGCAGGTCACGCGCGCGGTCCCGGAAACGACGATCCAATGCTCGGCGCGATGGTGGTGCATCTGCAGCGATAGTGATTCGCCTGGCTTCACGATCAGTCGCTTCACCTGATAGCGCGGCCCCTGCCCGATCGCCTCGTAGGAGCCCCAGGGACGATGGACCCGCTGGTGGTGGCGATACTCGTTGCGCTGCTCGTGCTGCAGGAACTGGGTCACCGCCTTGACGTCCTGCGCGTGCTCTTTGGACACGACCAGGACCGCATCCGGGGTCTCGACCACGATCAGGTCCTCGACCCCGACGGCGGCGATCATGCGGTGATGGGCGATCAGGAGGTTGTTGCGGGCGTCGTGGACGAAGGCATCGCCGTCGAGCACATTGCCGGCCGCGTCCTGCTCGCGAACCTCCCAGAGTGCCGACCAAGCGCCGACGTCGGACCAGCCGACATCCAAGGGCACGACGACCGCGGGCGGACCGGCACCCCCGGTGTCGCGGGCAAGGGGCTCCATCACGGCGTAGTCGATGGAGTCGCCCGGACAGGCGCCGAAGTGATCGGCATCAAGACGGAGAAAGTCTCCGTCGTGCGTGGCCGCCTCGAAGGCGTTCGCCACGGCTTGGGCGATATCCGGGCGGAACCGCTCGATCAAGGCCATCCAGAGCGACGCACGCAGGACGAAGATGCCGCTGTTCCAGAGGTACTGACCGGATTCCAGATAGTCCGCGGCCGTCTCGACATCCGGTTTCTCGACAAAGCCGTTGAGCAGATAGGCGCTCCCGGACAGCCCCTCGACCTCATAGGCCCGACCCTGCCGGATATAGCCATAACCCGTCTCGGGCTTGCTCGGAACGATTCCGAAGGTCACCACCGCGCCATCGCGCGCGATCACGCAGGCATCGGCCACGGCGGCTCGGAAACCGACCTCGTTGCGGATGGTATGGTCGGCCGGCATCACCAGCAGGACCGGATCGCTCCCGCCTCGGATCGCCGACAGGGCCGCCAGGGTCAGCGCCGGCGCGGTATTGCGGCCCTTGGGCTCGAGGATGATCTCGGCCGGACGGCGTCCCATTACCCGGAATTGCTCCGCGACCAGAAACCGATGGGCCTCGTTGCAGACCACGATGGGATCGATCTGGCCGACGGCTTGGCGGGGATGCTCCTCGTCGAGACCGTCGAGCCGGCGCACCGTCTCCTGCAGCATGGTGTGCTCGCTGGTGAGCGCCAGAAACTGCTTCGGGTAGGCCTCGCGCGAGAGCGGCCAAAGCCGCGTTCCCGAGCCGCCGGAGAGGATGACGGGTTGTAATGGCATCGACGCACTCCTGGTCAAGAATTCCGGATCGTCTAAACCGCGCCCAGCACGGTATGCGATGTTTTTGGATGGGGTTGGCCCCGGCAGACTTGACGACCGTTGGAGCCGGCGCGGTTTAAACTACTAAAAAATAGAAAATTTTAAACCGAGTCTCCGCTAAGGGCAGTGGATGCACCAAACGTCGAACTCACACGAGAGTCAGTATCTCGCTCTGGAAGCGGTTTAGAGAAGCCAAGATTACCTCAATTCGGCTGCCTCGACCTCCGAAGACGTGTGCTCGACCTCGATCGTCGTCGGGCCGGCGCGTCGCAGCGGCGTACGCTCGCCAAGTCCGCCAAGCGCATCGCTCTCCCCGGTGGACGGATCCCGCGCGGTTGCATCTTCCCCGCGACCACCTCACCTGAGCCACCAAGGCGTGTCTTGGGCAACTGCCCTCGGACATACGAATGAACACCGAGCCAACCAGAGATCCAAGATGACACCCGACCCGAATCTGATCGGCGACATCCTGCGCGACGCCGCAGCGACCGAGATCATGCCGCGCTTTCACAGCATCCTCGCCGAGCGGAAGGCCGACGGAAGCTTGGTCACCGAGGCGGATTTCGCGACCCAGGCACGGATCGTCGAGGCCATCGCACGGGAGTTCCCGAGCACGCCGCTATTGGGAGAGGAGATGACCGCGGAGGATCAACGCCGCCTCCTCGCCGAGGCCGACACCGGTGTCTGGATCCTGGATCCACTCGACGGCACAGGCAACTACGCCAGCGGCTTCCCCGGCTTTTCAATCTCCTTGGCCTTCGTCGAGCGCGGACAGGCAACGCTTGGCGTCATCTTCGACCCGGTGCGCGACGAGTGTTTCTCCGCCGTGCGCGGAGGCGGTGCGACGCTCAACGGCGATCCCATCCGCCCCTTCGCCCCCGGCCCGAATCTCGGCGACTGCCTGGCGATGATCGACATGAAACGTCTCCCGCCCGAGCGCATTCCAGCGCTGTTTCGGCGCGGCGGATTCCGCTCTCAAAGAAACCTGGGATCGGTCGCGCTGGACTGGTGCTGGTTGGCCGCGGGTCGCTACCAACTCTATCTGCATGGCGGCCAGAAGCTCTGGGACTATGCCGCGGGGCACCTGATCGCCTCCGAGGCCGGCGCCGCATCACGGCTTTACGCCGATGGAGGCGCAACGCAGGCCACCCATCTCGACCTGTCCCCGAGACTCGCCGTCGCGGCGTCAGACGACGCACTGCTGCAGCGCTGGCTCGACTTCATCGACCTGCCGATGCAAGCGGCCTGAGCGGAACACAGCATCGCGCGGCCGCGGCCACGCCCGCATCCACCCATCACATCACGACGAGGAACCCTCGATGTCTGAAGAGATCAGCGACCTTGACATGGCCCTGTCGAGCGGGATTACCGCGTTCGAATACAAACAATTCTCGCGCGCGGCGGGTCTTCTCTCCCCGCTCGCCGAGCAAGGCATACCGGACGCCCAGTATCGGGTCGCCATCATGGCCCAAAACGGCCTCGGCATGCTGCCCAACCCGCTGCTCGCCTACACCTCCATGAAGCGCGCGGCCGAGGCCGGCCTCGCCCTCGCCCAGCACGGGCTCGCCTTCATGTACATGGAAGGCGAATGCACCGACAAGAATCCGGAGAAGGCCGTGCTTTGGTTCAAGAAGGCGGCCGAGCAGGGTCTCGTCGGCTCCCTGACCACGCTCGCCATGATGTACGAGCAAGGCCACGGCGTGGAGAAGGATCTCGACGAGGCCAACCGGCTCTATCGGCTTGCCGGTTTCGACGAACGTTGATGCAGGCCGAGGGACCCGCACTGCTGAACGCCGACGCGACCAAGTCCGATCGGGCCACATCCACGCCCTTCGCCCGACGGGGTACCCATCAACACGGACAGCGGGTATACTGCGCAGCTGCGTTGCCGGGGTGGCGAAATTGGTAGACGCATCAGACTCAAAATCTGACGGGAGCGATCCCATGCCGGTTCGAGTCCGGCCCTCGGTACCAAAAAACAAGGGGCTAGGTTAAAAGCCTAGCCCCTTTTCTTTATTGCCAAACCTTACCCAGTACCACCTGAAGTCGGCCAGAGGCAGAGATCTGCTGGCGGCACAAGCGCCGCCCATGGCCCACATCCGGGACAGAAGCGCTCTCGGACGGTAAACTCCCGAAGCCATGCTGGATCCGACGGGTGGGTCATCGCGAAAGTTCGGGGCCTTATTCCAACCAGGTCCGTGCATGAGCAGCTACCCCAAGGAACCCGTCAAGTCCATCGACGGTCGCGCCCGCACCGTCCGGGAGCTGCTGGACAAAGCCAAGTACGCGATCGATTTCTACCAGCGCGAGTACGCCTGGCAGGATAGGCAGATGCCGCGAAGGAATGTGGTGGAACGATACCGTCGTGCAGGACGAGACCCGCGCAGAGTTCTATATCGACTCCCCTGAGCCATCACGGAACAGGGCGCTGTACGACACGCTCATCACCCGAAAGGCCGGCATCGAGAGCGCCTTCTGAGGCCCTTTGCTCTGGCAACGGTTGGACGACAAACGCGCTTGCCGAATCAGTACGTCCGTCCGGGGCGGTTGGGTCGACGAAACAACCTGGCCTCAAGCCATTGAACAGGCCGTTGATGGCATGGAGAGGTTGTACGCCGCGCTCGCGCCTCTTGTGTCTGAGATCCGAGGCAAGACCTAATGGCCAAGGGGCCGAAGGATATGCCGATCGAGGGATCGCTCTGCCACGCCACGAACGCTGCCCCTGACAGGCAGCTGCGCAGATGCAGTCGGTCCGTGACTCGATTGGAGCGGTAACGATGAGCGACACATTCCACAGCGACCGATTCGGTAAGAAGGTCTGGCTCACCAACCACGCCATCGAATCGATGGCGAAACGCCGTGTTACGCTGGACGAGGTCAAAACATTGATCGAGCAAGGCACCTACCTGCCGAAAACGGATCGTCACGGCTGGATCAGCCATCAATGCGACGCGCGCGACGACAACTTGATATGCGCTGCGATCTTCAACGGTGATGCGGTCATTGTAAAGACTGTCATGGTCAACTGGACAGTGAGGAGTATTCCATGAAGATTGTGTACTACGAAGACGACGACATCCTGTTCATCGAGTTCGGGAAAGGCGACATCGTTCGCGATGAGTCTGTGGACTGGAACGTCAACATCGGGTATACGGCGAGCGGGATCGGTGAGATCACGGTCCTGGACGCCAAGAAGAGCGGCATCTATCCGCTGCAGATCGAGCGTGTGGTGGCCGACGCCGCTTGAAGAGGAAACCTTTTCGAATCAATGTCAACCCGCGCAACGAGTTGATCATCGCAGCCCGCCGGAAACCGATTGGGCGACGACCTTGCCACGCCATGGGATCGGCGGCGTCAAACCCTCGAAAGGTTATGAATGGCCGCGACGGCCGCTTTCCCGGCGGCATCGATATCGGCCTCGCGTCCGGCTAAGGTCAGACGCCCGAAAGCGCCGACCGCGCGCACGTCGATGAGCGTCACGTTCGACGCCTTCTCCGCCTCGTTGGCTGCATACACGACATAGCCGGCGGGCTCGGTCTCCAGAAAGAACATGCTTTGGCCGGGCAGGATCATGGACCCGCGTCGATCCTGCCGATTGATCAGGACCGCGTGGTCCGGCGTGATCGAACGGATCGTCTCCTTCCAGGCGATCCGGCAGGTCTTGCGCGCGCCCTCGGTCGTGTCGAGCGCATTCAAGACCGCGCGACCGGCGTCCATGACGTCGCTCTGATCGCGGTGGTGGATGACCATGGATCCGAAGGCGCGCTCGACCACCTGCTGCCCCAGATGCACCCGCGTCGCCTTCAGCGCGATGTCCGTCAGACGGTGCACCGCCATCCCGGGCGCGACCTCGATCCAGAGACAGGCATCACCCGGCACCGGCAGGAAGCCTTGCGAGACGGTGCCTAAATACTCGGCGAGCTGCGGCTGAAGCGAATCGATGAAGACGTAGGTCCGAAGCTCGATCATGGGGTCTCTTCTGATGCTGTTGTCCCGCGCCGACGCTGCTGCGACGGGCGCGATGGAGTGGATGAATCCGAGGGACTCGCCGCTGCCGCGGCGCAGGTCCGGCGCAGTGCGCAACGCTCGCATGCGGGACGCGTCCGACAGACCTCTTTGCCCTGCGACACGATGAGCCCATGGTACTCCTTGAGCATCGGCACGTCAGGACCGAGTGCCTGCTCGAAGGCGCGACGAATGCCTTCGTAGGTCTCCCCGCCGGCGAGTAGACCCAGTCGCTCGAAGATCCGTCGGGTGTAGGCATCGACGACGAAGACGGGGCGATCGAAGGCGTAGAGGAGGATGTCGTCCGCCGTCTCCGGGCCGATCCCTTTGATCGCCAGGAGCCGAGCGCGCAGCTCAGGCGTCGTCAGCGCATCCAGCCCCCGATGGCCGCCGGCCTGCAGATACGCCTCGCACAAGCCCCGGACCCGCTGCGACTTGACGTTGAAATACCCGGAGGGTCGCAGCGCATCGGCGAGCTCCGGCGGATCCAGGGCGAGGATCGACTCGGCGTCGAGCGGGATGCGCGAGCGCAGGCGCTCCAATGCGCGCTCGACGTTCGTCCAGGCCGTATTTTGCGTCAGGATCGCCCCGATCATCACCTCGAACGCCGTCTGCGCAGGCCACCAGTCCTGCTCGCCGAAGGCGTCGAGCAGCCGCGCATAGACAGCTCGCAGCGTCTCCGCGTCCACTCAGGGAATCTTGGTGACCACCACCACACCCTTCTCGGAGACGGTGAAGCGTTCGCGGTCGGCCTTCGGATCGTGACCGATCTGCATCCGAGGCGGGATCTCCACGTCCTTCTCGACGATGCAGTTGCGCAGGTGCGCGCCCTGCCCGACCGTCACGCCGGTAAAGAGGATGGATGCCTCCACGATGGCCCCGTCATGCACCCGCACCTTCGGAAAGAGGACAGAATGATTGACCCCGCCGCCGCTGATCACGGTGCCCGCGGCCAACATGGAGTTGACGAAAATGCCCTCGTTCCCGCTCGTCGCACCCGGAACCGTGCGGGCCGGCGGATACTGGCCCTGATAGGTGTGGATGTTCCAGTCGGCCTGATAGAGATCCAGAGGCGGCTCGGCCCGCAAAAGGGCCATATTCGCTTGGTAATAGGCGTCGATCGAGGCCAGATCGCACCAGTAGCGATCCGGGGTCACGCGCCCGCGGTCTTGGCCGAATCGATAGGCCACGACACGGTGATCGGCGACGACCGGGGCGACGATATCCAGGGCCAGATCCGTATCGGCAACCGCACCTTCATGACGGCGCACCTGATCCAGACGCGCCATCTCCTCGAGCAGAAAATCGCGGTCGAAGAGATAGACACCCATGGTTTCCAAGCGCTCGGTCTCGTCCGGCGTCGGCGCGGCGAGCGTATCCTCGACCGGCGTCGGCGCCGGTCGACTGAACCCGGCGATACGCTCGCCTTCGTTCAGCTCGACGCGCGCCTGTGTACCGGAGCCACGCCCGTTGACCGCGCGAACCGCGACCGTGATCTCGGCCTTGGACTCCGCATGCGCGCGCACCAGCTCGGCGTAATCCATGCGGTAGACCGCACCCCCGTCCAAGACCAGGATCTGCCCGGCACGGCTGCGCTCGATCAGATAGCGATTCTGACGGATGGCGTCGAAGGGACCGGCGTACCACTCCTGACTCTCGCGCATCTGCGGCGGGACCGGGGTGATGAACTCGCGCAGCTCCGGATTGAAGATCGACCAGCCATCGCGCAGATGTTTATGCAGCGAATGACTCTTGTACTGGGTCAGCACCAAGACCTGTCGCAAGCCGGAGTGCAGACAGTTGGCCAAGGTGAAGTCGATCACACGGAACTTGCCCCCGAAGGGCACTGCCGCCTTCGTGCGGTGCTCCGTCAGCGGAGCAGGACCCGCGCCGCGATCGATGGCAAGGACAAGGATAAGCGTCTCGGTAGGCATAGCGCAGCGGAATCACCGACGGGACCCCTCGTCCCGCCGCACAGTCTAAACCGCGCCGAGTGCGGTATGCGATGTTTTTGGATGGGATCGGCCCCGGCGGACTTGATGGCCGCTGGAGTCGGCGCGGTTTAAAGTATTGAAAAATTAAATCTCAAACCGCGTCTCACCGATGTCGAGAACATCTCCGAAGCCAGAAGCAACATGAAAATGACGTATGTCGCTCTGGACGCGGTTTAAGAGATTAAGAGATTAAAAATTATAACATTTCAACTGCGTTCCCGCGAAGGGCCGCGGCTAAATGCACAGGCGTGGCCGGCGTGATGACCGCGACCGTTCGGGATCTCAAGCGTGCCGCGGCTCCCTGAGATGCCTGGCGCGAGTTGGGCACGCTTCGCTTTGCCCGACCAACCCATTCATGTTGCCCCGAATGGATTGATCGAGACGGTGGACGCACGCGCATCAGGGTCCCGCAGCGACCGCCGCATCGATCACGCCCTTCATGTCCCGCACGGCTTGATCGAGGCCCGAGAAGATGGCGCGGGCGACGATGGCATGTCCGATGTTGAGCTCGCGCACGCCGGGAATGGCCGCAATCGCCTTCACGTTGTGGTAGTCGAGACCGTGTCCGGCGTTGACCTGCAAGCCGAGCGAAATCCCGAGGTTCACCGCACGCCGAATGCGGGCCAGCTCGTCGGCACGTGAAGCAGCGGTCTCGGCGTCGGCATAATG
This sequence comes from Thiocapsa rosea, assembly GCF_003634315.1. Taxonomy (NCBI): domain Bacteria; kingdom Pseudomonadati; phylum Pseudomonadota; class Gammaproteobacteria; order Chromatiales; family Chromatiaceae; genus Thiocapsa; species Thiocapsa rosea. Next base: position 5,263,712 of record NZ_RBXL01000001.1, read on the forward strand.
ACCGGTGTGGATCTCGATCACGGGTGCACCGACGGCGTGCGCTGCCTGGATCTGGTCCGGATCGGCGTCGATGAACAGCGAAACACGGATACCGGACTCGGCCAGGCGTGCGCAAAACTCCCGAAGGTGCGACCGATTCGCACGAACGTCCAAGCCGCCTTCCGTAGTGAGCTCCTCGCGACGCTCCGGCACGAGGCAGCAATCGGCCGGTTTCAGACGACAGGCGATCTCTCCCATCTCGGCGGTCGCCGCCATTTCGAGATTCATGCGGGTTTGCAGGATGCCGCACAGCAGCTCGACATCGCGCTCCTGGATGTGGCGACGATCCTCGCGCAGATGCAGCGTGATCGAGTCGGCGCCCGCCTGCTCGGACACCAGGGCGGCCTGGATCGGCTCCGGGTAACGGGTCCCGCGCGCTCGGCGAATGGTCGCGACATGATCGATATTGACGCCGAGCAGGACCCCGGCAGCGGTTTGACTGGTCAAGATTCAAGACTCCGATTCGTGATTTCGACATGCGTCGAGTCGCGAGACATGCACGGCGCCAGCCCCGATCCCGATCCCGAGACTGGGGCGGACGCGACGACAAAGCGCCGAAAGAGCTCACGGCTTTTCAGCGGACGTCCACCGAGATGGGGCTCCAGAAGGTGTCGCAGAAGTGCCCGCGCCTCGCGCAGCTGATGCGGGGCCAACCGCTCGCCCTGCGCCAAGGCAAGCAAGGTCGCGCCGGAGATGCGATCGGCACAATCATCCGCGGGCGCATGCCGCATGCCATGCCCGGGGACGAGCACATAGGCTCGGTCGGGTACGACGGGCCGATCGCCGTCGGCCTCGACATCCAGAGCGAGCGCATAGCCCAGCTCGTCGAGCAGCCGAATCTCGAACTGCCGGAGCAGGCTTTCAACGTCCTCGCCACTCGCCAAGCCCGTCAGCGCGGCATGATAAAAGACGAACAGCGGGTCGTGCGGATCATCGCGACCGAGCAGACGAACCAACAGCTCGTTGAGATAGAAGCCGCACAGCAGCGGGCGCCCGAGCAGACCGATCGCCGGCCCGGCAGCCTCAATCCGGGTCAGGGTCAAGACCTCGCCGCGACCGACCGCATCCAACCACAGGGGTTGGAACGGCTGGAGCAAGGCACTGGTCGAATGGCGCGCTCGGCGGGCACCCTTGGCGATCGCGGGGAATCGCCCTCGCCCGGCGGCGAAGACCTCGAGCAGAAGACTGGTGTTGCCGTAATCGCGCCGATGCAGCACGAAGGCCTGAAACAAAGACCCGTGAGCGTTCACGGCAAGGCTCAACTACCCCCGCGCCCGTCCAAGGGTCCGTCTCCGTAGCCGAGACGCCCCAAGGCGGCCTCGTCGCTCGACCAGCTCTTCTTCACCTTCACCCAGACCTCCAGGTGCACGGGGCAGCCGAAGACCTTCTGCATCTCCAGGCGTGCCTGCGTGGCGGCGGCCTTCAGGGCCTCGCCCTGCCTGCCGATGATGATCGCCTTCTGGCTCTGGCGCTCGACCCAGATCAACGCGTTGATCTTGTAGCGCCCGCCGACCTCTTCGAAGCGCTCGATCTCCACGGTCGTGCGGTACGGCAGCTCTTCGCCGTAACGCTGCACCAGTTGTTCGCGCACCAGCTCGGCGGCAAAGAAGCGCTCGGAGCGATCGGTGACCTGGTCCTCGGGGAAGACCGGCTCGCCCTCGGGCAAACCGCGCAGCAAGGCGAGCTCGAGCACCTCGACCTGATCCCCGTTCGCCGCGGAGACCGGGATCAGGTCCACGAAGGCGTGACGCTGACCGAGATCCTGCAGATAGGGCAGCAGATCCTCCTTGTTCGCGATGCGGTCGACCTTGTTGACGGCCGCGATGACGGGCACGCCCGCGGTTGCGATGGCTTCGAGCGCCGCTGCATCTTCATCGGTCCAGCGCAGCGCCTCGACCACGAAAAGCGCCAAGTCGGTATCGCTGATCGCCGTGCGGGCTGCGCGATTCAGATAGCGATTGAGTGCGTTCGCCCCGCGCTGATGAATGCCCGGGGTGTCGACGAAGAGGATCTGGCCCTCGGGACGCGTCTTGATACCCAGGATGGAGTGGCGCGTGGTCTGCGCCTTGTGCGAGGTGATGGCGAGCTTCTGCCCCATCAGCCGATTGAGCAAGGTCGACTTGCCGACGTTCGGCCGTCCGATGATGGCCACGGTCCCGCAACGACCGGCGATGAGTTCAGACATTCTTGAGCTGCTCCAGCATGGCATGTGCCGCCGCTTGCTCGGCACCGCGTCGGGTGCCGCCCTCGGCGCGGGTACTGAGATCCGCATCGGCGAGCGCGCAACTGACGACAAAGGTTTGGGCATGTTGATCGCCGCCGGTGGCCACGACCGCATATTCGGGGAGTGGCCGGCGCTGCGCCTGGAGCCATTCCTGGAGTTGTGTTTTGGGATCCTTCCCGGCATGCGTCGCGCTGGTCTGCGCCAGGCGTGTGGCAAACAGTCGCAGGACCAGCTCGCGTGTGGACGTAAATCCCGCGTCCAGGTAAACGGCGCCCCAGAGCGCCTCGAAGGCATCCGCGAGGATCGAGTCGCGGGCATAGCCTCCGGTGCGCAGCTCCCCGGCGCCCAGATGCAGGTAGTCGCCGAGATCGAGTCCGCGCGCCAATGCAGCCAGGGTCTCGCGCTTGACCAGCGAGGCGCGCATGCGACTCAAGGTCCCTTCATCGGCCTCGGGGAAGCGCTGCCACAGCGCCTCGGCGATCACGAAACCAATCAAGGCATCGCCGAGAAACTCCAAGCGCTCGTTGTTGGCGGATGCTGCGCTGCGGTGGGTCAACGCCTGAAGCAGGAGCTCCTCGCGCGCGAACTTGTGTCCGATGAGCCGGGCGAGCCTGAGGGGATCGGCGTTCACGGATCGACCTTCGTAAGATCATCCGTCATTGGCCCTTCACCTCCACCTGATAGGCGAAGGTCAAGACCGTATCGATATTGAAAAAGACGTGCTGACGTTGTTCGTAATCGAGGGTCACCTCGTAGAGGTTCTCGCCGGTACGCCGAATCTTGAAATCCTTGGCGCTGACCTGGTCCACGTTATTGATGTCGAGCCGCTTGCCGATCTGATTGGCGATCTCGCGCGCGCCGCCGCTGATCGGTGTCGATTGCTCCGCGACATTGTCCATGACGGATTTGATCGTCCAGAATCCCATATAGGCCGGACCCAGCTTGAAGAGCAGGGTCACGAAAAAGATGACCAGCGAGAGGATGACGAGGATCGACAACATCCCCGCTCCGCCTTGACGGCCGTGCAATCGCGATCTCACAAGCACCTCCGCGGGAACCGGATGCCATGATCCGGGGACCCATTGCGATCCGTTCAATCGATCCCGTTGCCGAGACGACCCCAAGCGATCGGGGAACCGTCGCGACGCCCGTCCCAATGCATCCAGATTCCGAATGCCTTGCCGACCAGGTTCTCCTCCGGCACGAAACCCCAGCAGCGGCTATCGTTGCTGTTGTCGCGGTTGTCGCCCATCACGAAGTACTGGCCCTCGGGCACCTGGATCGGACCATAGGCCAACACCCGACACCCCGGCGGCAAATCGGGCGCGTTTTGTCGGGTCAGGATCCGGTGCTCCACCTCGCCGAGTTGCTCGAGCGCCTCGCGCGCGCCGGTCATCTCCGCACCCGATCCGACACCCGTATAGCGACCGATCGGCAACTGCGCGACCGGCTCGCCGTTGCGATAGAGCGTTTTATTCTGATAAGCGATCTCGTCGCCCGGAACACCGATCACACGCTTGATGTAGTCGACCGAGATGTCCTGCGGAAACTTGAAGACCACCACGTCGCCGACCTGAGGGTCGCCGATTTCGAGGAATTTGGAGTTGAGTACAGGCCAGCGCAGCCCATACGCAAATTTGTTGACCAGGATAAAGTCCCCGGTCAGCAGCGTCGGCATCATGGAGTTCGACGGGATCCGAAAGGGCTCGACCAAAAAGGAGCGCAATACCAAAACGGCGAAGATCACCGGAAAAAACGAGCGCGCATACTCGACCAGTACAGGCTCCTTGTAGACCGGCTTCGCCGGGTCGGAGACCGTGCCGCTACCGACGGCAGCGAGCCGACGCCGACGCGGCGCGAACATCACCGCATCGACCAGCCAGATCCCGCCGGTCACGGCGGACGCCAACACCAAAAAGGCAGGGAAATCGAAATTCATGGGTAGGTTTATAAGGTCTCTCGGTGATCCATAGATGACGCTGCGATCGGTTCTCGGTTCTTCGTTCTCAGAGCCGTAGGGTGGACAAGTGCAGCGCAGTCCACCAGCGCCGGAGCTGGGTTCGGTGGACTTCGCTCTCGCTCGTCCACCCTACCGGTTATAGGCATCTCGGATTCGAGAATACCGACCGCCTCCGATCCGACGCCTTAAAAAATCCCCTAATCACTTGAACCGCGTCCACTCAAACGTTCATTCGCCCTGCAAGGCCGACCCAACACAAACCAGCGCCTATCACTCCAGACGCGGTTCAATTATCTTTGCCGACTTGGAGCACCGCAAGAAACGCTTCCTGCGGGATCTCCACACGGCCGACCTGCTTCATGCGCTTCTTGCCCGCCTTTTGCTTTTCCAACAGCTTGCGCTTACGGCTCACGTCGCCGCCGTAACACTTGGCCGTGACGTTCTTGCGCAGCGGCTTGACCGTGGTGCGTGCAATGACCTTGGTGCCGATCGCGGCCTGAATCGCCACCTCGAACATCTGGCGCGGGATCAGATCCTTCATGCGCACGGTGATATCGTGACCTCGGCTCTGCGAGAGTGCGCGATGCACGATCGAGGAAAGCGAGTCCACCTTGTCGCCGTTGATCAACACATCCAGCTTGACCAAGTCGGCGGCCTGGAAGCGCTTGAATTCGTATTCAAACGATGCATAGCCGCGACTGACCGATTTCAGTCGATCGAAGAAATCCAGCACCACCTCACTCAACGGCAGCTCGTAGCTCACCTGCACCTGACCGCCGAGATACTGGATCTGCTTTTGAACCCCGCGCTTCTCGATACACAGCGTGATCACCGAGCCGAGATAATCCTGCGGCACCAGGATATGCGCCTCGATGATGGGCTCGCGGACCTCGCGGATCTGACCGGGGTCCGGCAGATTGGCGGGATTGTCGATCTTGATCAACTCCCCGTCCGAGCGCAGCACCTCGTAGACCACCGTCGGCGCAGTCGTGATCAGATCCAGGTCATATTCGCGCTCGAGTCGCTCCTGGATGATCTCCATGTGCAGCATCCCGAGGAAACCGCAGCGAAAGCCGAAGCCCAGCGCTTGGGACACCTCGGGCTCGTAGTTCAGCGCCGCATCGTTGAGCCGCAGCTTGCCCAGTGCCTCGCGCAGGTCCTCGTAGTCGTCCGAGATGACGGTGTAGAGACCCGCGAAGACCCGCGGGCGCACCTCCTTGAAGCCCGGCAGCTTGGGCGCCGGGGCGTCGGGACGGGTGATGGTGTCGCCGACCGGCGCGCCGTCGATCTCCTTGATGCCCGCGATCATATACCCGACCTCGCCCGCGCCAAGGCGATCGCGCTCGGTCTTCTTCGGTGTAAAGACGCCGACCGAGTCGACCTGTTGGGTGCGCCCGGTCGACATGATCAGGATCTTGTCGCGACGGCGCATCTCGCCGTTGACCACACGCACCAGCGAGACCACCCCGACATAGGGGTCGAACCAAGAATCGATGATCAGCGCCTGCAGAGGTGCGTTCACGTCTCCGCGCGGCGGCGGGATGCGCTGAACCAGGGCTTCAAGCAGCTCCGGGATCCCTTCCCCCGTCTTGGCACTGACCCGAAGCGCATCCTCGGCATCGAGACCGATGATCTCCTCGATCTCCTTGATGACGCGTTCGGGCTCGGCCGAGGGCAGATCGATCTTGTTGAGCACCGGCAGGACCTCGAGCCCCTGCTCAATGGCGGTGTAGCAATTGGCGACGCTCTGCGCCTCGACCCCTTGGGCTGCGTCCACGACCAGCAGTGCGCCCTCGCAGGCGGCCAGGGAGCGCGAGACCTCGTAGGAGAAGTCGACATGCCCGGGCGTGTCGATGAAGTTCAGCTGATAGATCTCGCCGTTGCGCGCCTTGAAGTCAAGCGTGACGCTCTGCGCCTTGATCGTAATCCCGCGCTCGCGCTCCAGATCCATCGAATCGAGCACCTGGCTCGACATCTCGCGATCGGTCAAGGCGCCGCTGAACTGGATAAAGCGGTCGGCGATGGTCGACTTGCCGTGATCGATGTGAGCGATGATCGAGAAATTTCGGATATGACTGAGGTCTGTCATGAAGCTGAAGGTCGCCCGGGGATAGGGTGAAGAGCGCGCGGCAGGCGTGCACGCAAGCCGATTCGGTCGGCCGGGCGCGCGAGCGGGTGTCTGAAATGAGGGCGAATCATAGCAGACACGGGGGGCGATGGGCATGTGCGGCAAAGCACCGACCCCGGGAGCGTCGACGTGCAGTCGACCTCTTTCGCCGGCCTTCAGGCCAGCGGGTCGACTGCACGTCGACGCTCCCGGGAACTGGCGAGCGAGGCTAAGCCGCGCCCAGCGCGGTCTGCGATGTTGTCGGATGGGGTCGGCCCCGGCAGACTTGACGGCCGCCGGAGTCGGCGCGGTTTAAGATATTAAAAAATATATCATTCTAAACCGCGTCCCCGCTAAGGGCTGTGGATGCACCAAACGTCGAGCTCACACGCAAGTGAGCATCTCGCTCTGGACGCGGTTTAGAGCGCCAACTCAAGCACCTGTCGCGAGCGTGCGAGATCCACATCCTGCCGCTCGCCGAGCGCGGTCATGCCGTGACGCTCGAGCTGACCGACCAGCGGCGCGATCGCCTCGGCGCCGATCCCGTAGCCGGAGAGGCGTGTCGGGACCTGGAGCGACTCGAAGAAGTCGCGGGTGCGCTCGATGGCCGCGTCGATGCGCGCATCTTCGTCGCCGTCACGCAGACCCCAGACCCGTTCGGCGTATTGCAGAAGCTTCGCGCGCTTGTCGAACCGCCTGACCTGCAACATCGCCGGCAAGACGACGGCCAGGGTCTGGGCATGATCCAGCCCGTGCAGCGCGGTGATCTCGTGGCCGACCATGTGGGTCGCCCAGTCCTGCGGCACGCCTGCACCGATGAGCCCGTTCAGCGCGAGGGTCGCCGTCCACATGAGGTTGGCGCGCACCGCGTAGTTCTCGGGCTCGGACAACGCCTTGGGGCCTTCCTCGATCAGGGTCAGCAGCAACCCTTCGGCAAAGCGGTCCTGCACCTTGGCATCGGCCGGATAGGTCAGGTATTGCTCGGCGATGTGCACGAAGGCATCGACCACACCGTTGGCGACCTGACGCGGCGGGAGCGTATAGGTCTTGGTCGGATCCAGCACCGAGAAGCGCGGGAAGACCAGCGGGTGGATGAAGGCGAGCTTGTCGTGCGTGGCGCGCCGCGTGACGACGGAGCCCGCGTTCATCTCGGAGCCGGTCGCCGGCAATGTCAGCACGCTGCCGAAGGGCACCGCGGAGGTGATCGGCGCCTGCTTGGCGAGGATGTCCCAAGGATCGCCCTCGAAGGGGATGGCCGCGGCGATGAACTTGGTCCCGTCGATCACCGAGCCGCCGCCGACGGCGAGCAGGAAGTCGACCTTCTCGCAGCGGGCGAGCTCGACCGCCTGCATCAGGGTCTCGTAGGTCGGGTTCGGCTCGATGCCGCCGAATTCCAGATAGTCGGTCTCGCCCAGCGCCGCCTTGACCTCGGCTAAGGTGCCCGTCTTCACGACGCTGCCGCCGCCATAGGTGATCAGCACGCGGGCGCCGCTCGGGATCTCCGGGCCGATTGCTGCGATCTGACCTTCGCCGAAGAGGATTCGGGTGGGATTGTGGAAGACAAAGTTCTGCATGCGTAGGCTCCGTTGTGGCGCGTGCTTGTCGCTCAGGCCAGACGGCCGGCACTGTAGTCACGTACCGCTTGTTGAATTTCCTGCATCGTATTCATGACGAAGGGACCATGCTGGGCGATCGGCTCGCGCAGAGGATGCCCCGCGATCAGCAGGACCCGTGCCTCTCCCGCTAGCTCGCTCATAGCCTCGACGACCACGCCGTCGGCGTCCGCAGCGTTGGCGAGGATCGCCATACGCTGCGTCGGGACTGACTGTCCGGCAACAGCGACCTCTCCTCGATAGACGTAAATGAAGGCATTCTGCTCGATCGGAAGCGCCTGCTCGAAGCGCGTGCCGGCCGGCAGATGCAGATCCAGAAACAGCGGCGCCGTCGTCTCGCGCGTCACCGCGCCGGTCACGCCGTGGGTCAGACCGGCGATCACCGTGACGGCCACGCCCGCCTCGGTCTGGAAGCGCGGCAGCTCGCTCGCGGTGAAGTTTCGATACCAGGGCGGAATCATCTTCTCGCGCGCCGGCAGGTTGAGCCAGAGCTGGAAGCCTTCCATCCGCCCTTGCGCTTGTTGCGGGATCTCGGAATGGACCAGACCGCTGCCCGCGGTCATCCACTGAACGCCGCCGGTCTCGATCAACCCTTCGTGGCCCGCGCTGTCGCGATGCAGCATGCGCCCGGCAATCATATAGGTCACGGTCTCGAAGCCGCGGTGCGGATGATTCGGAAAGCCCGCGATATAGTCGTCCGGATCGTCGCTTCCGAAGGCGTCGAGCATCAGGAAAGGGTCAAGTCGCTGCTGCAGCGGCTGGGTCAGCACCCGGATCAGGTTCACGCCGGCACCGTCGGTGGTTGCCTGGCCGGCGACCAGACGCTCGATGGTGCGGGACTGCCGCACGGAATCGGTTTGAAAAGTGGTTTCTGTCATCTGGATCACTCCTGAATTAAACCGCGCCCAGTGCGGTATGCGAGGATTTTTCGATGGGATCAGCCTCGGCAGACTTGACGACCGCTGGATCTGGCGCGGTTTAGGGTGGACATGCGCAGCGCAGTCCACCAACGCCGGCGCCGGGGTCGGTGGACTTCGCTCTCGCTCGTCCACCCTACAGGTCGGGCTTGTGAACAACTCCGGCTCAGGCAAAAGCCGCCTCGAGATCCGCCTCGGCCTCGGCGAAACCCCGCTCGGCCGACTCCGGACCCATGTTGAGACCTTCCGCATAGATGAACCGCACATCGGTCATGCCGAGAAACCCGAGCAGCGTCTTCAGATAGGGCACCTGGCTGTCGGCGGGGGTATCGCGGTACCGACCGCCGCGCGCCAGCGCGACATAGACGCGCCGACCCGCGAGCAGACCGACCGGCCCCTGCTCTGTGTAGCGGAAGGTCACGCCGGCGCGAGCAATCGCGTCGATCCAGTGCTTCAGTTGCGCCGGTACGCCGAAGTTGTACATGGGCACGCCGAGCACGATCGCGTCGGCCGCCTGCACCTCGGCGATCAGGGCATCGTCGAGCGCGACGCGGGCGGCCTGCTCGGGCGTGCGTTGCTCGGGCGGCGTCGAGAGTGCGGCGAGGCCCGCTTCGTCCAGCACCGGGTGGGGTTGGCTCGCCAGATCGCGGACCTGCACGCGCGCCGCCGGGTTCTCGGCGCGCAGGCGCTCGACGACGGCATCGGCGATTCGGGTGGAGTTGGCGCCCTCGCGGCGGGCGCTGGCATTGATCTGCAGGATGTTCATGGTGTCGCTCTCGGCATCGGGTTTCATCTGATAGCCGATATATTGATGCCGAAACGGTTAGAGTAGTCGTCGAATCGGATAACATTGTCCCGCCTATGGAACAATTTGAACCCAACGACCTCCTGATTTTCGCCCATGTCGCCGAGGCGGGCAGCTTCAGCCGTGCCGCCGAACGGATCGGCCTGCCCAAATCGACGGTCTCGCGGCGTATCTCCGTGCTGGAGGACCGGCTGGGCGAGCGACTGATGCTGCGCACGACGCGGCGCCTCACCTTGACTGAGCTGGGCGAGCATCTGCTCGCGCACGCCCGCCAGGTCGCCGACGAGGTCGACGCGGTGCGGGCGCTCGCCGAGCATCGCCAAGCCCGCCCCACGGGACGGTTGCGCGTCTCCATGCCGGGCGACTTCGCAACCCTGCTGTTGAGCGAGATGCTGGCGGCCTACATCGCACGCCACCCGGCGGTCATGCTGGAGCTGGATCTGTCCCCGCGACGCGTGGATCTCCTCGGCGAGGGATTCGACATTGCGGTGCGCACCGGTGCGCTGCCGGACGATGCACTGCTGGCCGCGCGCCGTCTCGCGCTCTTCCCGATCGGCCTCTATGCGGCCCCGCGCTATTTGGCCGAGCAGGGAGATCCGGCGATCCCGGAAGATCTGCTCCGTCACCGAGTCCTCTGCCTCGTCGGGCGCGACGGGGAAACCGCGCCTTGGACCCTGACCGCCGCGACGGCACACTGGGAGGGTCTGCCCGAGGGCCGCATCGCCGCGAACTCGCCCGACATCCTGATCCGCCTGGCCGGCACCGGGGCCGGGATCGCCGCCGTCCCGGACTGTTACGCGGCGCGCGATGTCGAACGAGGCAGACTGCGTCGGGTTCTCCCCGCGTGGTCACTCCCGGCACAGACGGCGTGGGCGGTGTTCCCCGGCCGCCGCCTGATGCCGGCAAAGACGCGCACCTTTATCGACATGCTCGAAGCGGCGCTGGGCGGCGCGCCCGGGAATCTTAGGCCGGATTAACGTCAAACCGCGTCCAGAGCGACATGCGTCGTTTTCATGGTGTACTCGCCTTGGGGATGTCACCGACTTTGTTGGATACGCGGTTTAAAATTGTATATTTTTTAAAACTCTAAACCGCGCCGGCTCCGACGATTATCGAGTCTGCCGAGGCCGATCCCATCCAAAAACAACACAGACCGCGCCGGGCGCGGTTTAGGTCGGGTTTGACCCGCCGAATCAGGGTCCGGATACTTCGGCGACACGATTTGGACGGATCGCTCGACGGCGGTCCCTTCACCCGCTCGCATCGCCCGCTGACGTTACCGACCATCATGGCCGCTCGAAAAAAACGCTCTCGGAAAGTCCTGTTGCGCCGGATCGCGCTCGTTCTGGCTGGCCTGATGGCGCTGTCGGTCGTGCTGGTCTTGGTCCTGCGCTGGGTCGACCCGCCCACCTCTGCCTTCATGATTCAACGCTGGATCGCCGCCCATTCAGAGCCCGGCGAGCCGCCTTATGTCTATCATGAGTGGGTCGACTGGGACGCCATTCCGGGGGCCGTGAAGCTCGCCGTCATCGCCGCGGAGGACCAGCGCTTCCCGGGCCATCGCGGCTTCGACACCATCGAGATCGAACGCGCGTGGCAGCGCTATCGTGCCGGAGAACGGTTGCGCGGGGCGAGCACCATCAGCCAGCAGACGGCGAAGAACCTCTTCCTTTGGTCCGGCCGGGATCCGATTCGCAAGGCACTGGAGGTCTGGTTTACCTTCTTGATCGAGACGCTTTGGCCCAAGGAACGGATCCTGGAGGTCTATCTCAACATCGCCCAGCTCAGCCCGAACACCTTCGGCGTCGGGGCTGCGAGCTGGCGCTATTTCGACCGCCCGGTGATGGCGCTGAGCGCCTCGGATGCGGCCCTCATCGCCGCCGTGCTGCCGAATCCAAACATCTATCGACTCGAAACACCCTCATCGACCGTGAAGCGCCGCGCCACCTGGATCCAGCGTCAGATGGCGCAGCTCGGCGGCGTGTCCTATCTCAAGAAGCTCTGAGCGCGCCCGCCACGTAGGTTGTGCTGACGATAGGAAGCACAACACTCGGCGGTTCGCGTGGCGGCAAACGTTGGACCTCGCTCTCGCTCGGCACAACCGACGCGTGAACGTGCCGACCTACCGATTCAAGTACCCCAGCTGATCGACACCGAAGGGAGTCGGGGTCAGACCAAGTCGCGCGAAGCTGTCGTTCTCGAAGCAGACGTTTCCCTCCATCAACATCTGGATCTGATCGCGCGAGATGGGAAACCATGGATAGCGGTCGAGCAGACTCGCAGTCGCCTTGATGGCCATGGCCGGTGCCGGCAGCATCAGCTTGGTCTTGCCGGATGCCGCGGCAATGGTCGTGAGGATCGCCTTCCAGCTCATGCGCTGAGGGCCGCACAGGCTGTAGGTCTGGGACTCGGTACGCGACTCGTTTACGGCCAGCACGAAGGCCGCGGCGACATCGTCGATATGGACCGGGGCCAGCTCGAAACCACCGGCATCCTTGGGAATCAGCCCGCTGTAGAAGAGCGGCGCCGGCATCGGGCTGTCGATGATGTCCTTCTTGAGCTGGGAGCAAAACTCCATGCGACCGTCCGGGTCACCGAAGATGACCGAGGGGCGGAAGATGGTCCAGCGCAGCCCGGATGCCTTGAGCGCCGCCTCGGCAAGCGCCTTGCTGCGCTGATAGGGCGTGCCCTCGACATGGACCCCGTTGGCGCTCATCAGGACGAACCGATCGACTCCTTGCCGTTTCGCCGCCGCGATGGTGTCCTCGACACCGACGCGCTGCAGCGCATCGAAGGTGATGCCTCGGCTGGGAAACTCGCGCAGGATGCCGATCAGATAGATCACGGCATCCGAACCCTCCAGGCAACGCTCGAGCGCAACCGGATCGGCCACGTCGCCCAGGACGATATCGCAATGCTCCGGCTGAGCGACCTTCTGCTCGCTGCCCGGCCGGACTAGAAGCCGAGGCCGATGACCGGCGTCGATCAAGTGCCGAGAGATGTTGGTGCCGACAAAACCGGTACCGCCGATGATGGCAACCTTCATATGAGCCTCCTTTCGCGTTGATGGGTGTAGCGAACAACCGGCCGTCATCCGGCCTAAACCGCGCCGGGTGCGGTATGCGTCGTATGTTGGATTCGCTTGGCCGCGCCGGCTCCGACAATCGTCGGAGCCGGCGCGGTTTAGATCGAGAATATCGGGGCGATCCGAACCGAGACGAGTCCCTTCGACGCCTTCCTTCGAAAGGTGCGTATTTTGTCTAGGATCGCAAGGCATACTGTCCAGGTCTTGTAAAACTTTCGTCCCGCCTGAACCTGCCCTCGTACACCTCAACCCGCTTCATAGGGGCTCGAAATGTCAAAAACCTATTTGATCGTCGGCGGCACGTCCGGCATCGGCGCCGCGCTGCTCGGAAAGCTTCTCGCGCGCGGACATCAGGTGATCCAACTGTCGCGTCACCCGGAAGCGGCGCCGGATCACCCGGCCGTCACCAGCCTGCACTGGGACGTCCGAACCAACGACTTCCCCGCGGATGCGCTGCCGACGACACTCGACGGGCTCGTCTATTGCCCCGGCACCATCCGGCTTCGTCCCTTCGAGCGGCTTGGCGAAAAGGAGTGGATGGAAGACCTCGAGATCAATCTACTCGGTGCGGTGCGGGCGCTGCAGGGTGCAATGAAGGCTCTGAAGGCGGCGGAGTCTGCCGGCATTGTGCTGTTCAGCACGGTCGCCGTGGGAACCGGGCTGCCGTTTCACGCCTCGATCGCGAGTGCCAAGGGCGCGGTGGAGGGCCTGACGCGATCCCTTGCCGCCGAGCTCGCCCCGCGCATCCGGGTCAACGCCGTCGCGCCGACACTGACGGCGACGCCGCTTGCGGAACGTTTGATCGGAAACGAGTCAAAGCGCACCGCGGCGGCCGACCGACACCCCTTGCGAACGATCGGCGAGCCCGAAGACGTTGCGGGTGCCGCGCTATGGCTGCTGGAAGACGCCCGCATGACAACGGGCCAAGTGATCCGAGTCGATGCCGGATTGGCCACCTTAAGAACCGGCTGATGCGATCCGAAGCGGGCCGGTCAGAGAAGGAACCGCTTCGGAGCCTCGCCTGCTTAAACCGCGTCCAGAGTGAGA